>JAJDBD010000185.1 GCA_029261575.1 Nitrospinaceae bacterium | reverse complement strand
GGTCGTCTTGTGGTACAAAAACACAAATACTTTTTTGGCGGCGGTTCCTATGACTGGTATTGGCTGGTCGGACCGGATGGAGAAAATCCAAAACCCCTGGGAGAAGACGCGCGCAATTTCAACGCCGCGTTTCAAGTCGAGAATTCATTAACAAGGATTTGCCGCTTACTTGCAAAGGCGTTAAAAAAACTCGTCCATCAATTCCTTTTTCTTTTTTTCGTACTCGTCGTCGTCGATCAGTTTTTTGTCGTGCAGTTGTTTGAGGAATTTTAGTTTTTCCTCGAACTCCGGATTCTCCTGACTTGACGCGGGTTTATCCGGCGCAGGTTCTTTCTTCTCGCCGGTCCGGCTTTTCCCCGAAGGCGCCTTGGCGGCGGGCGCTTGAGTTGATTTCTTTTTCTTCAAGCCGCTCCGGGCCAGGCCGGGCAAACGCAGGTGCGAGGCGATCCAATCCTCGCGCGTGAATTTCCCCAACAGTTTCTGATTGCGGTGATAGGACTGTCCGGCTTGCGGGATCATTTTCCAGTTGGTCATCACGCGTCCATAACTGGCGCTGGGGTTGGGATTGTTGGAATACCTCAGTCCGTTGATCCGGGAAAATATCCAGTGCAATTTCTTTTGGCTTGCGAATAGCTTTCCTACCGTATCGCCTTTTTTCGTCTTGACGGTGAATTGGATGACTTTATGCGGCGGGGCGCGGCGCAGGGCTTTGGTCAGAATCCGCGCGACCTCGCCGGCGTCTTCTTCGCTGAACAGGTATTTCTTTTTCGACAGCAGATGAAGCTCTTCGTAAACCAGGGACAATAAATGCTCCCGCATCGTCTTTTCCGCGATTTCCAGCGGATGGTCCAGCGGCAGGCTTTTGGTTTCGCTTCCCAGCACGGTGGACTCCTGATACTTGAGGTCCAGCGTGTCGGACTTGAATTCCTTTTCCTTGAAAGTGGAGCAGGCGAAAAGGGTCGAAGTGAGACCGACCAGAAGCGCCAGGGCAAGGCCTCGGAAAGGGCGCGCGCGGCCTTTTGGAGTCGCATGAGATGCTGTGGAATGGTTTTTCATGTCGTGTTGCGAGGGTTCGGACATATTTTTTTCAATCGCTTTCTTTTTGCGCCACCAGGGAGGAGTAGGATTTTTCATCCCGGTCCACTTCCCGGTATTTTAATATTTTAAAGCCCATGAATTCGCGGATCAGTTCGTGGTCCCCGAGAACCCATTCTTTCTTGAAGGAAGTGTATTTCAAATGTCCGGCGTTGAAGGTTTCAAAATAAATTAATCCGCCGGGACGCAGTCCCTCGCGAATTTCGGGAAAGAGCCGCCGGTCGAGAAAGTAAAAGCAAAGTATCAGATCGAAAGCGTTTTTTTCGATTCGATAGTCGTCCAGGTCGGCGCACACGGCGGTGATGGTCGTCTGCTTTGCCTCGGCCAGGTCGCGGGCTTTTTGAACGCCGGCTTCGGAAACGTCTACTCCCAAGGCGTCGTAACCGCGCTGGGCGACGAATATGGCGTTGCGTCCCTCTCCCATGGCAAGGTCCAGGGCGCGTCCCGAGCTTGCCAGGTAAGCGGACTGTTCGGTCAGCCACTCGACCGGTTCCGTGCTGGGAGTATGCTCCGGATCCCGGTATTTTTTATTCCACTTTTCTTTATCTTTAATGGACATGGGGCGTTCAAAACAGGATTTGAGGCCGAATTCCCCCGACCGGGGCAATAAAGCTTTAAAGACAATGTCGAAACCCTTGACAAGGCCAAAAGGATTCGCTAGGATAGCGCTTTACGGAAATCAGGCCAATGCATTTTTCAGCCCACTCCTTTTTTTTGTGGGTTGTTTTTTTGGTCATTTTTTACAGGAGAGTTACATGTTCGCCGTTATTCAAACAGGCGGGAAACAATTCACGGTTTCCGAAGGGGACACCATCCGGGTAGAGAAACTGGACGTTCCCGTCGGGGAAACGGTGACTCTGGACCAGGTGTTGATGGTCGGCGAGGGGGAGCAGGTGCAGGTTGGCGCTCCGTTGCTGGAAGGGTGCGCCGTGAACGGAGAGATCACCCGTCAGTTCAAGGATAAAAAGATCATCATTTTCAAAAAGAAGCGGAGAAAAAATTACCGCCGCAAGAACGGGCACCGTCAGTTGGTCACCGAATTAAAGATCACCGGAATTCAAACCAAGTAGAGAAAACGAAATGGCTCATAAAAAAGGACAGGGAAGCACCACCAACGGGCGCGACAGCATTGGCAAGCGTCTGGGCGTGAAGCGTTTTGGCGGGCAAGCCGTCAAGGCCGGCGAAATTCTGGTTCGCCAGCGGGGCACAAAATTTCACGCCGGCTCCAACGTTGGCGTGGGAAGCGACTACACATTGTTTGCCAAGGCGCCGGGACTGGTCAAGTTTGAATTTTATTCCCGCACCCGGCAAAAGATCAGCGTTTACCCCGCCAGTTAAATTTAGAAAACCTTTTTTTCATTCCCCCGCGAAATGAAACCCCATGTTTGTCGACCAGGTCAAAATTCTTGTCCAGGCGGGGAAAGGCGGGGACGGCTGTTGCAGTTTCCGTAGAGAAAAGCACATCCCCAGAGGCGGTCCCGACGGCGGCAACGGCGGCCCGGGCGGAGACGTCGTCCTTCTTGCCACGCACAATCTCTCCACGCTGATCGATCTTAGATACCAACAACATTACCGGGCCGAAAACGGCCAACACGGTCGCGGCCAGGACATGACCGGAAAAAGAGGAGCCGACTGCGTGATCGCGGTTCCCCGGGGAACCCTCGTCAAAGACCGCGAGACCGAAGAGGTGTTAGCCGATCTTGTGGAGGACGGCGCGCGCTATGTTCCCGCCAAAGGGGGGCGCAGTGGGCGCGGCAATGCCTGCTTTAAATCCTCCGTCAATCGCGCTCCCAGAAGATTCGAGGAAGGAAGCCCTGGGGAGAACCGGACCCTTTTTCTGGAATTAAAACTTCTCGCCGACGTTTCCATCGTCGGTTTCCCCAACGCGGGAAAGTCCACGCTGATTTCCAAAATCTCCAACGCCCGCCCCAAAATTGCGGATTACCCGTTCACCACGCTGGTCCCCAACCTGGGAATGGTCAAGGTCGACGATTTCTCCTTTGTCGCGGCGGATATTCCGGGGCTGATCGAAGGCGCGCATAAGGGCAAGGGCTTGGGCGTCCGTTTCTTGAAGCACACCGAAAGGACTCGTCTGATGGTCCACCTGCTGGACCTCTCTGCGCCGGAACCCCGCGACCCGGTATCGGATTATCTGACCTTGCAAGAGGAGTTGAAAAATTTCAGCGAGGACCTGTATCAGAAACCGCAAATCCTGGGGCTTTCCAAAATAGACGATCCGGAATCCAAAAAGAAACTGGAGATATACAGGGAGAGGCTGGAGGCGATCAATCCGCGGATTTTTCCGTTTTCCTCGGCGACGGGGGAGGGCGTTCGGCAACTATTGTATCAAGTGAAGCAAAGCCTGGAGGCGATGAATCGGGAGCGCGACGCGTTGGAAAATAAAGAATCGGGCGGAGAGAAATGGTTATGAATTAACCGATTTCGAATTCCTTGAAATTCACCTTTTTTACTTTTCCGCCTTTGATGGATTTGTTCATCGCCTGCATCAATTTTTTCTGCAGTTTTTCTTTTACATAAAGTATGTCGTTGTAAAAGGTCCTGCCCAGAAACTGCTCCACCGTCGAAACCATAATTTTTTCAAAAACCGGAAGAGATTCGCGAACCAGCGCCGCGGTTTGTCCGTTCTCGAGTTCCAATTCCAGGGTGAAGCTTAAAACCCTGAGGTCCGTTGCGTTGAAGGCGACCGGCATGATGGCGCCCATGCTCACGGTCTTATCCTGGGGATCAACCGGCTCGGCCTGGGTTTCGGCGGTTGTTGCGGACTCCGGGGTTTGACTTTCAGTATCCGGCGAATCGCGTTTGGCCAGTCCATCTCCCAAGGCCGCCGGTTTTGGAATAGCGCCTTCTGTCTCCGGGCTTGCGGGTTCCGTTTTTTGGGAAGCGGCGTCGCCGCCGGACGGTTGGTTGGCCGGAGCCGGTTCAGGAGTTTCCGGTTTGGCGGACTCGTTCTTCTCCGGTTCCACCGGAAGGTCGGGAATCTTGGCTTGTTGGGGCGCGGGGGTCGAGGTTTCCCTTAATTCCGTGGGAGCCAGGGTTTGCATGGCAAAATATCCGCCGCCAACGATCAAAAGAATCGCCGCCGCGCTTCCCGCCATTATCATCTTGCCGCTTTTGGTTTCCGGCAACTTCATGGGCGGCAAAAAGGAGAGAAAATTTCTCTTCTTTTTTATTTCCGTGGGGAAATCATCCTCTTCCTCATCGTCGTAATCCTCCCCCATGGCGAACCCTTCCGATTCGCCGACGGTTTCGTGCTCTTCCTCTTCGATTTCCCCCTCGGCTTCTTCCTCAAATCCGGTCTCGCCCAACGCCGCGTCGAGGGCGTCCTGCGTCAATTCCTCGCTTCCATCGTCCTCCATGGGGTCGGAATCGACAAGCGCAGACGCTGTTTCCGTCGCGCCAACGTCTTCGGTTGAATCCTCCTGCCCGGCGAAAGCCTGCGCCCATAAGTCTTCCTCGGAAAGCTCGGCATTTTCTTCCACGGCGTCGGCGGGCTGGCCGACAGTCTCTTCCACTTTGTCTTCGACGGAACTGTCCGCTTTTTGTTCTTCGCCCGATCCATCCGCTTCGGAAAAAGCCTGCGCCCACATGTCGTCTTCACCGGCGGTTTGTTCGGCAGGTTCGAGAGTTTGTTCTGCGGTTTGGGCCGCCGAAGCTGCACTGGATTTTTCTTCTGGAGTCTCTTCCGCTTTCATTTCATCGTTTAATTCGTCCTGTTCGGAAAAAGCCTGCGCCCACATATCGTCTTCTTCGGCGGATTGTTCGGCAGGTTCGGTTCCTACCGCAATCGTTTCTTCCTCCGTTTCTGAATTTCCATTCAATGCGTCCAATCCCGCCAGAGCTTCTCCCAACAAATCTTCGGGCGGTTCAAGATTTTTCGCAGTGGATTTCACGGGCGGCGCAGGGGGAGCTTCGGTTACGCTTTCCAGAGTCTCCGCCGGAGCTTGCTTTTCATTCAATTCGTCCTGCTCGTCCAGCGCCTGCGCCCAAAGATCGTCCTCGGACAATTCGGCAGTTTGCCCGACCGGCTCCTTCTCTTCGGGGGAGGGAGAATCCGGAGCGGGTTCCGGCATTTCCGGAGCGGTGAACGACTCCTCGGTTTTTGCGGGAGCGGGTTCTTTTTCTTCCGTCATTTCCGCCGTCGTTTCTTTCGCAAGTTCTTCCCTCGGAGGGGAGGCTTCAGCTTCTGCGGCGCCTTCTTCCACCGCTTCTTTCCAGATACTTTCCAGAAGAGCGTCGTCGTCCAAATCTTCGTCTTCGTCCGGTTCGTCTCCGGCGGTCTCCTCGTTTCCGGTTGCGGGAACAGACCCTTCCGCGCCGGTCTCATCAACGCCGGCAACTTCCTGCTCCGGGAGATCTTCTTCGGAGGGCGCCTCCTGCCCGGTTTCTTGCGATTCGTCCTGGGAAACGGGAACTTCGCTATCCTCGGTTTGTTCGGTTGGAGGCGCGATTCCCAGGTCCATGTCTGAGTTCAAAAAATCGTCCAGGAACCCTGCGGAATCGTCGATGGGGATTTTTTCTGAACCTGTCGCCTCTTGTTGTTGCATTTCCTCCTGAACCAATTGGCCCAGAAATTGATCGATTTCGTCGCTGGTCGCCTGGTCGGGGGAGGGGACGGCGTCCTGGTCATTAGCAGAGTCGCCGGACTCCGGAGCGCTTTCCCGGTTTTGATTTTCGGGTTCGGGCGACGCCTTATCGGTCGATTGCGATTGCGGCGAACTTGCGACGGGGGAAAATTGTTGATTGCACTTGGCGCATTGGAGTGTTGCGTCTTCCGGGTTTTCTGGAAGATCAATCTGGTAGGAGGTTTCGCAGTGGGGACACTTTACATTCATAACAGTTTATTTTTTAATGGCTTAAGCATAATCATTATATTCTATTTTTATGGAATGGCAAGCCCGGTCAAGGAAGGATTGACAGGGATTTTAGAAATCAGTATAATCCACCTTATAAGCTTGGAAGTTTAACTTTCAGGCTGTCCGTCTTATATGTAAGACTTTCCCTTCTGGCAACGTCCTCCTGACCGGAAATAGTAGAATCAGTTTAAAACTATAATTTATTACCTTTTTGGGAATCGGCCATGTTTTTCTCCTCCACCTCAAATGCGGCGCTTTCTGTTCTATTAACCTTTGGATTGTTAGGTGTTTATACGGGTGAATCGAATGGAAACTTAAGCGGGGTTTCGCCTTTTTTTCACAAACTGGAACGACTGGAGGAAGGTTTTTTCCAGAAAGTTTCCCTGGAACGCAGGAGCCACGACCGGGATTACCATATCCGGGTTAAGGGTAAAATCCAAAAGGTGATTTCCCAATATAAAACGGGATTGAAAAACGACGCTCGTTCAAAAATCCCCCAGGCCATCATCCATGCCAGTCAGAAGTACGGTTACGATCCGCTGTTTTTAACCGCGGTGATTGTGGCTGAAAGCTCGTTTTACAACTGGGCGAAGTCTAATCAGGGAGCCATGGGCCTGATGCAAGTCCGGTTGCCTACGGGACACGCCATGGCCACGGAAGCCGAGGTGCAATGGAAAGGCAAGCCCACTTTGTACGATCCGAAAGCCAACATCGCTCTGGGCGCGCATTATCTGGATAAGATGGTGCAACGGTTTGGCGATTTGGCGCTGGCTTTGGAAGCCTACAACCATGGCCCCACTCAAATAGATCGTTATTTGAGGAAAGGGTATCGTCCGAAACGATATTCCCAAAAAGTATTCCAGCATTACAGCGCCATCCGCCAGTCCATCTAAACATTCGCCCTAATCATCCATCGGATAAATATTCAGACCGGCTGTTTTCCTTTTTCCATTCCAAATTCAGGCGCCCTTTCGGGAACAGGTCTAAACGGCGCCCAGGTATATCCGCATTGATCAAAATGACGTCCCCCCCCTCCTCGTGGAAAATCCGGTCAGCGCGCCTTCTGGCGATTCTGTGCGGGCCTTTGGTTTTGGCGTCCTGCTATTACACCCCGGACGTTGTGCGGGCGTTTGACGGCGACTACAGCGAGGAGGAAAACCAGAAAGTCATCACCGAGTATTGCCAGAGTTGCCATAACCACAGAAATTTTGAACCCGAATCGCATATGGACGAAATGCGCGCCTTGTATAAAAAGCGCCTGTACCAGGCGGCGCGCTCCTGCCGGTTGTGCCATTATGTCGAGGACAATTTTGTCGGCGACGAAATAACGCGAGGCACGCGCAGGCCGGGCGAGGTGAAGCGCGGCAAACACCGGGCCTACGAAAAAGAATTCATTCATGATTTGACCAAAGAAAGATCGCGGAAAAAAAAGAAAGAAAAGAAAACTGAGAAGAAAAAATCATTTTGGAATATTTTTTAAGTTCCGCGATAAGAGGGAACCGGGGCGCGCGTTTTTTTTTGATATTTTGAACCTTCCGACGGATACCCGCGTTTTGAAATCCAACAAGCCAGCCATCATTTTTTTCATGGTCGCGTCCGCGTTCGCGGCCGTTTTTTGCGTCCCCTTCGCCCAGGCGTTTTCTCTGGGACCCATCGACGTCCAAAGCGGGTTTGGAGAAAAATTCCAGGCGGAGATCGAATTGTCCCAGGCTCAGCCGGATTCGTTGCGCGCGTTTGTCGGTAGCGAGGAGGATTACCAAAAACTCGAAAAACAACGGTCGCTGTTGGTCGACGATTTGCGAGTCCACGTTTCGGAATGGGTTCGAAATAAAAGAATCATCCGCGTGTTTTCGGACAAGCCGCTTTTTTATCCATCGCTTAATTTAGTGATTCGGGTGGAAACCGAGGGGGGGACTCTGCTGGAAAATTATCTGGTGGCGGTGGATTTTCGTCAAAGCGTGAAACTGGGTTTGAAGGGTCGAAAGACGTCGGAGGAACCCGAAGCGGTCCTGGCGCCTGCGCCCACTGGGAACGAACCCGTTCTCCTGGAAAAAAGCGAAATTGAAAAAACTCCTGAACCCAGTCCCGCTCCGGGGCAGGCGTCCACGGCTTCGCCTGTAGACGAGCCAAAAGCCCAGGTGAAGGACGAAGAGCCGCCGCAGTCCGACGAACAACCCACCCCCGAACCCAAGCCGGTTGTTGAAACGGCTAAGGCGGAACTCGAAGCTCCCGAAAAACCGCCGGAAATCCTAGAGAAGGAAACGCAAATTGAAGCCCCTGAAGCAACGCCCGAACCTAAAACCGAACCGGAATCTTCGCCCGAAACCAAACCGGTTCTGGAACGGGTCCGGCCCGGCGATTCGCTTTTAAAAATTTCCCGGCGCCTGAAGATCGATTCCGGCAAGGCCGCCCGCTTTGCGGTGGCCGTGTGGATGGATAACAAGGATAAGTTTCTGGGCGGCAACGTGCATGGGGTCCAGAAAGGGGCGACGCTTAATTTAACCGCCGTTTCCGCCCGCATGCAAGAGCTGGACGACGGCGCCGCGCGGGAAAACCTCAAGTCGCAATGGAAAGAATGGAAAAATCGCGCCGGTTCGCCGGAAGAGCCGGGGGCGGGCGGCGCGGTTGTGGAAATGGCCTTGCCCGCAGAGGGAAATCCCGACCCGGAAGGCTTGTCTCGTTTGCTAAAGGATTGGAGAGACTCGTGGGAAAGCGGAAATTTGGAACGCCATCTGGACCATTTCACCGACGGCTCGCCGCAGAGGGAAGAAGAATGGTTGAAAAAACGTTTCGCGGATTTAACGGCGTATAAAAGAAAAATTTTTCAGGATAATAAAAATGTAAAAGTCGAAATTGGAAAACCGGTTGTGGAGAAGAGAAGGAGTTATTGGCTGGTTTCCTTCGACCAAAAATATCGCTCGGATAGTTCTGAAAGTGCCGGAAGAAAAACCTTGAAACTGATTCGGCGGGACGGAAAATGGAAAATTTTGAACGAGTGGATCCATTTGCGTAAGTCCGGCGGAGTCCAAAAGGCGCGGGATGGAGACGACGAGTCGGAAGCGGGCGCCGCAGGATCCATGGAATCGCCCTTTGTCGTTCATATTTCAGACCATGAGGATCTGGATTCCGCAACGCGGTCGGTCAACCAGTTGAGGCGGAAAGGGTATGGCGCGTATTCGTCTCTGGTCGCTTCCGCCCAGGAAGGGAAGTCTGCCTACCAGGTATTTGTGGGACGGTTTTCGGATTGGGACGAAACTGAGCGGGTGACGAAATCGGTTCGCCGTATGGAGGCGGGGAAAAGCGCTTCGCCCATGCGGTTTCCCTACACGCTGGAGACCGGAACCTTCGCGAGCGATAGGGAGGCCATTGAGTTTGTGAAGGCTCTTCGGGGAAAAGGGTTTTCCTCTTATCTGCATCGGTCGTTTGTCAACCGCGGCGAGGGGATGCAGGTCAAGGTCATGGCGGGGGCTTACTTGGAAATTAAAGACCTGGAAGCTGTGGCGCGAGAAATGGAGAAAAGGGGTATCGCGCATTCAATTGCCGCCCCCTAACCGGCCGGCGAGGCGCCGGGGCCATTTAGTGTAACGTTCAGGGGGAGCGGTTCAGGTTTTGGTGAGCTTGCATCTTGAATGCAATAATGAAAGCTTGGTAGGTTGGGTTAGAATTAAAAAAACTTTCCAATTGCCAACCGTTACCACCGGGCGTTGCCCGGCCAGCGTGACGCTGGCAAAAAAAAAGCCGCCCGTCGTGAGACGAGCGGCTTTTCTTTTTTTAATTTTACAAAGAAGTTTTCAGCGTGGGCGCGGGCTTGAAGCCTACCGTTTTGCTAGCCTTAATCTTGATTTCCTCGCCGGTCTGGGGGTTCCGGCCTTTTCTGGCTTTACGGCTTCTCACCGTAAAAGTTCCAAAACCCGGATAGGCAAAGCGTTTATCCTTTTTGATCGCTTTCCCCATCGCGTCAAAAGTTGCGTCTATAAGATCCCCGGCCAATCGTTTGGTCAAATTGTCGTCTTTGCAACTTTTTATTACCGTGGTGATTAAATCGTCCTTAGTCATCAATTCCCCTCCTTCAAATCTGTTTTTAGTCTGGCAGGTCGGTATTTGGTATGGCAGGCGACATTATAAAAAATCGAGCCTGAATGTCAATTTAAAAATTCTATCTCAAGGCGGTATTATAGGCGGAACGTGAATTCCCCCTGTGGGGCTTTTTCTGAATTTTCAATAATATGATACACTTTAAATTCAAAAAGTTTGAGCGAACCCTTTTAAAATCAATATGCCTGTTTCGTCCTGGAAGTTGTCTCCTGGACGATAAGAATTATTTATAAAATACGGAGAATAAAATGGCCGTACTTAAAGTCGTCAAATCAGGCAATCCGGTTTTGCGCCGGAAAGCGGAGTCGGTGGATATAAAATGCCTTGCCCCGGGGGATGATAGCGGTCTCCAATCTTTCATCGACGACATGGTCGATACCATGCGGGCGGAAGACGGGGTGGGTCTGGCGGCGCCGCAGGTCGACCGGTCCCTGCAAATTGTCGTCATGGAATGCGAAACCAACAAGCGCTACCCGGACCGTCCCAACTTTGGCTTGACGGTTCTGGTGAATCCGAAAATAGTTTTTTACGGCGAGGAAAAGGCGCCCGGTTGGGAAGCCTGTCTGAGCCTTCCGGGATTGCACGGCTGGGTTCCTCGCTCGAGCAGTATCCGCATCGAGGCTTACGACCGCGAAGGTCAGGCGATCACGCTGGAGGCGGAGGGGTTTCCCGCCGTGGCGGCGCAACACGAGATCGATCATTTAAACGGAATCCTTTACGTCGACCGCATGGAGGATCTGAAGAAACTCTGTTACCAGGAAGAGTTCGAACAGTTCTGGATTCCCAAAAAAGAACCCGCGCCCGCCTAGGACCCCAAAGATAATTCACTCCATGGACGACTCCAAACAAAATTTGGAAGAGGAAATACTCCGGCTCTATCGGGAACCCATCATAGGAGCCAGTTACGCCAATACCTACGGCGAAGAGAATATCCAAAACCTTGTAGAAAAATATCGCTCTCTGGATCCTACGCAGATGGAAACCATGCGCGGCATTTTAACGGAGTATTCGCAAAGCATGGATTTGGGAACCAGCTATGTTTCCGTGGGAACGCTTCACGCTCTCGGGATGAAGGACGAGGTGGAGGCGGCCTACGCCTGGGCTGGCAAGCTGGAGGAGAGTTCCAAAACCTTCACCCATCATTTCGACGTGGGCAAATCCCTGGCGGATTATTTTTTCGGGACCGCTTCTTCCTGAACGGAATCCAGAGCGCTTATCTGCAAGGGATTGGTCGGGGCGGGATTGAATCCGCTGGGGTCGACGGGGCAATGCGAACCTACGCATTTTCCCTGATGCAGGCGCCGCCGCAGGAAGACCAGGAAAAGGATCCAGGAAATACCCGGCGCGATGAAGAGGACCGCCAGCGCCCGCGCCGCCTCGTTGGGCGACCAGCCCAGATGATCCGTCGCAAATCCCACGCCCCAGTTGCTGACGCCCATCGTCAGCGTCAACAAGGCAAGCTCGGAACTGAATATCCGCCCCAGGTAACGTTTGTCCGCCTCCAGATGGATCAAGGCGGAACTGAACACCCAAATGATCGATCCAAAGAGCGTGGCGGCTCCCAGGCTCAAAGACGCGGTCAGGATGGAATGCGATTCCGCGAAATACCAGTAACAGGCCGCACCCAGAAGGAAACTCCCGGCGATGGAATTTTGCAACGCCCGCGCGGAGTCTCCAAACAATTTATTCGTCAGCAAAGGACCCAGCGCCGCGCCAACTCCCCGGGCGGCGTACATGAGGCCGATCCCCAACGACAACGTGGCCGGCGCTGTGAGGATTTTATTCGCGTAGAGGGGTATCAGGGTCATGATCCCTCCCGCCAGCGCAAGACCGGATTTTAGCAATGAAAGAGCTAGGATGATCGGCTCGGAAAAAACATACCGAAACCCGTCCAGCGCCTGCCCGGCAATTTCCGACCGAAAAGATTTGCCGGAAGGCGACGCTTTTTTACTTTCGGAAAACTGGATGCGGGTGATGAACCAGCAGGATAAAAGGAAGGTGAACGCGTCGATGAGGAAGGCGGCGCGGACTCCAAACCAGGCGACCAATAGCCCGCCCGCCGCGGCGCCAAACGCCAGCATGGTCGACCAGGTGGCTCCCGCCAGACCGTTGGCCGCGACCAGATCCCGCCGGGGTGTGATGGAGGGAATGATGGCGCTGCGCGCCGGTTCAAAAAATCCGGCCAGGGCGGTTTCCAAAATAACCAGTACATAAAGGATCCACAGGCTTCCTCCCTCCATCGCCCACAGAAAACCCAGGACGACAAAAAAGCGCAACAGGTCTGCGGCGATCATTATATGTTTTTTATCCCAGCGGTCGACCAACGCTCCCGCCAGTGGGCTGATCACGACAATGGGAAGCAATTTTGCCATCATCACCGCCGCCATGGCGGTTCCCGTTCCGGAAATTTTTAGAACCAAAGTGAAGATGGCAATGCTGTTCAACCAATCCCCAAGCTCCGACACGATCTGCCCGTACCAGAGGTTGCGAAAATCGGGATTGTTTTTTAACAGGGCGATATAACCCTTTGGACGATTGGAAGCCATGATGAGGCGATTTTACAATAAGTTGCCAGTGAATGGGACGGGTTGAATAAAAAACCTTGAAAAACGGCGCGATAGGCGTATATTCATACCTACAGTTTATGTTATTTAGTTTATCGGAATTAGCGAGCATTAATAATGGATCCAACAGGGGGCGCATTGGACCTTTTCCGTTCAGCTTCCCAACAAAAAAGATGGGTCGTAGGGGTAAGTTATTGCAAACCGCCCCCATGGCGAGTGGTGGACCCGTATGGAATCTAATAAAGAAAGACGTCCGGTTCAGGGCGACCAGAACTCCTTTCAGTGTTTTTTGAACCAGGAAATTGAAGGGGTTTTCTTTTATACCCGAAACCTGAATGGCCGATTTGAATATGCCAGCCCAGGGGTTGAAAGTATATTGGGCGTCTCCTCGCGGGAATTCCGCGACAAGGGCTGGGAATTTTATTTTGGCAAACAGGAAAACCCGCAAAGCGCAAAATTTTCATCCCAGGTAGATGAAAGCCTCTCGGTCAAACCCTGGGAGGTTAAAACCCATCATAAGGACGGCCGGGAGGTTTGGCTGGAGGCAATCGAAACCCCGGTTTTTAATTCTGCGAATCGCGTATGCGGGTTCGAAGCTTTGGCGCGGGATATCACCGAAAAAAAACAAACCCGCGAGGAACTGAACCAGGCGGTTGGGGAATTGAATAGAATCGCCAGGGATCAGGAAGAATTTGCCCGTATCGCCGCGCAAAGTTTAAAAGAACCGTTGAGAAAGATATCGGTTTTTTCCGGCAAATTGAAACATCAAATTTCCGGCCGGTTGGAAAACAAGGGCCGGGATTTTTTTGGCCGCATGGAAAGAAGTTCTTCCAAAATGGAATCGCTGATCGACGACCTGCTTCAGTATTCGCGGATGAGCGCCCAGGGCGGTCCATTTAAGAAGGTGGATTTGAACAAGTTAATATCCGAAGTGTTATTGGATTTGGACGAGGGGATCAAGTACAGCCAAGGGGTCGTGGCGGTGGAGGAGTTGCCCGTTGTGTACGGCGACGCGTTTCAATTGCGGCAAATTTTTCAACACCTGATACTGAACAGCCTGAAGTTCCAAATGCCGGACAAGGCCCCGCGCGTCCAGATTTTCAGCCGACGCCCGGAGGACGGCGCCTGGGAAATTTGCGTTCACGACAACGGCGTTGGATTTGACGGCAAATATCTGGAACGCATTTTAAAACCGTTTGAACGCCTGCACGGCAACGATCAATTCCACGGCAACGGACTCGGCCTGGCCCTTTGCAAAAAAATCGCCGACAACCACGGCGCGACCCTCACCGCTCAAAGCGTTCCCAACGAGGGCAGTTGTTTTATTTTGCGGTTTCCGGAAAACCTTCTCGCAGGGTAATTTAATTTCCACCTCTCCATTCAAGGTTCGCGCACCGCGCGGACTCCCAGAACCCAGCAGGTCGTTCGCTTGATGCTGACCATCTGGCCGTTGCGCATATCGACAAATCCGGCGCGGGTTTCCCCGTCCGTTTCCGAAGACCAGAGCCAATACGCCGCTTTGGGTCCGAATATGGGATCCAGATTCAGGGTGTACTCCTCGCTCCAGTTCTTGTATTCCACGCCCAACTTGTTGGTTTTGCCTCGCTCGACAATCCCGTTGGGAAACAAGGCCATTTCATCCATCGTCGGCAAGCGCCAGTCGGTATGGCCTCCGGCGTTCAACGCCTTGACGTAGGCCTTTGCGCCTTCCCAGTCCAGGCATTTCCCTGTTTGCGCCCAACTATCTTTTTGAGTCCACATCAATCCGGATTTGGAATCGACGATCGTTCCGTCGCCGAGGTCTTTAAATCGCGGCGCCTTGCCCACAACCGGCGCGGCGAATAACAACGCTGTCGCCGACAACCAGAAAATCAACTTGCAGGTAAGAGAAAATTTCATTTTGCCTCGATTCGATAATCATTCAATGTATGATAAAATTTGTTTTGCAAACGTTTCAATAAAAGGAGGGATCTTTTTCCATGGCGCTGGATGAATTTTCGACCGAGCACGAAGATAAAGCCGAAAAATTTTCGAGCCGGGTTACCTATGTCTTGTCCTTTATTCTGGCAACGCTCGCCTGCGTCTGGTTTTACGTAGAAAAGCCGCCGGACGACCCGGCCACGCAACGGATGCGAATGTTCTTCAAACGGGACGTCAATACCGTGATGGAATTTATCAAACTTCCGCCTGAAAAACTCAAGGCCTTTGCGGAAAATCAAAAGCATCCCTTTTACAAACGCTACGCCGAAACGTCCATGCTGGAGAAGGAAAATATCAAGGCTTTGATCCATATTTCCACAGACTATACCCCAAATCAATATTGGTTCAATCTTGTTTTTCAGTGGTTGATCTTGTTCACCCTGGCGCTGTTCATCGGGAAAATGACCGAAGCCTGTTTGGTCCTCATGCGCAACGAACAGGCTCGCAGAATCAAGAAACGGCGCGACGGAGAATAGCGCCGACCAGGCAAGCGCCTATTGGCCCCGGCGCCTTCGCCGGCCGCCGGAGGCATTGTTGGTTCCTTACTTTAAAAGCTTAACGATTAATTTTTTGCTTTTCCTGGAAAAATATTAATGGACTTCAATCAAATCCGCCTGGGCTTGTTTCTGGGAATTTTCTTTCTGTTGCTTCTGCTGGAAAGTTTCGTCCAAAAACATCCCACCGTGGATTCCAAACCTCGTCGGCTGGGAATCAATTTAAGTCTCACCGCTGTCAACGTTATTTTATTGCGGCTGGTATTCGGCGGCGCGGCGGTGGGAGCGGCTTACTTCACGAGCGAACGCGGCTGGGGTCTTTTGAATTATCTCGACCTCCCGGCCTGGCTGGAGTTGGGAATGACCGTGGCGTTCCTGGATTTCATGATCTACCTTCAGCATGTTCTGGTTCACATGATTCCCTTCTTCTGGCGTTTTCATGTCGTTCATCATTCGGATCTCGACCTCGACGTTTCCTCGGGTTTCCGGTTTCATCCGTTAGAAATACTGGGTTCCATGCTTTATAAAATCGGCCTGATTCTGGCCCTGGGGCCTTCGCCGTTTGCCGTCGTGGTCTTTGAGGCCGTGCTGAACGGCATGGCGCAGTTCACCCATTCCAATATTCCGCTTCCTGAAAAACTGGACGCCGCGCTACGTCGGATTTTTGTAACCCCGGACATGCATCGCATCCACCACTCCGTGGAGGTGGCGGAAACCAATTCCAATTACGGATTCAATCTTTCTATCTGGGACCGAATGCTGGGCACCTATATTGTACAGGCCAAAAAACCGCAACCGGAAATAGTGATCGGGGTGGGCGCTTATCGTCGTCCGGAGCAAACCACTTTTTTGGGTTTGCTTACCATGCCCTTGCACGATACGGCTCAAGCCGACGCCCGGACGCAGTAGCAAGGTCGGCGCGTTGTGGGACTTTAATCATAAGGAAGGCGTTTATGAAAACTCGATTGACAAAAATTATCGCCACATTGGGTCCGGCCTCCGCGAGCAAGCCCAAAGTCAAGGCGCTCGTCCAAGCCGGCGTCAACCTCTTTCGCCTCAACCTTTCCCACGGCAAGCACGAGGATTTTAAACGCTGGATCGTCTGGATTCGCGAAACCGAGAAGGAACTCAAAACGTTTGTCGGGATTTTGCTGGACCTGCAAGGCCCTAAAATTCGCGTGGGGAAATTTGAAAACGGTTTTATCGCCCTGCATCGCGGGGACCGGATGACGTTCACGACCGAAAAGGTTATGGGTAAAAAAGGCCTGGCGCATGTGCAGTACCGCGACTTTCACAAGGCCGTGGAGGCGGGCAACCGGGTGTATCTGGACGACGGAAATATCTGCGTCCGGGTGTTGAAGATCGACGGGCGGCGGGTTCAGGTGGAAGTGGAAACCGGCGGCAACCTTTCCAACTTCAAGGGATTGAACCTGCCCGACGCCAAGGTGAGTCCCAGGGCCTTGACGGCCAAGGATAAAAAGGATCTTTTGTTTGGTCTGGAACAGGGCGTCGATTACGTGGCTCTTTCCTTTGCCAGTTCCGCGAAGGACATTGTTCAACTCCGCCGGTTGATTCAAAAGGCGGAAGGGGACGCCGAGATCATCGCCAAAATCGAGCGCAAACAGGCCGTCGACAACCTGGAGTCTATTATGGAAGCGGCGGACGCCGTCATGGTGGCGCGCGGGGATTTGGGGATCGAGATCCCGATGGAGGACGTCCCCGCAGTCCAACAAACCATATTGAAGCTGAGCGCGCGTTTGACCACTCCCGTGATTGTCGCCACTCAGATGTTGGAGTCGATGATTGAAAACCCGCGCCCCACGCGCGCGGAAATTTCGGATATCGCGCAGGCGGTGACGGGGTGCGCCGACGCCGTTATGCTGTCCGGGGAAACGGCGGTTGGGCGTCATCCCGTGGAGGCGGTAAAAGTGATGGCGCGCACGGCGTTGAGGATGGAGGACTGCCAGCGGGAAGACCATAGGATCCTGTCCTGGCGGCGGTTCTTCGACAAGGATCCGACGATCGGGCAGGGGATCACTTATTCCGCCGATCGCATGGCGGAATTGTTGAACGCCCGGGCGCTGATGATTTTTACGTTGTCGGGCGGAACGGCCCGGCAGGTGGCCGCGCCGCTCCCCATGGTTCCGGTGTTTGCCTTCACCTCCAGTAGGCGGCGGGCCGGAAAGCTGACCTTGATCCGAGGATGCCGGCCGTTTATGGTTCGCGACAGCCAGTATTTTTTGGAAGATCTCAAGAAGATATTTGCCGCGTTAAAATCCCGAAAGCTTCTAAAAAAAGGCGACCGGGTGGTGCTCACGGCGGGGATTCCGGCGGGGATTCCGCAATGGACCAATGTGATCCGCGTCGAGGAAACGCCTTGAACCGGCGCCAGGCAAGCGCCTGCCAGCGTGACGCTGGACCCAGTGGTTGGCGATTGCGAAACTTCTCCTAACTCGAGCTCCCATCCGTCCGTCGGGTTTTCGCTATTGTATTCGAGATGCAATCTCTCCCGCCCGTAGCGTTATGCCCCTGCGGCGAGCAGTTTTTTTTTCAAACCGCCCCGTTTACTGATAATATCACCGGCATGTCTCCCCGATTTTATTGGTCCACCGCAATCATAGCGCTCATCCTGACTGTGGCGCTCAGCTATTGCCAGCGGACGCGGTCGCGGAAGCAAATATTTTTTAATTTTTGTAAGGTAGTTCTGGGGATGGTTCTGTTGGTCGGCTTGTTGATCGGGGTCTCCCAACTGCTGACGGCTTTTGGGATTGCGGAACAGGGATTCATTTAAAGAGGGTTTATAAGGATGGGAGGGAACATGGAGTTCACGCCGTTCATGTTCGCGGTCATGGTAGCCGCCTTTATAGTCACGTCCTATTTTATGGGGATGCTGATCCACTCCGCCTTCATTTACGAGGACAAGGGGAGCGTAAAAAAGGACAGTAGAATCGCGTGGATTTTATCCTGGGCGGTCGGGGCGGCCGTCACGGGGTGGCTGTACTATTACGGTTATTACGTCAATTTCGGACGCTGAAATCTGGCCCGTTTCCGGTCCGGCCAAGGCGGAGAATTTCTTTCTCCATCAAACAAACCAAACTCCTCAACCGGATAAAAGCTCGACCAGGCGCAGGCAATCGTTTCGGTAGGCCAGGATGTCGCCTTTCTCCTGCTCGTCCAGATCGTCGGTCAGGTTTTCATCCAAAAGCTCGATGGCGTCGTTCAATCCCCCCGCCGCAATGTCCAACTCGTATTCGCCCAAAGCGTAAACCGAAGGGTTCCGGTTTAACTTCTCCAGAACTTTCATGTATTTGTTTTTGTACGATAAAACTTCGTTGCGTTTTTTATCTTTCAATTCTCCGCGCAATTCCATATTCATATCCGACAGGGAATCGTTCAGCGACATTTTGATCGTCTCGATATCTTTTTCTGTGATGGTTGCCATGGATTTCATTTTTACCATTCCCTTATGAGCGAAGTGAAACTTTTAAATTACGATCTATTATAGCGGATAACTTTCGCGGGGAAACTATTTTATGATTAAATTTTTTCGCGCATAAAAAAAACGGCCCGCCGTTTAACGGCGAGCCGTCTTCCATCGCAGAAAGCGTCGGGAATCAGGAATCGATTTTGATCTCGACGGTTTTCTTTTTGGCTTCTTCCTTTTTGGGAACGGTCAGGGTCAGTTGGCCGTTCTCCATTTTGGCCTTGATGGCGTCGCCGTCTACGCCCCTTCCCAGGCGAAAACGACGCTCGAACTTTTTATGGCCAATTTCCCTGAAGTGGTAGCGGTCGTTCTCATCTTCTACGACCGTTTGGGTTTCGCCTTTGATTGTCAGGGCGTCCCGGTCCACCTCCACTTGAATGTCCTCCTGCTTCATTCCGGGAACCTCGGCGGTGATCACGAAATCCTCAGGTCGTTCCAAAACGTTGACCAGAGGCAGGTTCGCAAGGTTTTCCCGAAATCCTTCGGGATGGAAAAAGCCGGGTCCAAACAAAGATTTTGGGGTGAAAAACTCATCCCAGTCGGATTCTGGTTTCCAGGCAACGAGACTCATGACGGTATCCTCCATTCAAAATAGTTAAAGATAACATTCGGCGCCGAATGAAGGTTTTGTCTTCCTGCAAGTTAATAAAACCGGGTTTCGGGAATGTCAAGTTGGCGGGATAAAAAAAGTGAGACCGCCTGAAGGAAAACGAGTATGAGTGGGTGTGCATAGACGGAGAGTGTTCAAACCGCCATTTCGAATCCAAAATAAAAAAACGCCGCCGAAGAGCATCCGCTTCTCCGGCGAGGAGTGGTGAGCGTGAAGGAATCGAACCTCCAACTGGACTCGTAGCGAAAATCGGGCGAATGGTAAAACTGTCCGGACGCCTTATGAAAACACAATTGCGCGGCGCGGCACCCACGCAAACCGTCCCCGGTTCGGACGGTCCCTCTTTGCGCTCTTGGAGCCGCCGATTGGCGGTCCCCCTCCCTGGCGCAATTTTCTAACTCCCTCCAAACAATGTGGATGGGCAGAGTCATGAGGGATCCTTTCGATTAAAGAATTGGTAAAACTTGTCTGGCCAGGTTTGTTCTTGGATAAGAGGCTTATTGATTTCTTTATAGATATCCCAGCGAAATTTCCGTTTGGGCAAATGGTTAAGGGGGAAGGTAACCCAAAGATCACTGCTCGGGTATTCCTTTCCCAGTAATTTCCCGGCAAAATTTCCGATATCGGTTTTGATTCGTGATACCGCTTCGCGTCCCAGGTCCTGTCCATATTCCCGGTCCAACCGTCCTACAGGGGCCCCCCTTTGTAAATGAGCGAAGACACTTTCCCGAGCCTCTACCTCCAATCCCTTTTTTCGCAGTTTCGACTCCAGGGCTTTACTTAAACCAGTGACCCCTCCTTTGGGATCAATCATGTAACTATGCTTTATCATTTCGCTGACGATCACGATATGGCTTTTATCTTTGCTTTTGAGACCGAGCATCAGCTTATCCACTAAATAATTATCGATAAAATCATCTATATCAATTCCGATATCTTTCATCTCATTCACCAGGACGGCTTGGGGATTCACTGCATGCGCCAATGAAAGCGCGAAGTGCCCGGAACCGGCGCCGTAAACCTCGGCTAAATGCACCCGTTCCATGGAACGGCTGGTCCATTCCAGCATTTGGATAAGTTCTATGGTGGCGTTCAGGGCGGAATCAAAACCTAGGCAATAAACCGGAAGGTCGTTGTCAATAGTTCCGGGTAAAGCGACCACCGGATATCCAGCCTGGAACAGTTTATCGCTCAACCGGACTGACCCGTCCCCGCCAACAATTATCAGGGCGTCGCATTTATTTTTCCGAAGGTTTGCAATGGCTTGAAACTCCGCTCCTTCCTGCTCTATGATCTTAAAGCGCTTGTTGCATTGAATCACGCTTCCAGGCGTTGCCATCAGCCGTCTTTGCGCCTCTTCGGTATATTCCTGGCCGTCATTTTTAAGCACGCCTTCAATGCCTTTCTTAAAAATATAGGGCGTTACGCCCATTGCCAGGCATTTATTAATAAAGCTTTTTAAAGCGGCGTTCATCCCCGGCGAGTCCCCTCCCGAGGTGATCATGGCAATCCGGTTGACTTCCGAACGCGAGATTTCAATGATACTCCGCAAGTGATCTTCCTGGTCTTTCCTTTCCTTCTCCTCTTTTTCGCGGGCCTGCAGTTCCTCTCCAGAAAGGCCCACAGCACAAGAGTAACTGCTGAACATCCCCTCTTCGTAAATCAAAAGTATGACATTATCCTGCTTCTCTTGGTAGGACATGTATTCGTTATACGCCTCAGAAAACGGACGCATGTCCAGATAAATCATCAAGGCTCTCATCATGCTGGAATGAGTGAACAAGGAAACATGCAAACCTAGATGATTTTCGGCAATTTCGTGGACTCCCTGTATCGTGGAAAGGTAGTTTTCATAAAAAGTTTCTCCTCCGGGATAGCAAAAAAGAGGATCTTTTAAAACTTTTTTGGCGTCCTCCGCCGACACGTTTAAACACCGGCACAATTGATTCAGTTCGTCTTCTTTAGATTCGCCCGTCAATAGGCCAAAATTTTGGGAATCCAATGAATCGTGATAAGTCATGGCCCCCCGATCCCGGTATCCACCTTGGTTTTGCAACACGGAACGGACGACCCCTGCCAGCTGTCTGGTGTTTGGGGACCGGCTGACTAGCACAGGCTGATTTTGGGTTTTAAGATAATTGACCGAGGTTTTCAGCTCCACTGCCAAGTTGGCGTGGCGAATCATCTTGGCGAATTCTTCCCCTATTCGTTTTGCCCGATGAAAGCCCTGGGGCCGCAACAAATAATTGCGGTAAAGAGAACCAATTTTATAGTCTGCCGAGTTTCCTCTCGACTCCCCGTGCCGCACCACTGAGAGGATGGTCCTGCCTTCCAGGTTTTCTGGAAGAAAAAGCAATTTATTGTTGGGCAAATCGATAACAATTTTCTTTTCCAGCAGGCTGGCGGAAACATTCATCCGCTCAATAAGCGCCCTGGGGCGGTTGCGTGGTTTTTGACAACTCCGCCCAATTTTTGCTTGAAAAACCAACTGCCGAAATTTAGGGTTAAGAATTGCCTCATTCCAGGCCGCGGCATATAAAATCTCGTTGGCTCCACAAACTTTCTGAATAAATTTATTTTTTTTATTTCGATACTCATGGAAAGGCGTCGGCTTGGGAGATTTACAAAGTTCTCTTAAAAAACGCTGTAAGCCCTTCAAAACTTTTGGAACCTGGTCGATTATCTCCGGGGCAGCGGAAAAATTTTTATCTTCAGAAGAGAAAAAGGGCTGGAGGTAATGAGGGTAGGGCGTGAAGGGACGGTGATCGTATTCTTTCTTCTTCCTCTTAAGAAAATAATCAAAATATTTTAACAAGTAATATCTCCAAGTATAGGTTTTCTACGTCGGCGGGAATAAATTTGCTTTGTCGCTTTAATTCAAGTTGAAAAGTAATAGTTTGGTAGCCGCAGGGAAACCGAACGCTCGTCTTATTTTAGCAAGGAAACCATAAAGAAACGCTCCTTTTTAAACTATGACCTGCCGCCCAAAGGGACCAACCCCACTATAAGCTTGCATCCATTGCGGGATAGGAAAAAGGACGGAACAAGGAGGGATATTTAAAAAGGGTTTAAGGGGAAGGGAAGAAAAAATTTATCCCATAATAGATGCAATCTCATAGCGGTTGTAGTTGCTCCCGGCGGACGGGTCCAAAATCCTATATAAAAAATGGGCTACGATTTAAAAACCGTAACCCATTGTTTTATTTGGTGGGCCGTCTCGGGGTCGAACCGAGGACCTACTGATTAAGAGTCAGTTGCTCTGCCAATTGAGCTAACGGCCCCTGCTTGTAGCTAAATTTTCGCTTAAACTAGCATGTCTCTTTCCCCCCGTCAACCAAGCCTTGTGCGTCTTTCATATTAAGGCAACTCAACATCGTTCATCCCAACCTTCCCGCCGCCAATGTCAAAAACCGCTCCGACGATTTTGTACTGTATCGGCCCTATCAGGTCCGCCATCCCTCCCATGATTAATGCTAGAAATAAAAACAAAAACGCCTTGTCCCGGTCGTAACGCATTTGCACTATGTCTATCAAAAAACTCAATACCATGAGGGCGAAAAACAGCGTTCTTTGAATGTTCCTTAAAATCTCCTCGCCGGCGGCGGCAACAGCGCTCCCGTTTTCGGGCGCCTGAAAGGCTCCGTAAAAACTTCCTATATAGATCCCCGCTAAAAAAACCACCCAGGTTTTTTTCATGAAAATCAATGTCTCGGCAACTTTGGGATCTTCCAAGGGGCGACTCTCTCTTGGGCGCCGACGCCGGACCCGTCATGAACGGGGTTTTCGTCAACGCGCTTTTAGACCCGGCGTTTTTATCTACAAAGCCGGGTTTACATGATATAATTCGATTTATCTTGATATTTTCTTGATGTTTTTCCAGTCGCCGCCTGCCGCCGCTTCGTCCCAAAGTGGGCCGGAAGCTTTCCGGCATGGCGTTGGCTCATGAGCGCCCATTGTATCCAAGAAGGCGTTGGCTTTACAGTCCATTTATGGCGCGCTCCCTATTTTTTAACCGATTTGGACTGAAAATTACACGACTCTATTTTAATCAAGGAGAGGTAAAAAATGGCTATAAGATTAGGCGATACCGCCCCGGATTTTGAGGCGGATACCAGCGAAGGTAAAATCAATTTTCATGACTGGCTGGGGGACAGTTGGGGCGTCTTTTTCTCCCACCCAAAAGATTACACTCCGGTGTGCACCACGGAATTGGGCCGGGTGGCTAACCTGAAGGCGGAGTTTGAAAAAAGAGGCGTCAAGGTGATGGCCCTCAGCGTCGACCCCGTCGATTCGCACAAAGGCTGGATCAAGGACATCAACGAAACGCAAAATTGCTCGGTCGATTTTCCCATCGTGGCCGACCCGGAGCGCAAGGTGGCGACCACTTACGACATGATCCACCCCAACGCGCTGGACAACCTGACCGTGCGCACGGTGTTCATCATCGGTCCCGACAAAAAGGTAAAGCTTTCCCTGACCTATCCGGCGTCCACGGGGAGAAATTTCGACGAGATCCTGCGCGTCATTGATTCTCTTCAACTGACCGCGAACTACAGCGTGGCCACTCCGGTCGACTGGAAACAGGGCGGCGATTGCGTGGTGGTTCCGGCGATCAAGACGGAAGATATTCCGGCGAAGTTTCCGAAGGGCTTCACGGAAATCAAACCGTACCTGCGGATGACGCCGCAACCGGACAAGTAACAGGAATTTAAAGGGGGCTTCGACAAAACGAAGCCCCCGTCTTTACCATGTCTATCGGAAAACAAGATGGGTATTAAAACATCGGAAAATCAAATCGATTCCCTGATCTTGTTGCTTGCGGACCGGGACGTTTTTGTTCGAGATAAGGTTCGCGATCACATTTTGTCTCTGGGAGAAGACGCGCTTCCCTTTTTGGAGATCGCCGCTCGCAAGGAAGACCTGAGCATTCGGCCCCAGGCCCTGGATTTGATCAATCGTCTGCTTCCCAAAAGGTTGGGGCGAAAATTTCTCGCTTTATCGAACCGGGGACCGGAGGAACTTTTTCCGCTCGAGGAAGGGGTCTTCCTCATGAACCAGTTTGGTTATCCCCACGTCGACGCCGGCGCTGTCAGGGAACAGTTGGACGCCCTGGCGGAGGAACTCAAGCCGCTTTTGCGGGAGGAAACCTCCCCATCGGGGACCGCCCGGATTCTTTCCCGGTTTTTATTTAAGGACAAGGGTTTTTGCGGCAACAAAAAGGATTATTACGACCCGGACAACAGTTATCTGAACAAGGTTCTGGAGAATAAAAAAGGCTTGCCCGTTTCGCTTTCGGTCCTTTGCCTGCTCGTTGCCGAGCGGCTTCAATTGCCGGTTTATGGAGTGGGCATGCCGACGCATTTTATTCTCATGCTGGAAGCCGCGGGCGAACAGATTTATTTTGACCCGTATAACAACGGGCGAATTCTGACCCCGGACGATTGCGCGCGCCTGCTCAAAACCCAGGGCTTTAAATTCAACGCCTCCTTCCTGAACAAAACGCCGCCGCGCCAGATTCTCATCCGCATGTTGCGCAACTTATTTGTGATTTACAAAAACAACGGCGAGCCGGAGAAGACCACCCACCTTGAAGACTTCGTAAAAATCCTGAACCAGATTCCCCAAGCGCGGGATTTTTCCACCCCCGCCTGAATTTTAGAATAGGATTTCGAATAGGATTTTCCGGAGGCTTTGTTTCATGAAGAAAACCGTCGTAGTCACGGGCGCGGGAACGGGCATTGGCCGCGCCATCGCTCAAGTCCTCGCGCAGAACGATTACTCCCTGATCTTGCTGGGACGCAACCGGGACGCCCTGGAAGCCACTCGGCAAACCCTCGCCGAGCCGGACGCCCATCAAAGTTTCTCCTGCGACGTCCGGCGTCCGGATGATTTGAAAAAAAGTCTGACCGCCTCCGGCGCGAACAGTTTATACGCCGTCGTTGCCAACGCAGGGATCGGCGGGGAAAATTTTTACGACAGGAACGGCGACGCCGACTGCTGGGGAGAAATCGTCGATACCAACCTGACCGGCAGTTACAACACAGTTCAGGAATGCCTGCCTTACCTGAAAAAAGACCCAACCGATTATCGGAAGATCGTATTCATCTCGTCCATCCTCGCCCGCCTGGGCGTGCCCGGATACAGCGCCTACTGCGCCTCCAAAGCCGGACTGTTGGGATTGATGCGTTCGTTGGCAAGCGAGTTGGCCGGAGAGAAGATACTGGTCAACGCCGTTTTGCCCGGATGGGTGAACACCGCGATGGCGCAGGAAGGCTTGCAGGCCTTCGCCGACGCCTTGTCCGTCGAGAAGGAAGAGGCTTATAAACAGGCGATGGCGCAGGTGCCGCTGGGTAAGATGTCCGAACCCGAGGAGGTGGCGCAGTTTGTGGAGTACCTGATATCGCCGCGCGGCAATTCCTTCACCGGCCAGTCCCTCGACCTCAACAACGGCGCCATGATGCCGTAGGCTCCGCCAAAACCGCCGCAAGGGCGGTCGACGAATCTCGGTACGAAAGAATTTGCTGGAGTTTGTTTATGCTAATCGCTGTGATCATTGGTTTGGCCGGCCTTATTTTTGCGCTGGACCTTATGACCCCCCTCGGTGTCGCCGGAGGGGTTCCCTACATAGTTCTTGTTCTTCTTTCTTACAGAATAGAAAGCAAAAAGGCGATACCGGCTTCCGCCATTTTGGGGTCTGTATTGACCATTCTGGGATTTTTCTTGTCTCCGTCCGGCGGAGAACTTTGGAAGGTATTATTCAATCGCGTCCTGGCATTGTTTGCGATCTGGGCCGTTGCATGGGCGTGCATGAAAAACAAAGCGCAGGAAGAAGAGGTCCACAAGTTGACCGAGGCCATCGATCAAAGCCCCAACCCGGTTGTCATTACCGACACAAACGCCAAAATTGAATACGTAAACTTCGCCTTTGTCCAAAAATCCGGATATTCCGAGGAAGAAGCGCTGGGCAACACCCCAAGGATGTTGAAATCGGGAAAGCATCCTCCGGAGTTTTATCGAGAACTATGGGAAACGATCCTGTCCGGCAACACATGGCAGGGGAACATTTTCAACAGGCGGAAGGACGGGACTTTATATTGGGAATGCCTCCAGATTTCCCCCCTTAGAGACGCCAAGGGGAAAATCAGCCATTTTTTCTCTTTAAGACTGCTAGACAAACAACGGGAATTGGCGGACAGGGAAGTCAACAAATTGACCCACACTCTGGACCAGATTCCGCAGGCGGTGTTGATGACCAACAAGGAAGGAATCATCGTTTTTGCAAACCCCGCTTTTGAAAAAATTACCGGCTATTCCTTGAACGACGTCGTTGGGATGAACCCCAATTTGCTCAAATCGGGAAAGCAAACTCCCAAGTTTTATGAAAAATTGTGGGAAACCATTACCACAGGGAATCTGTGGAGGGGAAAGCTTCAAAATAAAAGAAAAGACGGGAAGTTGTTCTGGGAATCCGTGGTGATTTCTCCCGTATTCGACGATAAGGATCAGATCACTCATTTCATTGCGATTCGCGACGATATCACCTCTGAAAAAGAGAAAGAATTGCGGCTCAAGGAAGTTCAGAAACAACTGGTCGTCTCCGAAAAGCTGGCTGGGATTGGACAGCTTGCCGCCGGGATTTGCCATGAGGTGCTGAACCCTCTCAATATTATTTCCGTAAAAGTGCAAATGCTAATAAGAAAACATCAGGAACAACCCGAATTGATCTCCACTTTTCAGAGTTTGTTGAAAGAAACCGCGCGGATTGTGAAGATTCTCCAAAAGTTGTTGGCGTTTGCCCGTCAGGGGAAAAATGAATTTGAAGCCAAATCGGTGGAAATTGTTTTTTCTGAAGAGGTCCTGCCGCTCGTGGAGAACGACCTTAAATTGAGCAACATTGCGGTTGAGCGGAAAACGGCTCCCTCCTTGCCCAAGGTCAACATGGTCCCCGATGAAATGAGTCAGGTCTTTTTTAACCTGATCAACAACGCCAAATACGCCATGCCCCAGGGCGGAAAAATAAAAGTCGCTTTTGAAAAAACATCAATGGGGCATAAGGATTATTTGCGAGTTCGATTTTCAGACAATGGAACAGGCATTAAAAAAGAAAACCTGGAAAAAATATTTGATCCCTTCTTTACGACCAAACCGGAAGGCGAGGGAACGGGAATGGGGCTTTCGGCATGCCACGGAATTATTGAAAAACACGGCGGCAATATGACCGTGGAAAGCGAAGAGGGAATTGGAACCGCCTTTTTGATCGACCTGCCCGCCTTGGAGGAATGAGTGTTCAGACGGGACTCTGGGTGCGTTCGCTGGCGAGCGAGTTGGCCGGAGAGAAGATTCTGGTCAACGCCGTCCTGCCCGGATGGGTGAACACCGCGATGGCGCAGGAAGGCTTGCAGCCCTTCGCCGACGCGCTGAACATCAGCAAGGAAGAAGCCTTTAAGGAAGCGATGAAGCAAGTGCCGTTGGGTAAGATGTCCGAACCCGAAGAGGTGGCGCACTTGGTGGAATTTTTAATCTCTCCAAAAGGCAATTCCTTCACCGGCCAGGCCCTCGACCTCAACAACGGCGCCCTCATGCCGTAAGTTTTCCTGCCTTATCCCGCAACCAATTTCAAAAATCTGAAAAAATATTAGCTAAAGATGAAATATCGGTTAAAATGAACTCCAAAAATGACCATCCACTGTCAGGCAAATACCATTGCTGAAAAGTTTGAGTAAAAGGCTTTGGAAATCCGACTCTTTAGATATAGGGAGGGAGAAAATGTTAAAGTTTTGGCGCACCCTGATTATCCTGATTATCTTGGCACTCCCAGCTCAAATTCCCTCATTTGTCTATTCAGAGCAAATTCCCAAAAATTTTAATGAAGAAATAATTTTAACTGCACAAAACTTTGGTTTTGATAAAGGAGAAATTCCTTTCTCCCAAACCAATAATTTTTTGGACAGAGAAACTCTTGTACAAAAAGAGTGGGAGCCTTCTTGTCGGCTGTTAAAGATCGCAACGGCAAGAATCCCGTCATTTCGTGGGATATTGACTTACCTTGGGGCAAGAACGTCAGAAACAGAATATATTGTTAGAGGAATTAAGGGCTTGGCTTTAATTCATTGCGAAAACCCAAATAGCCAATTAAGTAATTTTAGTAGAGCCAAAAAATTAAATAAATTGTTTAGAAAATTATTTAAACGTTACTCTTTGCAATTAGGCGTTAATTTTAACGATGGTAAATCTATTTTTTTAAAAACTTTATACATGCAAACTGAAAACTATCAACGGATATGTGGAGCGGCTTCACCAGCAGAATATATTGAAATGGAACAACTGGAGTTCGAAGGCTATTTAAATACAGAGGAAAGAGCGGAGGGCAGATGCAGTTCCGTGGAAGAAGCATCTATCGATGACTTTACTCCTCCTACACCTAACCGAGTTATGAGCAGGCTCAACGCTTCCAAGGCAAAAGCTTGCATTATTAGTTCTATGTTAAACAAGGTTCCAAACGATTGTGGTAACTCTTTGGCCAGCGGGGATGCCACATGCGATGCAAAATGTAAGCGGAAAAGAGCTGAAAAAGCTACGGAAGAAGAGGAAAAGAAAAGAAAGGAACTAGAAGCAAAAGATGAGGAATTAAAAAAGGAACAAAAAGAGTTAGAGGACGCAAGGAACAATCCTTCATCTACTGAACAGGAAATAAAAGACCTTGAAAAAGAGGTTGAAGAATTAAAAGTGGAGAGATCTAGAGCGGAACACGATTGGAACAACGCAAGGTTGCATTCTGAGAAACTTGGTGAAGAGGTTGCTGATTTTGAAAGGGCAGAACAAGCGAATCAAGAAGTATGGGATAACATTGGGGAAGGAATGGAAGAAGTCGGTGCAGGAATGGGCGCGGCAGGAGGAGTCGCTTGGGGCGCCGGAAAAATTGTTGCAATCTGGGCACCGCCAGCCGGAGGGCTTATTGCGAGTATTGGAGGGGGCGTAGGCATCATTGGAACGGCTGTTGGCGGAGGAGGATTTTTTATTAAAAAATATAAAGGTAGCGGTGAGCAATGTTTTGCTTTTAGCCCCAAGCAGGGAGTAATAACCCCTTATTTTATACAAAACATGCCATCTGACGAAACTCCCTCAAAAATTCCCGACGATTTGGACCTAATTAAACATTGTTTTTGTGAAGCAACAGACTATCAGATGCCAGGATTTGACTGTAGAAGCGGAAAAGATAAAGAAAAATTACGTTGTTTAAGAAATCCATACGATCCTCAAGATAAACCCAAGCGAAAATGTATGGATTTGCTAAGGGAAGACAATGACATTATTGTCAAGGATCCTAAATGCGGGCTGATTCAATGCAGAAATGGTTTAATGGGATTAGACGTCAATACAGATGAATGCTCCTGCTATTCACAACAGCAAATTGATTATGGCCTGCCTATGTCATATACATGCTCTCAAATCACATGTACTGGAAATACAATGTGCGTTGTTAATGAAAATGGCATTCCTGGGTGCAGACCTATGGGAGGTACGGGAGAACTTCCACCATCTGGCGGGGGAAATCCCATAAACTGAACCTATTTCAAGCTGATTGAATAAGAACTTGGACTCTTAAACTTCTTCCGTAGGCGGAGGTTCGCCGGTTTCTACGGTCGGGGATACCGTTTCGGATTGAGGGTCGGGTCCGCCGGTTTCTTCCGAACTTCCGGTTTCTTCCGGACCCTGCGTCGCGAGTTGTTTTAACGGATTCAAAAACTCCAGCAGTCTTTCCTTCAATATCCGCGCTAAATCGTTCAGGGATTTTGCCAGGGCTTCGCTCTCGGCAAAGGGTCGGCCTTGTTCCTGAAATACGGATTCCACTACCGCGCCGGCAAGACTTGCCAAATCGCGGATACCCGAGCCGTCGGCGCTATCGGAAACTTCAGGCGCCGCTTGCGCGCCCTCTCCCTGAACGCCGCGTACCAGGGACGCCGCGGAGAA
>JAJDBD010000184.1 GCA_029261575.1 Nitrospinaceae bacterium | reverse complement strand
GAATCCTTCCACCGCCGCGATCACCGCCGGACTGTTCAAAATTTCCACGATGGAACTTTCAAACACGTTGCCCGCCGCCGTCTCGCCGTTATAATCCACGCAACAATAGGTCAGGTCGCCGTTCGTCAAAATAGCAAAATGATCCGTCAGCGCGCTGCAATAGCCGATCTTGGAAGGGACGTAGTTGTCGCCGACAAAAGCGTTGCCCCAGGAATTGAGTAAATAGGTCTCAAAATATACGTTGGGGACGATGTTCACAACATTCCATTTGAATGTGGAAAGTTTTTGGATTTTTTCGAGCGCTTCCGTTTCGGCGGCCTCGCTGCGTCCGGGCGCGACACTGAAAACCTCTTTCGCCCAATAGGTGAACGTGTTTCTAAGGTCCCGGGAGTTGTTGATCACGCTCATATTGCCCAGGCCCCAGTCGTCGCCCGGCACTTCCGATTTGATCGCGGTGTTTAAAAAATGCACTTTCAATTTCGGCGGATTCTCGTGCTTCAAAACCCGGCGGATAAATTCCAGGATGCTCGCCTTGTACTCGGGAAAATCCATGTCCCGCGACTTGCGCGTTTTGAAGGACTCCTCGTCCGGCGTTTGCAGGGATATATTGATTTGGCCCACCCGCACGCCTTCCAGTTTTTCCGCAATCTCCTCGTTTAGGTATGTCCCGTTGGTGGTGATGCCGGTTTTGACTCCGCAATCCGCCGCGTAATCCAGAATGTCGAAAAAGCGCGGATGCATGAAAGGTTCGCCCATGACATGAAACGTGATTTTTTCCGCCATATTGTATTCGGCGATCTCGTCGATGATGGCGCAGGCGCGTTCGTACGGCATGAACTCGTAATGGCGCGTCATCTCCTGTTTAGGGCAAAAGGTGCAGTCGAAATTGCACACATTGGTTATTTCGATATGGATGCGCTGAAAACGCATGCGCGTCAATTCGCCGAATCTTCCGGGAATAGACTTCGATTTATTAAGAACGGGAGTCAGAGTGGTTGGCATGGAGGTTTTTACTTGAGGGTTATTTATTTCCAGACGTAACGATTGACGCTTTCGGACCAGAAAGAATTGTTGGTGACGTTGCGTTTCACTTCGGCGGACCCGCATTCCGGGCATTCCACTTTCTTTTTATCTACTTCGGAAATTCTCATTTCCACCACGAAATCTTTTTTGCATTTTTCGCAGGTATGATCGTAATTCGGCATGAGATTTAAGCTCCAAAAAATGATTATACAGCGTACTACAATTTGTGGGGTAATTCAATGCGGAGATGAGGGGCGCGGCTTGAATTCTAAACCTTTACGTAGTGGAAGTTTCATCTGACGAGGTCTTGAAATAGCCGCCCGTGGGGGTTGCCAGAAAATCGTTCAGCGCGATTTCTTCCTGACGGATGAATCCCTTGGCGGGGAGTTTCCCCACGGAGACCAGATTCACCGCCGCGCAAACCGAGGCCGCCGTGGTCCAGGCAATCGCCCGCCACATTTTCCCGGCGATTTCCCTGGGGCGATAGCAGGTCACAAACTCCTCGCGGAAAAGGCGCCCGTTCTGTTGGCCTTCCGCCGCCGCGTGAATGTAGACCACGTCGTCGTTGACCGGCGGCTTGGCGTTCACCAGAATTGCCCCGGCTTTAGCGCGGTCGTTCTTCATCAGCAGTTCGTTGAAAAAAAACTGCATCAATTGGCAATGGCCAGGATAGCGGATGGTTTTATAATTCAGCTTGCCGATCTTGCCCGCGAACGTATCGCACAGTGTGCCCAATCCGCCGGACGTGGAAAACGCTTCCAATTGGACGCCGTCGATCACGATGGTTTCCAAACCTCCCATGGGAGGCGCGATGGTTTTTTTGCCGTCGACCAGAACCTGGCAATCGTTCAAATATTCGTTGACCACGCCCTCCGGCGACCAGTTGAAAGCGTAGCCCAGCAAGCCGCGAGGATGCTGGGGCAGGGCGCCCACTCTCAATTCGAGACTGCGCAATTTTTTAAAGCGACCGGCCAGATTCGCGCCGACCACGCCGATGAAACCCGGCGCCAGCCCGCATTGCGGAGCCATCACGGCTTTGGCGGTGCGCGCGAGTTTTTGAATCGCCTGGGTGGTGGACACGTCCTCGGTGAGGTCGAAATAATGCTTGCCGGCAGAATGCGCCGCCTGGGCGACGTTCAGATTGAGATGGTAAGGCAGGCAGGTGACGACGGCGTCGTATTTTTTTAGAGCGGCGCTCAACGAACGGGAATTTTCCGCCGCCAGTTTTTTGGTTTTGAAGGAGAGAGCCTTGGGCGGATTCCGGTCGACTCCCAAAACCTGGTAGCCCGTCAAATTCAGCAAGGTCGCAACTAGCGTCCCCACCTTGCCGAGGCCAATCACTATTACGGATTCAATTTTTCCGGCTTTAGGCGTCAATTTAAAACCTTGGACCCAATTGGATGATACCGTCCCCGTAGGTTTCCCAGAACTCGGGAAATAGTTCCGGGTGGACGCAGGCGGCGAGGATTTCCAGCGAGTCGATGATCCTCGGGCCGGGCCGGTTGAAATAAGCGTTGCCGTCCACCAGATAAACCTGTCCCGTTTCCCAGGCGTTCCAGCCCTTCCAGGGGATATTGCTGTTCAATAATTCGAAGTCCGATTGGGTCTTGTTCAAATCAAATCCGCAGGGTTTCACCACCACGACGTCGGGATTGATTTTCTCAAGGGCGGCGTAATCCACGCATTGCGCGGGTTTGCCGGGGGCGGCTAACAGGTATTCCCCGCCGCAAATATCTATCATCTCCGGAACCCACATGCCGCCGATATATACCGGGTCCAGCCACTCAACGGTCAATACCTTTTTCTTTTCGGGTCCATGCGTGTTGATGGAAGTTTTAATTCGCTGGATTCTTTCGTCGACTTCGGCCCGGAATTTTTCGTATCTGTCATACGCGCCAAAGGTTTCGCTCACCCGCTTTAGATCGCCCCAGATATCGTCCAGGAATTTTGGGCGAAGCGAGATGATCCGCGTAGGAAAATCGAAAACGGCGTCGCAGGCGTTTTTCACTTGGTCGAACGATACCGCGCAGACGTCGCAAAGGTCCTGGGTCACCAGGTAGTCGGGTTGCAATCTTTTTATGGTATCCAGTTCCAGGTCGTAAACGGAGACGGCGTTTTTTACCATCTCGGCGACATTGGCGTGTATCTCTCCGCTGGGACTGTTCGTCTTGATTCGCGACCGGGTGAGGCGGGGCAGGGTTTTTACGGGATCCGGAAAATCGCATTCGTGGGAAACGCCGACCAGATTGGAAGCCAGCCCCAACTGGCAAATAATTTCGGTGGCGGAGGGGAGTAAACTGGCGATTTTAATTGAAGGGGAAGGATTCATTTTGACGTTTTAAGAGGATATCTAATAATTGGATGTTTTCTCTTTTGGCGCCTCGCTGGCCCTTATTTCATAAGGGTCGCTCACGGCCATGATTAATTTTAGAGGCGCCCTTAAGTTTTGAGGCGGGCGATCAATTCCTCGCGTTCTTTTTTTAGTTTTTCCTTGAACTTGTCCACGCCGCCGTATTTTTTTTGGTATTTCTCCCGGATTTGATCGACCGTTCGGACCTTGTCCGCGTGTTCTCCCACCAGGCAATTTCCAGATTTGTCGCAGGCCCAGATGGGGCAATCTTTTTCCACCTGATCCTTTAAATCCTTCGGTAAGTTGGATGAATGCGGCAGGGCCGAGTAGTTGGGATCGTACCTTTGCTCGATTCGATCCAGCTCTTTTTGCAGGTCTTCAATTTTTTCTCCGTCCCAGGCGCCGAGCGGATCGTCGCCGTCCGCCGACATGATCCGGTTGGCCAACTCAGGATCGATTTTTACCTTGTCCAGGGAAAAACGTCTTTCTATTTCCGCCATACTTGCCTCCTTGTCGGCGCTTGATCGAAATCGTCAGTCGACGAATTATAAATTAATGGATTATTCATTGTTGAGGTTCGGAGTCCCTGGCGCAACGAAATCCGAAATTGCTGTTGCGTATGTTGGGTTCGGACCAATAACGTGTTGCCGAGGACAGGTGCCGGGCGCCGGAGTACCAGGAACCGCCGCGTATGACTTTTTCCTCGCCGGACTCTGGTCCCTGGGGGTTTTTCTTCGGGCTTTCTTCGTAGTACCGTTTAGCGTACCAGTCCCCTGTCCATTCCCAGACGTTTCCGGACATATCGTACAGGCCAAAAGAATTCGGTTTCGTTTCTCCAACGGGATGAGTCGCGTCCTCGGAGTTTTCCTGAAACCAGGCATGATCGGGTTGCATTTCATCGCCCCAGTAAAATTGGGTTTCGGTTCCGCCGCGGGCCGCGTATTCCCATTCGGCCTCCGTGGGTAGACGCTTGCCCAATTGGGAGCAGTAGGCATTGGCCTCGTGCCAGGTGACTTGTTCGACTGGACGGTTTGGGCCGTCAAATTTCGCGGGATTGAATCCGCGTTTTTTTTCATAATCGGCCTGAGTCACCTCGTGAGTGTCGAGAAAAAAAGAAGACAATTCCACTTCGTGCGGAGTTTTGTTGCTGGAGCCTTCTCGTCCCATGGTGAAGGTTCCGCCGGATATGAACTCCATTTCTTTCGCTTCAGAGGATTCCGCAACGTCCGCCAATAAGAGGGGAGGAAACCCGAAAAAAACCAGCAGGAGTAAAATCAGTATGGGTTTTCGATGTTCTAAAAGGTGCATCCGTCCACTGTCGCTTAAGGGCGCCTCTAAAAAATTAATCATAGTCTTGGAGCGGCGCCTGCCGGGCAAGCGCCTAGAGGCAAGATTTGATATCCAATTGTTCCCAAGCTCGTAGCATCCCCCGTATAAGATGCGCCTACTGCCCCTGCGGCGAGCAGCCGGGCAAGCGCGGTCAGGATTTTTCCAGACGTTTGGAAACGACGTCTTCAAGGGCTTTTTTAAAGGTGGAATTGTTTTTGATCAGGCTTTCAAATTTTGATTTGTAAAGCATGAAGCACGTTGAGTCCTCTTCGGCAATCAAGGTGGCGGACCGGGGTTCTTCATTGACCAGAGCCATTTCGCCGAAAAAATCTTCCGGTCCCAGGGTGGCGACCTTGGACAGGCCGCGAAGCCATTTTTTAATACAGACCTTGATCTGACCGGAGCGCACGATAAAAAACCACTCCCCGAGTTCACCCTCTTTGATGATCGTTTCACCTTTGGAGAAATTGGCCCGATCCATGTAATCAACCAGGTGGTTGATATCCTCTTCGTGAAAGCCGGAAAATAGAGGGGAGGTTTTGAAAAATTTGTTCAACCAGTCCGAGTCGGTTTGATTCATTCTGCCAGACCATAAAAAGGCGACACGCGCTTGAATTTAATTTTAGGATAAGCGTAGAGTTTATTTTAAAACCCTTTAAATATCAAGCGCATCCTGAACAAATGCCGCTCTTTCTGTAATAAATCGAAAACGAAAATGTGCGTCCTTTCCCATCAACTGGCCAAATAATCGGTCGGCATTTTCCTTGTCGGCCATTTTCACCTGGATCATGGCGCGTTTGTTTTTGTCCATGGTGGTTTCCCTCAAATCGGCGACCGGCATTTCCCCAAGGCCTTTGAATCGACCGATTTCATATTTTGCTCCGTTGAGTTTCTTTATGACGCTGTCTTTTTCCTCTTCATCCAACGCATAAAAACTCTTTTTTCCGGAATCAATCCGGAACAACGGCGGTTGGGCAATGTATAAATGGCCGTTTTCGATCAGTTGCGGCATGTGGCGAAAAAAGAACGTCATGAGAAGCGAGCAAATATGGGCGCCGTCCACGTCGGCGTCCGTCATGATAATAACTTTGCCATAGCGCAATTTTGAATATTCGAATTTGGGTTCGATCCCAGCGCCCAGGGCGGAAATTAAATTTTTAATTTCAGCGTTGGCCAGGATTTTTGCCAGATTGGCGGTTTCCACGTTCAGGATTTTCCCGCGCAGGGGAAGAATGGCCTGGGTTTTTCTATCCCGCGCCTGCTTGCTGGAGCCTCCGGCGGAATCGCCTTCGCAAATGAAAATTTCCGATTCATCTCTTTGCGTGGAAGAACAGTCTGAGAGTTTGCCGGGCAGGTTCAGGCGATGAGAGATGTTGGTTTTTCGTTGCACCGCCTCCCGCGCCTGGCGTGAAGCGATTCGCGCCTGCGCGGCCATCACGACGCGGCCCGCCAACCGGTCTCCCAAGGATTGCTGGTCGTGGAGAAAATGTTCCAGGGAATGTTTGATCACGCCTTCCACCTGGGAGGCGATATCCGAATTCAAACGCCCCTTGGTTTGCCCTTGGAATTCCACCTCGCCGGAAAGATAAACGTTGACGATGGCGGTCAACCCTTCGCGAACGTCTTCTCCTGAAATGTTTGGAATCCCCTTGGGCAGAAGATTGCGCCGCTCGATGTAAGCGCGCATGGCCTTCGTCGCCCCGTTTTTGAAACCGGTTTCATGGGTGCCGCCGTCCACGGTCTTAATGGAGTTTGCGTAGGAGTGGATTTCCGATTCGGTTTTGGAGGTCCATACAAAAGCCGCTTCCAATTTCATACTTCCGTCTTCTTTTTCGACGTAAAACGGTTCATCCATCAAGGTAGAACCGTCGCCGACCATCTTTTTTATATAATCCTTGATGCCTTCGGGATACTCAAATTGGTGGGTTTTTCCATTTTCCCGGACCGCGATTTTAAGGCCTTTATTGAGGAAAGCTTTGGACTCCGCCCGCTCCAGAATCCATTTGATATTGAAATCGGTTTTAGGGAATATTTGGGGGTCGGGTTTAAACATAACGGACGTCCCGTGTTGCCGCGTCGCCTTTCCTTTTTCAAGTTTGGCGGTCGGTTTCCCCTGGGAATAACTTTGCGTCCATTCATGACCGTCCCGGGAGGAGACGGCGATCAGCTTTTCCGACAGGGCGCAAACCACGGCCATGCCGACGCCGTGCAAGCCGCCGGATACTTTGTAGGTATCGTGGTCGAATTTCCCGCCGGAGTGCAAGGTGGTGAACAAAATCTCCATGGCGCTTTTTTTGGTCTTTTGAAATTCGTCCACGGGAACGCCGCGACCATTATCCTTGATGGTCACGCCGCCGTCTTTTTCCAAACGGATTTCTATGACGTTGCAATGACCGTTCAGGGCCTCGTCGACGCTGTTGTCCAGTATTTCCCAGACCAGATGATGCATCCCAGGGGGGGCGGTCGAGCCGATGTACATGCCGGGACGACGGCGCACCGGTTCCAGTCCTTCCAATACCTGAATGTCTTTGGCTTTATATCCGGCCATGATTCGTTACCCGATTCGCGTTATCTTTTTGCGTTTGGAAATGATCACGCCCTGACATCCCCGGTTATAAACCGGAACGCTTTTCATGGAGAGCAATTTTTGACTTCCGTCCTCAAATTCCAATTGCACGGAATCTTTTAAATTTACAAATTTGAAGCCGACCAGAACGTCGTCTTTTAGTTTGATCAATTTGACGCCGCGACCCACCCCGTTCAATGTGGCGATTTCGTCGCAGGGTAAAATCACGCCCTTGCCGTTTTGCGTGGCAAGAAAGACATGGTCTCTGGTCGCGATTTCGAATCCAAGCATACGGGAGTCGCCTTGGAGGGACATGGCGCGTTTACCTGCCCGCGTGGTTTCTCCCAAGTTGGACAAGGGAAAAAGAAATCCGTATCCGGCGTCGCTTGCGACCATTGCCAGGGATTCGGCGTCCACTTTCCTGGAAAAATCAAAAGCGGTTTGCAGGCCGTTTGTACCGTCCGGAGGAGAGGCGTCGGTTTCCCCGGAGCCGTTATCCTGCTTGAGAGCCAGCACGGCCACCAGACGTTCGCCGTCGCTAAACCTAAAAGTGTTTTGGATGGGTTCCCCAAAGCCGCCGCGCGTAAACGGGATGGAATGTATCTTTTGAACGTACACCATTCCATGAGAAGTAAAGTAAGCCGCCAAATCCCGCGTGTTTGCCCTGAGCACGGACATGAGTCCGTCGTTTTCCCTGAATTTGAGGGAATCGGGGTCGCCCACCGATTTCATTTTTCTCAACCACCCGTTTTGGCTGAGGATCAGACACACGTCCTCATGCTCGACGAAATCCTCGGGATTAAATTCCAGAACTTCGAGGGTTCGTAGTTTTGAGCGCCGTTTATCGCCATGCAATTTTAAGATGGCCTGGAATTCTTCCCGGACTTCGCTCCATATTTTCTTCGGGGATTTCAAAATACCTTCGATGCGTTTTTTCTCTTTATTCTTTTCTTTTTGCTCGTCCAGAATTTTGTCGATTTCCAGCCCCACCAGGCGGTAAAGGGAAATTTCCAGAATGGCGTCCGTCTGTTCATCGTCGAGTTTGAACTGTTTTTTTAACTTTTCATGCGCTTCAGCGCGCGATTTAGAAGAGCGAATCAGTTTTAACGCCAGGTCCAGGTTGGTGAAAATAATTTCCAGCGCCGCCAGAATGTGCAATCTTTTGACCAGCAGGGACAACTCGAAATTGAAACGGTTTGTGACCACCTCTCGGCGGAAATCGAGAAAATAGCGGCAAATTTCCAGAAGCGAAAGCTTTCCCGGTTCGCCGTTGGGTTTGAGGCAGGTAAAGTTTATCGGGAAGTTGGTTTCAAAGTCGGTGTGCTTGATCACATAGGCCATGGTCTTTTCCGGATCGGCTCCGGGTTTTATCTCCAACACCATGCGAATGGCCTCGTCGCTTTCGTCCCGGACGTCCAACAGGGAAGAGAGTTTTTTGGAGATGATGATTTCCGCGATTTTCTCGACCAACCGGGCCTTGTTCACGCCGTAGGGAATGGAGGTTATGATGATTTGCGTTTTACCGCGCGGCAGGGATTCCAGTTTCCATTCGCCGCGAATTTTGATCGACCCGGCTCCCTCTTCGTAGACCTTTCGCAAGTCCGTTTTGGAATTTAAAATGACTCCGCCTGTGGAGAAGTCCGGTCCCTTGATATGTTTCATTAACTGCGAGACGTTGAGTTCCGGCTCGTCGATCAAGGCGCAAAGACAGTTCATGATTTCGGTCAGGTTGTGGCTGGGAAAGGAGCAGGCCATGCCCACCGCGATACCGGAGGACCCGTTGCACAGCAGATTGGGAATGCGCGAAGGCAACACCACCGGTTCGTTCAGGGTGTTGTCGTAATTCGGTTTGTAAGCGACGGTTTCTTTTTTAATGTCGTTGAGGACAAACACTGTGATTGCGGTCAGGCGCCCCTCGGTATATCGGTAGGCCGCCGGGGAATCCCCGTCCACGGATCCGAAATTGCCCTTGCCGTCGACCAGGGGATAGCGCATGGAAAAATCCTGGGCCAGGCGGGCCATGGCCTCGTAGGTGGAGGCGTCGCCGTGCGGGTGGTATTTGCCTAAAACTTCGCCAATGATTTTTGCGGATTTGACGTGCCGGGTGGCGGAAGACAATCCGATGCTGTGCATGGCGTATAAAATCCGGCGATGAATGGGTTTCAGCCCATCGCGGACGTCTGGCAGGGAACGGGAAACGATGGTGGACAACGCGTAAGTTAGAAACCGGTTTTCCAGTTCGTCGCAAATATCGGATTCGATTTCGTTTGCCATCAGTTTGGGAATTACTTAAAGTTTGG
>JAJDBD010000183.1 GCA_029261575.1 Nitrospinaceae bacterium | reverse complement strand
GCGCTGGACAGCTTGCGGATTTCCTCCTCGCTTTCCCTGCGCTCGGTAATGTCCTGAATGACGGCCATGAAGACCGGCGGGGTTTCATCCTTGAACAACTGGAGGCGAACTTCCACCGGGTAAAGCGTTCCGTTTTTTCGTTTGTGAACGGTTTCAAAAAGTATGAATTCCTCTTCTCCGGATTCAAGCGGGGCGACGAGCGATTTAAAACGCTCCGGGGAATACTCCGGTTTGAGATCCATGGGCGTCATGCGCGTCAGTTCGTCCTCCGAATAACCCAGATTGCTTATCGCCCCCTGGTTTACCTGAACGAATTTCAAGGAATCTTGCAGGAAAATATAGATTTCGTTTGAGGAATCCCGGACGATGCGACTCAGGCGCAAGGCCAACTGCGCCGCCTTTTTCCTTTCGGTGATATCCGCGGAGGCGCCGCCGATTCCATAAAGGCGTCCGGACGCGTCGAACAGGGGGAATTTAATGCAAAGGTGGGTACGGGTTCCGTCGGGATTCGTTACTTCCCTTTCCACGGGCGATTTTGTCCCCAAAACCTCGCGGTCGCTTTCCACGCTTTCCTCGGCGTAATCCGGAGGAAACAGTTCCAGGTCGTTTTTGCCCAGGATTTGTTTCGATGAAAGACCGTATGTTTCTTCAAATTTTTTGTTGACCAAAAAATATTTTCCCTCCAGGTCCTTGAGGTAAATATTCTGCGAGGTGTTGTTGAGGAAGCTGTTGAAAATTTGGTCGGATTCCTTCAGCCGCATTTGCGTTTTTTCGCGCGCGATGGCCTGAGCCAGGATATTGGCCAACGATTGCAGGAAAAGACCGTCGTCTTCGGTAAAGCTGTTGGCGGAGCGGTTGTGAACCGTAAGAACGCCATAGGGGGCGTCCTCGCCCGGTATTGCCACGCTGAGACAGGAGTTGACCTTGTTTTCCAAAAGCAGAGGCGGCAGGGAAAAATGACGACTTTCCATCTTAAAGTCGTCCACCCGTACGGGAACTTTGCTGATATAGGAAAATCCAAACAGGTTTTTGGGATCGTTGGGGATCCGTAAATTTCCTGTCAGCCCGTTCTTCCATCCCTGGCCCGCTTGTAGCAGGAACGCCTCTTCCTCCGGAAGGAACTGCAGTAAGGCGACAAAGTCGGCGTCCAGGTTGATCTGGGCAACGTTGATGGTTTCTTTAACCAGGTTTTCCAAGGCGTCTCCCGCCAGCGCCTTTTCCCCCAACCAGACCATGGCGTCCAGTTGCCGGTTTTTGATCAGGGTCTGCTCTTCAAACAGCTTGTCGTCGTGAATGTTTTGAATCGATCCCGACATCCTCACCGGTTCTCCGGCGGCGTCGAAGAGAGCGGAACCGCGAAACCGGAACCAGAAATGTTTTCCGGTTTTGGTTCTCAGGCGGGCCTCCACGTCGTAGGGAGCCTTTCCCTTAAAATGGTCTTCGCCGACGGCTTGAACCAGCGCCTTGTCCTCCGGATGCACCAGCTCAATGAATTTGGGATAGCTGGCTTTTATTTCCTGGTCGCCATAGCCCAGCAACCCGTAAAACCGGGCCGACCACCATTGTTCGTCCTTGCTAACGTCCGGCCAGTCCCAAAATCCGTCCTGAGACCCCGCGATCGCCAGTTGGAAACGCTCCTTTATCCTTTGCAGTTCTTCCGCCAGGCGCGTTTGATCGGTCAGATGCTGAAGGTTGATCTGGTCGGATTCCTCCAACCGACCGATCAAGCTAAAAACTTTTTTCTGGACGAGAAAAAAACCCAGAAACAGGGTCACCACCAGCAATTGGGTGATGATCCAGTTGTAATTGAGATGAAAATTTTCCAGTGCGTCTTTAGCAAAATCGTGCGTGGTGAAATCCGAGAGGCCGTGCAGGGCAAAAAGATCGACCAAATAAAAAAGGCCCATCAACGACAGGCAAAAAACGATCAGCATGGACCCGTTGAATGCGCTGGCGTGGACCAGGCGTTTTTTATTTTTGTAAATGAGCCAGATGGAGATTAGCGAAAAAACAATAATAAAAACGTCGATTATTGTCATGAAGGGAATGGATTCCCGGATCATGGCGCTCTCCTGAATGAATTAGAGTATTTCATTGACATTCGATTTAATTTTATATTAAATTAATATTATCCGATACTTGAAATTATATTTTTATTTTATTAAAATGGGGGTTTACCAATCAGTATATATCCGATTCTGCCATTTTCAACTTTATGACAACCCAATCGACAGCGAAAAGGGTCCTGATCGTGGACGACGAGGTGGAGATTTGCTCCATCTTAAAGGAATTTTTTGAAAGCGAGGGTTATGTCGCCGCTATCGCGAATAACGGCCTGGAGGGGCTTGAACAAGCTACGGTTTTTCAGCCGGATATCATTGTTATGGATGTTCGTATGCCCGAGCAGGATGGGATAACAACCCTGAAAGAGTTGAAAAATATCAGCCTGGCGCCGGTAATTATCTGTAGCGGACTCGCCAACCGGGAGACCGCCGAGAAGTGTTTAAACCTGGGCGCGGCCGATTTCATCGCCAAGCCGATAGACCTGGAAGAACTCCAGACCGTTGTGAAAAAGCATTTGAAGGCTGGCGACGCGGGGTGAATTCTTATGATTTATCGGAATTAATCCCAGGCCCTTCCTATCCGGGAAGGGCATACCTCTCCATGAGATAACCCAGGCAATCCTGATGCACGATTTGCTCGTTTGTGCTGAACATGGACGGCACGGCCGGACGCTTGAGTCGAATCTCCCTGTCCTGGTATTCAATGTAATCGGATTCGACGTCCCGGTCGTCTTCGTCCATGACGGAGAGTTTTAACTCTGGATTGAACCGCCATCCGAGCAGGCTGTCTTCGGGAAGTTCCGCAAAATTCCTTGAATCCAGGTTGGGGATAAAACTGAAATCCCTGCCCTCAAAATTTTCGTCGAAACCGATCCGGGCGTTTTCGGGAACGTGGATTCGCACCATGGTGTGATAAACATAAAGATCCTCCCTGGCCTCCACCTGGTCCGGAATCGATTTCAGGCCCAGGCATTTTTCCAGAAACTCAAAGACATGCTGGTCCCCGTAGGGGTCTCCCGGTTGCCCGCTTTCAATCGTAACGGACGGGCAAATTTCGGCCATGGCGATGGACAGAACCCCTTTGGGGCGCGTGAAGTAGACCAGGGTCTGGCTGAACAGCCGGGCCAGGTTTATGAACCGCGCCTCCAGCCGGTTGACGCAGGAGTAGTGCGGGTTCTTGCCGGAGGTGTTGTGAATGTCGATGGAGGCAAAAATCCCCGATTTCTTTAGATATGCCAGGACCTGTGCGGCCAGGCGATGTTCCGGAAGGTTTCCGCCGTTCCAAATCCGGTTATAGTCGGGCTGATCGGGAAAGCGCCTTACGTTGGTTTTTGCGGCCTCAACGTTGCCCACAAAAATCTCTACGTCTCTGTCCAGATCCCGGTTTTCGGCGAGGCGTTTTTTCAGTAACTTTTGAATCGCCCGCAGGCCCGTGGTTTCGTTTCCGTGAAGAAGAGTGGCCAGGAAAAGGGGCCGACTCTCTTTTCCCCGGCAACGGATCAGAGAAGGACCGGGCAGAATTTTGTGCAGTTCATTGGGCGGCAAGTCCAAAAAGCCGTCGGGAACCGAGTCGAAAATTTTTACATCCATAAGTCACATGGTCCATTGATAAACGGGCAGGTTGCGTTTCTGATTTTCATAATACGCGCGGGTCATTTCCTGGAAATCCGATCCATGCTTTGCGATATAAGCGCGTTGCCAGGCGGCTCCGTTTTGACCGGTTTTCACCCGGTAGGCCATCACCTCGCCAAGGTAATAATCAATTTCCTCCTGCGCCAGACCGGCCTGTTGCAATCCTTGTTTTGCCGCAGGAAGAAGGATGTCGTCTAAAAGCGTTTCCACGACGCAAGTCGCCCCTCCTTCCCATTTGATTTTAGCCCGCAGGCCGCGTTTTGCGGCGGCGTAAAAATTTTCCTTGGCGATCGCAAAGGGAATTTCATGTTCCAGCGGCCGTTCCCGGCTAGCATAATATGTCGTCAATCCCAGCAACAGGGCAATATTGGCGATGATATCGGGGATGCTGGGACCCGCTGAAGGAACGCGATGTTCGATGCGGAGATGAGGTTTTCCTTCTTCGTTCAGGCCGATCAGGGGCCGGGTCCAGCGCCAGACAGTTCCATTCTGCAAGCGCAGGTGGCTCAGCCAGGAAGGATCATCGTCTATAACCAGCGGCAACAAAACCGGAAAACAATCCCGGTTTTCCAAAAACGGTTCCAGCAGGGAATCCTGCGCGTATCCCGTGCCGAAGGTGACCCGCCGCACGACCTGGCCCCGGTCGTCGATAAAACTCGCCAACGAAACCGATTGTTCGAAGACCGGAATGCGGGTTTCATCCCAAAGGTCCTTGCCAAACAAGTAAGGCGAATTGGCCGCCGCCGCGACCATGGGAGCGGAAAGTATTTGAGAGAGATTGTAATGCCTCGTCGCCTCGTCGGCGGTTACCTGACAATGGATCTGCAGAGACGTCGCCGCCGACTCCAGCATGACGTCCTGATGTTGCACGTGGAGAAAATCCCTGCCCTCAATTTTAAGTTCCAGCGGTTGCCCGCCGCGCAGGCGGAGCGCCTGCCGGTTCAACGCCGAATACCGGTTGAGAGACGACATGTTGCCGATTGTCAGGATTTCATCGCAAAGGGTGGGTAAAATCCCGATGGTCAACAATTTGGAACCGATCTCCTCCGCGCGGATTTCGCAGATTCTCCAGACGCGAAAAAGTTCCTCCTCCAGTTTGCTCAGAATATTTCCTTCCAGAGAATGCGGCGTGCTGTTGATCTCGAAATTGAATTTGGACAATTCGGGAACGACCAGGGGGTTGTCCACCTTTTGGAGAAACTCGTCGTTCACCGGGGCGGGGCGGAAATCGTCGGTCAGCAAACAAGCTTCCAGTTCAAAACCGCATTTCATGGTCTCGGTTTCGAAATAATCGGCGTCGAACCATTCGGTGAGGATGCGGGTTTCGTCCCTCAAACGCGATTCGAACTCTCTGGCGTCTTCCGGCGAAAATTCCCGCCGTGAAATTTCGTCTCCCATGGCGATTCCATCATTCGAAAAAGGATGAAAACAAAAAATTAAAAAACCGAAAAATTACTCCCTGACCTTATTAGAGGACTCAATTCGCCGCCTTATTCCCCGGCATTTGTAAATAGACGGTTTAATTATTCCCTCATCAATTTATAATGTGATCGCAAAGGGAGCTCAAAGACGTTGCCTTTATTCGGGTCGTTGCCGACCCACGCAAAGGTTTCTATCAAACAGGAGGGGGAGATGCCGGTTAAATTTTATCTGCTGTTAGCGGCGGTTGTTCTGGGAATTTCTTTGGGGTCGACGGGGGCCGAAGCGTCGGGCGGCGCGGCTTCCGATTTGTTGACCGACTGCATGAGCAAGGACCCTTATAAACGCGGGTTTTGCACCGGCTACGTCGCGGGAGCGGACCATATGTTTTCGACTTTGGCGGCAAGGAAAAAAATTCCCAGACAATATTGTCCGGGCAAGGAAACTACTTTGGGGGAATTGAAGTCGGCCTGGAAAAAATGGATGGCGAATCATCCGGATAGACTGGACGCCGCCGCCGACGTTTCATTGATTGTGGCGTGGAAGGAAACGTTTCCCTGCGTTAAAAAATAAGCCGCAGGTTTTCGATGGGAGTCTTTGTTAATTGGATATTTTTTCTTTCGGCAACTCGCTGGCTCTTATTTCATAAGGGCCGCTCATGGCCATGATCAATTTTTAGAGGCGCCCTTAAAAATCCCGGAACGGTTACGCGGTTTTCTTTCGATCCGGTTTTTGGAACTCTGGCTGATTCAATTCGCGGTAAATCGTGAGCATCCATTTATCCCAAAGCTCCGACGTCTCGTTAACCTCGCCGTCGTCGTAGCAGTCTGCCGGGGCGGCCAGAGTGGCGGTTGCCGCGTCCGTTTCGATCGGTTCGAGCTTGTCGATTGTTTTGTTTGTCTCGTTAAGGATTTCCAGTTTTAAAGCCATGACCGATTCCTTTATAAGGGGGCTGTCAAAAGTTCAACGAAAAATTCATTATTGAAATAAAATGCAAGCCGTGTGCCATTAAGCTCAAGCGCGTGGCTATATTATAACCTATTGTTTTTAAATGAGTTAATATTTTTTATTTTCAAGGCTCCCAGGCTTGTGTGACATAATTTCCCTTCTCAACGGAAATTTTTGCAAACCCCATTAGGG
>JAJDBD010000182.1 GCA_029261575.1 Nitrospinaceae bacterium | reverse complement strand
GTGTTACTCACCCTTGCGCCACTTTACTCGTTCCCCGAAGGAAACTTTCTCGTTCGACTTGCATGTGTTAGGCACGCCGCCAGCGTTCGTTCTGAGCCAGGATCAAACTCTCCAGTTATTTACTGAATTGTCTTACTGACTAATATTAAAAACTGACTTGAACCCACAAAATCTAATTACACCTTATTCGATTTTCAAAGAACGTGTGAAACAGAGCGCGCTACTCTATCTGTTTTTTAAATCTTGTCAACAGATATTTTAAATAATTGCGCTTTTTTTAATTTTTTCCTGCCAAAAGGGGTTTCCCCCTTTGGTTCCAACCGAAAACAAACTTCCGCTTCGGAAGGAAATACCCTGAAGTTTTCAGGAGTCAGCCTTTAAATATAGTTTCTTGTGATCGTCTTAGCAAGGGTTATTTTTCTTTTTTTTACAAAGAACTCCCCAACCGCCTGAATCCCTTTCCCTGCCTGCTTCAATCCAGGCTGACTCCCTCTGGTTCGCGTCCCATCTCAAGGCTCTTCAAGGTGTACAGGTAGTGGTAAAGGCCCTTTTTCCGAATGAGTTGATCGTGGTTTCCCGACTCGACAATATTTCCCCGGTCGAGCACGAGAATCTTGTCGGCATTGTGAATCGTGGACAGCCGATGCGCGATCACAAATGAAGTCCGGCCCTTCATCAGTCGCTCCAGGGCTTCTTGTATGAGTTGTTCCGACTCGTTGTCCAGGGCCGAGGTGGCTTCGTCCAGAATGAGGATTTGCGGGTCCTTGAGGATGGCGCGGGCGATGGCAATCCGCTGGCGTTGCCCGGCGGAAAGCCGGACGCCTTTCTCCCCGACCACGGTCTGGTAGCCTTCCGGACATTCCATGATGAAACCGTGGGCGTTGGCCGCAAGCGCGGCGTTTTCTATCTCTTCCTGAGAAGCGTCAATTTTCGCGTAGCGGATGTTTTCCTTGATCGTGCCGCCGAATAAAACCGTCTCCTGCGGCACCAGCCCGATGTGTTTCCAGTAACTTTTCAACTGGAGTTCGTGGAGCGGTTGATCGTCGATAAAAATTTCCCCGGAGGTCGGATCGTAAAAGCGGTGCAGTAAATGCGCGAGGGTTGTTTTACCGCCGCCGCTGGACCCGACAAGGGCCACTGTCTCTCCCGGTTCGGCGATGAAGGAAATCCCTTTTATGACCTCTTGATCCTCCCGATAATGAAAATGTAAATCGCGCGTTTCCACCCTGCCGCGTAATTTGCCTGCGGGCCGGGCGTCGGGACGGTCGCTCACTTCCGGATGCGAGTCGAGAATCTCGTAAATCCTGGCGCTGGCGCCGAGTCCCTCCTGCAGGCGAGCGTACATGCGGGCGAAACTGCCCATGGGCCCCGCAATGATCGTGGCGTAAAGAATAAAAGCGATCAACTCGCCGGGGCTGATGGCGCCGACGATGACCTCCCGGCCTCCGTACCATAGCAAGGCAAGTCCCGTGCTGAAGGAGATGAATCCGATAGACGGACCGAAAAAGGCCGAAATCTTCACGCGCTTTTTAGCCGACTCAAAACTGTCTTCGATAGCGCGTTCGAAACGGCCTTTTTCATACCCTTCCTGAACGAAGGTTTTGACGACCTGAATGCAACTGAGGTTTTCTTCCAGGACGGTGGTCGAGGCGGCGAGCTTGTCCTGAATCTCCGTCGACAGGCGTTTCAGTTTGCGTCCGAAATAGCGCGCGAAAGCCACTAGGACCGGCGCCAGGACGAGGATGAGAAACGTGAGTTTCCAGTTCATGTAGACGACGATGACGATTCCGCCGATCAGGCGAATGGATTGTTGCAGGACGGTGGCGGGCAGGTCGGTGACGACGCCTTCGATGGTGGTCACGTCGTTGGTCATGCGCGAGACGATTTCGCCGGTGCGGCGCTTGGTGAAAAAACTCATCGATAGGGTCTGGATATGGTTGAACAAGTTTTTTCGGAAATCGGCGATCACGCGCTTTTCCGTGACGTCGAACAGGTAGTTGTGCACGGTGGAAAACGCCATCTGGATCAGGAAGAGCAGGGCGATGGTCAGGGCGATGGAATTGAGCGCGCCGAGGTTTTTGTCCACCATCACCACGTCGACCAGTTTTTTAATGTAGAGCGGCACGGCCAGGTTGGTGGCGGACGCGACGACGAGACACAGACTGCCTACATACAAGGCCGTCCGGTAAGGTTTTAATAACGCCATCAGGCGCCAGAAATTTTTCATGGAATATTTTAGTTGCCAGTTAGGGACGCAAATTTTCAGGAAGGAAATACTTTATCACAATCCAAGCGGGAACTCGGCGAGGCGCCCAGCGTGACGCTGGACCCGGTTTTTTTTAATTGGAAATGATTTTCGGGGAAGAGTTGGAGGAGGGAATTACAGGTTTTCGAGTTCTTCGCGGGTTAGAGGGGCTTAGTTGGATTCCATCACTTCCAGCCAACCCTCGACGGCCTCGCGGATATTTTCCAGGGCCTCTTCCCGGGTTTCGCCTTGGGAAAGGCATCCCGGCAGGGCGGGAACCTCCGCGACGTAAAAACCCTCTTCGTCTTGTTCGACGAGCACATGTAGTTTCATAAATTACCCGGAGTTATTTTGAAGTTTTTACAGAATGTCATGAAATTAATTTTACGCTTTTAAAAGTCTTTCAGCAAGTGCATCAGATGCTTTGGGCTTCTTTTGGAAAGAAGAGTTTTTTCTATTATTATACAGTAAAGAATCGTCTTAATAATCATTTAACGTCAGCCAAACACATGAAAATACCTGCATTAAAAAAAATAAACGAGTACCTTATTTCAGAATGCTACGAATTAGGAATAACAGGGAGGAAGAAATGGAACAAAGCCATTTTTGAGTTATTTGATAATATGGAGCAAAAACCTCCCAATCATTACTGCTACTACAGAGGAGGTGAAAATGGAGAGTATTTGGTGGATTGTTGTTGGGCGGATGAAACATATCCAGAAAACTGGGATGAGACGGCAAGACCTCTAAAATGGTGTGAAATGGATTATAGGGGATTGACGTTGGCGGTAGAATGCGAATTGAATGGCCATTGGCACGATATCATGTATGACTTTTTTAAGTTGGTTGATGTGTCCGCAAAGAGAAAGGTTTTTATAGGAAGTTTGATAAAAAAAGAGATTGAACATGTTGAAATCCAAACTCGAATGGAAGCGATAAAATTTTTTTTAAGTCATCATAATAAATGTTGTCATCAGAACGAGGAGTATCTTGTTATTCTTTTGCCTCAAGAGAAAATAATAAATGATAAAGAAAATGTATATGGTTTTTCATTTTTGGTTTCCAAGGAAAAAATTGAGTTTTATGATCATAAAGACGGAAACCCAAAATGGGGGAATTGGGAATTGTTTGACGATCTTTCAACTCGAAAAAGTTGAAAACGTTCTTGTAGGTTTTTCTCAAAAGGGATTTTTAAAATTTCAGGTCGGGATCCTGGCGTTCATGAAGGATTTGCAAAATTAATATTCCAGTATCAGTCAGAGTATAGTAAATGGAATGTTTTTTGTGGTCGTGGCGACGAACTCCCTCTTTCACGCGGCTAAAATCACGGCCCATGCGGGGATTATCCGCCAGGGTTTTAAAGGCGAGAAATAAATCGTCGCGATAACGGCGCGCCTGTTCAATGCCGAAATTTTCAATGGTGTAATTGGCGATCCGGGCAAGGTCGCGTTCGGCGTTTTGGGTGAGGGCATACTCAGCCATTGCGTTTCAGATAACGCTGTTCCGCTTCGTTCCAAATATCTTCCACTTTCCTGTCGCTGATACCGCTGGCCTCGGCTTCATCCAGTATGGCGCGCAGTTCGGAGATTTTCTTTTCCCGTTCCTGGTCCTCGCGCACGAGGCGCCGGAAATACTCGCTGGTATTTTCGAACTGCCGGGCTTTCATTGTTTCCTGGACGTATTTGCCCATTTCGTCGGGCATGGTGATCGAAAATTTTGCCATGGCGTCGTTCTCCTTTCAGGCTTTAATTATAGCGCTCTATCCTATTAAATAGGATTAAATCGGATAGATTTTGCTCCAGGATCAGGACGCATTAATAGTATCGGCGTCGATTCGGAAAAAATTTCCATTCGCCAACTATTGCCTCCAGGCGCTTACCTGGCCGCCGGAGGCATTATGGGTCTGGTTCTAAATATAAGGTGATTTTGAAATTTCACGCGGCGGGTTTAGTATGTAGGGAAAAAATTGGGTCTCCGGTGATAAATTTTCTCAACAAACTTCCCGTCATTTTAGCGGACATTAAAATTCAGCACACGGTGTTTGCCTTGCCGTTCGCGGTGATGAGCACTTTTCTCGCGGCGGAGGGGTGGCCGGCCTGGGATGTGTTGGCGTGGATTTGCGCCGCTATGCTGGGCGCGCGTAGCGCGGCGATGGCGTTCAATCGCATCGTCGACGCCCGCTTCGACCAATCCAATCCCAGAACGCGGGGACGGGCCTTGCCGTCGGGAGAGGTTTCGCAAAATCAATACGTGGTATTTCTCGCCGCGTCTTCGGCGTTTTTCATATTTTCCAGCGCCATGTTGAACGATCTGGCCCTCTGGCTTTCGCCCGTGGCATTGGGAATCGTGTTCTCCTATTCGCTGACCAAGCGTTTCACTTCGTATTCGCATGTGGCGCTGGGTTTTGCCCTGGCTTGCGCCCCGGTGGGGGCCTGGGTGGCGGTGCGCGAGGAGATTTCCCTCTTATCGTTGGTTCTGGGAGCGGCGGTGGTGTTTTGGCTGACAGGCTTCGATATTATTTATTCCTGCCTGGACGTCGACCACGATCGCGAAAATGATCTGCATTCCATTCCGCAAAAATTCGGCGTCGAGCGGGCTTTGAATATCGCCAAAGGATCGCATTACATGACGGTCGTTTTCTTGTTGGCGGTGGTTGCCTTATCGCCGCTTTTGGGCGCCGTGTACCTTGGCGGCGTGGTTCTGGTTGCCGGGTTGCTGTGGTTCGAGCATTCTTTGGTAAACTCCCAGGATCTGTCGAAGGTCAACGTTGCCTTTTTCAACGTCAACGGCGGGATCAGCGTTTTGTTGATGCTGGCCGTGATGGTTGATTGCGTTTGGAACTAGGGGAATCGTTAAAAAACGTTCATGGCCGCGAGCGACCTTTATGAAATAATGGGTCGCGAGTTGCCTGAAGTAGAATGTCGAATTCCCAGAACTTCTCTTAAAATTTTGAGTGGACCCTGCTGTCGTTAATTGTTACCATTTAAGGCTTTATAAATTTTGGGAACTTTAACCCATGTTATTTGAATTTCAGGATCCGGTTTTGAAACCGATGGAAGAAAAGGCGAGGGCAGGGGAGCGCCTGTCTTTTGAGGACGGGGTCGCCTTGTTCAATAGTCCTGATCTTATGGGCGTGGGCTATCTGGCCAACCTGGTGCGGGAACGGATCAACGGCAACCAGACGTTTTTCATCAACAACCGGCACATCAACCCGACGAATATTTGCGTTTATAATTGCCGGTTCTGCGCGTTTGGCGTGAAAGCGGACGATCCGCTGGCGTATGAAAAGTCGCTGGAGGAAATTTTTGACGACGCAGGGAAATACATGGAGGGCAAGGTCAGCGAGTTTCATATCGTCGGCGGCCTGCATCCAGACTATCCGTTTCAGTTTTATGTGGACATGGTGGAAGGCTTGCATGAGCGATTTCCAAAAGTCCATATTCAGGCGTTTACGGCGGTGGAGATTCATTTCTTCTCCAAAATTTCGGGATTGTCCATCCGCGAGGTGTTGCGAAAACTGAGAGACGTCGGTCTGGGTTCCCTTCCCGGCGGCGGCGCGGAGATTTTTGCCGACCGCGTTCGTAATAAAATCTGCGGCGAGAAAAGCTCGGCTAAAGAGTGGCTGAATGTTCACGAGACCGCCCACTCTTTGGAAATGAAAACCAACGCCACCATGCTCTATGGGCATATAGAAACGGCGGAGGAGCGGGTCGACCACCTCGTGCGCTTGCGGGAGTTGCAGGACCGGACGGGCGGATTCGTTACGTTCATCCCGCTGGCGTTTCATCCCGAAAACACTCCGCTGGAAAAATTACCGAGCGCCACGGGGCAGATGGATTTGCGGGCGTTGGCGGTGTCCCGCCTCATGCTGGATAATTTTCCGCACATCAAGGCGTTCTGGATCATGGTGACGCCCAAGATCGCGCAGTTGTCGCAGTGTTTCGGCTCGGACGATATGGACGGCACGGTGGTGGAGGAGAAGATCATTCACGCGGCGGGCGCGGCCACGGACCAGATTTTTCATAAAAACACGATCATCGATATGATCCGCGAGACCGGGCGGATTCCCATGGAACGGGACACGATATACGAATGCCTGGAAGAGGTTTCGGTCTAAGCCAAAAGGTATCTACACTTGCGGCGGTTAAGTTGAAAGCTCCTGTTTAAATTTTCTGGAATTTTTATCTCCCTTCAATTGCAAAAAATTTCCCAATTTAAAAATGTCTTTTAAAGATAAACGAGTTCTGGTGGTGGACGATTCCACTGTGATGCGTAAAATCATCAAATCCAACCTGAAACAATTGGGTTTCGTTTCGGATAATATTATCGACGCTGAAGACGGGGAAGCGGGTTTGAAGAAGATCGGCGAAGCCAGCGTCGATTTGGTGGTGTCGGACTGGAACATGCCCAAAATGAAGGGGATCGATTTTTTACGCCAATTGCGTAGCGAGACGGGACACAAAAACCTTCCTTTTTTGATGGTGACGTCCGAGGCGCAGAAGGAAAAGATCATCGAGGCCGTTCAGGCGGGGGTCAGCCAATACATCGTAAAACCGTTTAACGCCAATCAGTTTGAGGAAAAAATCAAACAATTATTTCCCGAATCCAGTTAGAATCTACGGCGTTCTCGCCTGACTTCAATCCCTCCAATCCCTACTGATCGTTGTAAAGCGTTGTCGCTGTTTTTGCTCTTATATTACATTGACTTTCAATTAGTCGTGTAATATCCTTGTAAAATCCGTTTTAAATACAATTTGAGAATTTTTATAAACTCTTCCCTTATAGAGAAGCCTCAATGTCCGACGATATTAACGATTCCGATTTCCCTTCAGATCCGGAATTCACTCCTCAGGAACAATTGGTTCCTGATCCTTCCGCCGGATCGGGGCCCGGCTCCGATCACGGGCTGGACAGTATCGTCGAGGAATTTCTGATAGAGAGTAATGAAGGCCTGGATCAATTGGATCGCGATCTCGTAAAGCTGGAACAGGATCCCACGGAACCCGGCCTGTTATCCGGAATATTCCGCGCGGTTCATACCATCAAGGGGACCTGCGGTTTTTTTGGATATTCGAAGCTGGAATCCATCGCCCACGTCGGTGAAAATTTATTGAGCAAAATGCGCGACGGGCAATTGATTTTCAACCAGGAAATTGCCAACTCATTGTTGGCCATGGTGGACGCCATCCGCCAGATTATTTCCAGTATCGAAACCTGCGGGAACGAGGGGGACGTCGATTATTCAGAATTAGTGGAAACTTTGACCCGGCTCAATAAGGGCGAGTCTTTGTCCCCGTCTTTGCCGGTGGAACCCTCGTCTTCGACGCAACCGGCGGGAGCTTCGATTGATGAAAGTATGGCCGGCATTGTCGAGGAATTTTTATTGGAAAGTTACGAAAACCTGGACCAGTTGGATCGCGATCTTGTGGAACTGGAGAAAACGCCGGGCAAGACAAACCTGTTGGCTAGTATATTTCGGACCATTCATACGATCAAGGGCGCCTGCGGTTTTCTCGGGCTTGCAAAACTGGAATCGGTTTCCCATGTAGGCGAAACCCTGCTCAGCAAACTGCGCGACGGAGAATTGATTTTCAACCAGGAAATTGCCAGCGCCCTGCTGGCCCTGGTGGACGCCATTCGCCAGATTCTTTCCAACATAGAATCCAGCGGCGGCGAGGGTTCCGCCGATTATACGGAGCTGGTGAAGACCCTGGAGAGTTTGCTGAAAGGGGAAAACGCATTGGTCCCGGCTTCGCCTGCTTCTTCCGCCGCGGCGGTTACGGCACAGTCTGTAGGCTCGCCTTCCGTTCCCGAAGCCTCCGTTGATCTGGAGGACGCCGGTTCAGCCGAGAGACGAATGGCAGTGGAAAGGCGCGGCTCGGGCGAGAGGCGCAAGCTTTCGGAGGTTTCAGTCGAAAAGGAGAGACGGGTTTCCAGCGACAGACGAGACGAGGTCAAAGGACGCCGGACTGCGGATTCCAGTATTCGCGTCGACGTCGGTTTGCTGGACGGCCTCATGAATCTGGTGGGCGAGTTGGTTTTGGCGCGCAACCAGATTTTGCAATTCACCCAATCTTCCACCGACGCCAAATTTGCCGCCAGCAGTCAAACCCTCAATCTGATCACCTCCGAACTCCAGGAGCGGGTGATGAAAACCCGTTTGCAACCCATCCGCAATATTTGGGATAAATTCCCCCGAGTGGTGCGCGATCTGGCTATTTCATGCGGTAAAAAAGTGCGCCTGGAAATGATAGGGAAGGAAACCGAACTCGACAAAACCCTGATTGAGGCGATCAAGGACCCATTGACCCATATTGTTCGCAATGCCGTGGACCATGGGATTGGATCGCCGGAAGAAAGAGAACGCGCGGGGAAAAACCCGGAGGGCTTGTTGGTTCTTAAGGCCTATCACGAAGGGGGGATGGTCAATGTCGACATTCGCGACGACGGCGGCGGAATCAATCCCGAAATACTGAAGGCCAAAGCGCTTGCCAAGAACCTGATTACGGAAAAAGAGGCCGACCGTATGAGCGTGCGGGAAATGTTACACCTGATATTCATGCCCGGGTTTTCCACCGCGGCTACGGTCACCAATGTTTCCGGGCGCGGCGTGGGGATGGACGTCGTGAAAACCAACATCGAAAAAATCGGCGGAACCGTCGACGTTCAATCTACCGTAGGGCAGGGGACCACTCTGAAGGTTAAAATTCCTCTGACGCTGGCGATTGTGCCTGCCTTGATCATTACCTGCGCGGGTAATCGTTACGCCATTCCCCAGGCCAGCCTGGTGGAGTTGGTCCGGTTGGATGGGGACGACGCTCGTGACGGGATAGAAATGATTCAGGACGTTCCGGTTTATCGTTTGCGCGGGAATTTGTTGCCGCTGGTGGAACTGCACAGCCAATTGGGCGTGCTCGCTCCGGAAAACAAGGAAATCGTCAATCTGGTGGTTGTGCAGGCGGACGATCGTCAATTCGGGTTGATTGTGGAAGGCGTCAACGATACCGAGGAAATTGTCGTGAAGCCCCTGGGGAAACAATTGAGCGGGATTCCCGTGTATTCGGGCGCAACCATCATGGGGGACGGAAAAGTGGCTCTCATTTTAGACGTCATGGGGATCTCCAAAAGGGCTCGTTTGATCGCTTCCTCCCGGCTTGAAACCCAAGAGAAAGTCGAAGAAATAGAAACGGCTTCCGGAGACGATCGTCAGACCTTGTTGATCTTTGGCGTCGGGACTCAGGAAAGAATGGCGCTTCCTCTTTCAAAAGTGGCCCGGCTGGAGGAAATCAAACGCGACTCCATCGAGCGCTCCGGGGAGCAAGACGTGGTGCAATATCGCGGCGAAATCATGCCGTTGATTTATCTGTCGTCTTTTTTTGGGAGTCGCCGGGAAAAATTAGAGGAAGGTCTGTTGCCGACGATAGTTTGTACGTCGCAGGGGCGTAGCGTGGGGCTGGTGGTGGATGATATCGTTGATATTGTGGAAGAGAGCATTTCCGTCAAGAGGGACTATAATAAAGAGGGCGTGGCCGGCTCGGTAGTCGCGCGCGGTCGGGTGACGGACCTGTTGGATTTTGAAGACGTGATTCGCAGAGTTGATCCTTCCTTCTTTGAGGATGAAATGGAGTCTGGGGTTAAACTTTTGCCCAATGCGTGATAGGAAAAAATTTTAATTTGCGTTCTGATTTTAAAACGGAGCCAACGTCATGGCGGTTGAAAAACAATTTTGCACATTCACCCTGAACGACTATTTGTTCGGGATTGAGGTGTTGACGGTGCAGGAAGTGTTTCGCTACCAGGAGATGACTTCCGTTCCCCTGGCGTCGCCGGAAGTCAGGGGCCTGATCAATTTGCGCGGTCAGATAATCACCGCCATTGATTTGCGCCGACGTTTGAACTTTGAACCCCTGCCCAATCACCGCCAGCCCATGAATGTCGTGGTGCGAAACGGGAACGAGGCGACGAGTTTGCTGGTGGATGAAATCGGCGACGTTTTGAATCTTCCGCTGGACGCTTACGAGCCTCCTCCGGAGAATTTGGACGAAAATACCAGAGATTTGATTGAGGGGGTTTACAAGTTAAAGGACAAACTTATGTTGGTTCTGGATATCGGCAAGGTGGTTGGGACGGAGCCTGAAAGGGAGCGGACGCAAGAAACGTCGGTCGTTGCCAGGGAAGACGGATGAATAATGATCGGCCCGAGGCGCGATTCAACTGAATTTTGGAACCCAACCCGGCCGTTGGAACAGAACCCTGTTGATGACGTCGTCGGCGATATCCGCAAGCGGGAGAATTTTGTCGGCCAATCCGTTGCGCGCGACGTAGCCCGGCATCCCCCAGATCACGCTGGTCTGTTCGTCCTGAACCATCACCCGACCGCCTTCCTGAACGATTAGTTTCGAGCCTTCCAATCCGTCCTTGCCCATGCCGGTCAGGACCACCCCCAGCCCGTGATTGCCATAAACTTTGGCGACCGATCTGAATAAAACGTCCACAGCAGGGCGGCAGGAATTTTCCCGCTCGTTTTGATTGACATGGACCCGGACGTCCTCGCCGCATTTTCTAAGCTCCATATGAAAATTCCCCGGAGCCACATAGACCCGGCCGGGTTCAAGAAGCATCCCTTCCAGGCCTTCGTGGAACTTTAAGCTGGAGCATTCGTTCAGGCGGTCCACCAGATGTTTGGTGAAATATTTCGGCAGGTGTTGAACGATAGCAATGGGAATGGGAATGTTTTTTGGGATTTTTGGCATTAAATCCGCCAGAGCGCTGGGGCCTCCCGTGGACACGCCAATGGCGATGATTTCCAGTCTGGCGCGGGGCTTTTGAACCAGCGGCGGTTTTGGAACCTCTTTGGGAGTGGGTAGGGCGTCTTCGTCGTCGCTGGTTGATCGAGGTCGATCCGTTGTGCGCATGTTTTTTTCTGCATGGACGTCCCGGCAGAAAATTTTTATCTTGGGAACGAGTTCCGCGCGAATATACTCGTTGGCCGATCCGGCGACGTCTACATTCGACGGTTTCGCGACGTAATCGTTGGCGCCAAGAGACAGCGCCTTCATGGTGGCGGCGGCGCAGCGCTCCGTAAGAACGCTGAACATGACGACCGGGAGCGTTGGGTATAATTTTCGTATTTCAACCAGGGTTTCCAAGCCGTCCATTTCCGGCATGTCAATGTCGAGAATGACGATATCGGGATTGAGCCGGGGAATTTTTGCCAGGGCGATCTTTCCGTTGGGAGCGACTCCGGCCACTTCAATGCCTGGCGAAGCGGTCAAAATATCCGAAACCGTTTTTCGGACCACGACGGCGTCGTCAACCACTAAAACTCGAATGTCGGCCATGGCAGTCCCTGGGGCGTGAATTTTTCGGTGAATGCGTTGCTTTAAAAAACTCCAGAGGAGTCGGCGGCGGCAAGGGTATTGAAAATTGATTTGCAGGCAAAATTACGAATCGATTCTATCCCTTGAGTCGTCCAACCTCAGAGCATTTTAATTGAGGCGGCGATGATAACCAACAGTTTTTATGCGTTGGCAAAAGAGTTGCGCAACATGGATTTTTTTTAAGGATACGATGAACTCAAGACCTTTTGGACGAACCGGTTTGAACTTTTCCCCTGTCGGCTTGGGGACTTGGCAATTGGGGAGCGATTGCTGGGGAAGCGTCGACGGGGCAACCGCCTTTAAAGTTTTAGACGCCGCCGTAGATTCGGGCGTGGATTTTTTCGACACGGCGGACGTCTATGGCGCGGGTCTTAGCGAAAAGAGAATCGGCGAGTTTTTAAAGTCGAGAAAATTAAAACTATTTGTGGCGACTAAATTGGGACGGTTTCCCGATTCTGGAAACGAGAAAAATTTTTCTCTTGAGATTTTTCGAAAGCACACCGAGGCGTCCCTCAAGCGGTTGGGGCGGGAAAGCCTCGGGCTGACGCAATTGCATTGTATTCCGTCGGATATTCTTTACCGCGGGGAAGTTTTTGAATGGCTGAGGCTTTTACGGGCAGAGGGGAAAATCCAAAACTTCGGCGCCAGCGTGGAGTCTATGGAGGAAGCCTTGTTTTGTCTGGAGCAGGAGGGCTTGGTCTCTCTGCAAATCATCTTCAATATCTTCCGGCAAAAACCGATCGAGGTTCTATTTCAAAAGGCGAAAGAAAAGGGGGTCGCCCTAATTGTCCGGCTGCCGTTGGCTTCCGGCTTGCTTTCCGGCTCCATGCAGGCGGAGCGCACGTTTCCTGCAAACGACCACCGCAATTTTAATCGCGACGGCGCCCAGTTTAATGTCGGCGAGACGTTTGCGGGAATTCCATTTGAAAAAGGCGTGGAGCTGGCCGAGGGTTTGAAATCTCTGGCGCCTCCGGAAATTCCTCTATACCAAATAGCGCTTCGCTGGATATTGGATTTTGACGCGGTTTCCGTTATTATTCCCGGGTGTGCCCGGGCGGAACAGGTTCGCGGGAATGTTGCCGCGGAAAGTTTGACTCCCTTGTCCCCGACGTTGCATGAACACATCGCGGAATATTATAGGGAACGTGTGGCCAAACACATTCGCGGGCCTTATTAATTGTAAGGAAACTTCTATATTTGGGACTTTACATATGATTAAAGAAAACAGCGTTTCCTTGTTTTCCTCATGGCAATTCAAGGAAGCCGAACCGTTGGATTTAAACCAATCTTTAAAGATTCGCGACGGACTATGTTTGGAAACCCACATTTTACCCGGTCCGGTGATTCAGTTTATCCATGCCAATTCCCGGAAATATAACCAGGGTTATATTTCCAATAATTGACGGGAATTTTTGTCAAAATTGAGGACGGCAAAGGGTTTTTATGATAACTTATACGGGTAAAATTCCAGGTTCTTGGTAACGGTTATACGGCGCCCACGCCCAAAAAGGAGGGGTGAACCTTGAAGACAATGAATGGCTGGAAAGTGATTTTGGTTTGTTTGGCGCTCGGGTTTCTGTTGGGACCGGCAAGCTCCTTTGCGGAAGAGGTGGATTTTGAACTGAAAAAAAATATCGAGCCTATGACGGAGGAATCCCAGGCTCCTGCCGAAAACAAAGAAGCCGCAAAATTTGACGACCTGAAGGATCCGTTTGCCGAGGAAACGAAAGAGGCCCCGGCCTTGCGGGATCCTTATGAACGCTACAACCGGTTCATGTATAAAGTAAACGATTCCCTGGCGGAATACATTCTCGATCCTTTCACCAAAGGGTACGCAAAGCTCGTTCCAAAAAAAGGCCGCGTGGCGGTTAGAAACGTGATCACCAACGTCGGGGCGCCGGTGCGTTTTTTCAGCAGCGCCCTGCAGGGAGACGGAGGAAAGACAAAAACGGTGTTGAACCGTTTTTTAATCAATTCCACCCTGGGCGTCGGAGGAATGTTTGACGTCGCCGGCGACCGCTATGCCATGAAGCCCGCCAACGAGGATTTCGGCCAGACCCTGGCTCATTACGGAGCCAAACCGGGCGCTTATCTGGTCCTGCCCCTGTTCGGTCCATCCACGGCGCGAGATGCAGTGGGCCGGGTCGCGGACAGTTTGTTGAACCCTGTCAATTACGTCGCTCCCGGCGTTTCCACGGCGCTCACTGGCGTCGAAACTGTGAACACCTATTCGCTTTATGGAGACGACAAAAAGGCGTTGGACGAATCCACCGTGGATCCTTACGAAAGCGTGAAACATTTTTACGGTCAGCGCCGCCAGCAACAGGTAGACAAGTAAAGCAGAATCATTTAAAAGCCCGGCATTCCGCTCATGCGGGCGTCGGGCTTTATTTTTGCCCAAATTCCTTCCTCAGCTTCGCCCGAATCAACTCGATCCGTTTTCTGTTTGCCCCAAAATCGCTGTGTCCCACGCGGGAGGCAGAACGAAAGTGCAGAGTCTTGTTTTTTTCATCCATATAAAATTCCGCGTCGTCCACAAACCCCATCCACTTTGAAGCCATTTCCACATGCAGGTAGTTTTCCGTTTGTGTGATGATTTTTGCGGCGCCAAAACCGGTTAGCAAGGACGGCAATCGGTTCCAAACCTCCCTTGGAGAAACGTTGAATCGGTAGGGATCGACTTTCCACTTTTTGTTTTCCGCAAAAGAGGACACGCAGTTGGGCGAGGCGGGGCAGGGAGCCAGGCGTTCATTTTTAATTCCCAGATTGTCCGGACGCTTTTCCGAGTCGCCGAAAAAAAACGTCGCCAGACCGCGAAAAATTGGCGTGGATTGTTTTTGGTTTTTCATGAGTTTAAGCCGAAGGTTGAGTCGTTGAAACCCGGAGGATCCAGACGTATTCTTTCTCGTCGTTTTTAATTGAACCGAATTTTATATTTATACCGTGCGTTGATGCAAATTTGCTAATAAGGTTTTTTGATTTATCCCACCGCATCCAACTTAAAACGCCCTTTTTGAGTTATAGATGTAAATTGACAAACCTTCCGGACGGCCTTTATAATTTAACATAGAGTCCTATAACCTATTAAAAATTTTGGAGTTACCTTGCAGAAGCTGAAGCTGACGGATATTAAAGAGGGAATGGTGTTGGCCCGGAAGGTGAAGGACCAGAATGGCCGGGCTTTGCTGTTGCCGGAAACGGCGTTGACCGGAAAGCATTTCCGCGTATTCAAGGCGTGGGGTATTTCCGAAGCGTTTGTGAAAAGCCAGGGCGATGGACCGGCAGAAGAAGCGGAGGAAACGGTTTCGGAGCCTGAAGGTAAACAGTTGGTTGAAAAAAAGCTGATCGAAAACTTTATCCACACCGACCCGCGGCATCCTGCCATAAAAGAGCTGTTCCAGGTTTGCGTTAAAAACAAACTGGCTCAAAAAAATTAACGGAAACTTTCATGACGATAACCGCTAAGAGCCTGGTCGACATTTCTTCCGATATATCGTCCCTGCCCACGATTTTTCATCAAATAAACCAGGCGGTGGAAGATCCTGAAATCACCTTTTCCGAGATCGCCAGAATCATCAGCGGCGACCCGTCTCTCTCCGGGCGCCTGTTGAGGTTGGCCAACAGTTCGTTTTACGGGTTCTCATCGAGGATCGAGACGATATCCCACGCCATCACCATCATCGGTATGGCGCAGTTGCGCGACCTGGTGCTGGCCACCACGGTGGTGAGCCAGTTTAAGAACGTCCCCAGTTCCATTATTGATATGGAATCGTTTTGGAAACACAGCGTCGCCTGCGGTCTGACGGCGAGAATTATTGCGGTTTATAAAAAGGAGTTCAACACCGAGCGTTATTATGTGCTGGGCATGTTGCACGATCTGGGGCGATTGCTGATGCTGTTAAATATACCGGACGTTGTGAAGGACGCCTTGAATACCTGCGCGGCGGAAAAGAAACTTCTTTTTAAAACCGAAATGGAAACTTTGGAGTTTGATCACGCCGAGGTGGGCGGGGAATTGTTAAAAGAATGGAACTTGCCCTCCAGTTTGATTGAGCCGGTTCGGTATCACCACAACCCGTCCGCCGCCCCGCAATTTCAAATGGAAACCGCCATCGTTCATACTGCAGACCTGATTGTCCATGCGTTGGAATTGGGCAACAGCGGGGATTCCTTTGTCCCGCCCCTGGATCCTAAAGCATGGGATAAAATCCAAATACCTTCCAGCCTGATTTCCAATATAGTGGATCAAGTAAACGTCCAGTTTCCCGACGTCGTCCGAGCCTTTAGCGGAAAATATTAACTTATGAGCGCCGACGAAACTTCAAAAGATTCCGATAACAAGAACCTGCGGGTCAAGTACCTTGAGGGCCTGGTTCAATGGTATCTGTTTGGAATGGAGACCCTGACGTCTCTGGGCGAATTGCAACACGAAGCCGGAGTCAAGAATCCCCGGGAAACGTTAAAGATTTCCCAAAGTCATTTGGAAAGAATCCTGAAGTTCGATAATTTTGGATTTTATCTGGTGAACGACGGAGATAACGATTTTAATTTGGCGCATTGGACTCCGGAGAATGCCCGCAACGATATCCAGAGGGAAGTGGACCGTTTGATCGACGACGGAACTTTTTCCTGGGCCTTGAATCAAAACCGATCGGTCGTCGTTAAGTCCAGCGAACGAGGCAAGTCCATTATTTTGCACGTCCTGGCGACCAAGTCCAGGATTCGCGGGATGTTTTACGGGGTCGTTTCCGAGGAAACTAAAAATGTAAACGAAGCCGTATCGTATCTCCTGTCGATCATTTTACAGAATACCGCCTACGCGCTGGAAAGCTCCTATTTATACAGCCTGTATTACGAACAAAACAAAAGGTTGGAGGAAAAGGTTCGCGTCCGCACACATGAACTTGAGGAGCAGGCGCGAATATTGAAAGAGGAAATCTCTTATAGAAATCTTGCGGAAGAGGCGTTGATGGTGGCCAAGGACGAGGCGGA
>JAJDBD010000181.1 GCA_029261575.1 Nitrospinaceae bacterium | reverse complement strand
GGATTTTTCTTTAAATAGCGGGTCAAATACTCCTCGGCTTTCTCCTTCTCTCCCTTTTCGAAATAAACCCAACCCGAAAAATAATCTATTTCGTTCAAGCGGGGATAATTTTTTCTCGCCTCGGACAGGTCCTGGAGCATGCCCTCATAGGCGGCAGTGTTTCTTTCAGAGAATACCCGCCGGTACCAGCGTTCCGCCTCTTCAAGATTTTCGCCGAGCAGGTTGAAAAACCCGAGGTTCATTTGCGCCAGGATTTTGTGTTTTGGAGACTCCTCCCCCTGGTCCAGGCCGCGCCGGGTCCAAACCGTTGCCATTTTCAAATCTCCGCTCCGGTAATAGGTCCAACCCAATTGAACGTAATTCGCCAGGTTTTTCGGATCCGCTTCCAATAAATACCGATAGGCGAAAATGGCTTTTTCGTAATCGCCGGAGCGGTAATAGGCCTCCGCCATTTTCCCCAGTATTGCGGGATGTTTTGGGAATTGCGTTTCCGCGCGGGTCAGAATTTCCAGCGCCAGTTCGGGTTGTTTCAATTTCAGGTAAGCGTCGGCCAGGGCGGTCAACGTTTGCAGGCTCCGGGGATCTTGTTCCAGAAGTTTTTTTAAATGCACAATGGCGAGATAGTATCGATTCAACTCCAGATACAACCGGGCCAGCCGGGCGCGCGCCGGAGTATATCCCGGTTGGATTTGCACGACCTGCAAAAAGGATTCGACCGCCTTTTCCTTGTCTCCCATGTCCATATAAGTAGCGCCGAGGTTGTACAAGGTGGACAGGTCTCCCGGATAGAATTTCAAGGCCAGGAGGTATTGCTTGACCGCTTCGGCGGGTCGTTTTTCCTCGGCAAGAATATTGCCGAGATTGTTGTGCGCCTCCAGGGAAGCCGGATTGATTTTCGTGGAGGCTTGCAGATAATAAATCGCCTTCGCCGGTTTGCCTTTCTTGTAGTACGCCATCCCCACGTTGGAGTAATACGCCCCCAGGGTTTCTTTCTTTCCCAGAGTGGTCAAGAAGTAGCCGACTTCATCAGAGTCCGGAATGTCGAACCGTTGCCGGTAAAAACTGTCGGGGAGCGTTTCGCCGCCCTGGGTGGCTTCGATATTAATTTGCTCTGTTTTCGATTGGTAACGCACGAAAAAATGATTGGGCAGGGCCACGCCAAAAATCGGCAAGTTCAATCGCTCGGCGACGACCAGGTAGAGCAGGGAAAGGTTCATGCAGTATCCCCGGCGCGTGTCCAGCAACCCGTGCATGAACAATTCGTTGGAATTTAGCGGAATGCCTTGTCCGTCCACTTCATCCGTGTAAGCGTAACCGCCGGTCGTGTGGATCTCTTCGCGTAAAACCCGGACAACTTCAAGGGGCGGCATGTCCTGGGTCAAACGACTTTTGATACGCTGGGTCAGCGTTTTGAGCTTGGCGCGATAGACGTCCAGGTCCAACGCCGGATTCCACTCTTTGGAAATGTGCAGGACCGCCTCGGCGAGGTTGACGGCGTCGTCCTGCGCGGAGATAACAGCCTCTGGAGAGTGAGAGTTTGCCGAGACGGAAGCGTTGTCAGGTCCTGCGCCCGCTAACAAAAGGCCGAGGACCAGAAGCGCCGCGCCTCGGGCGAACGCTGATATCTTATTCTCCGTCGCGTTTGAAAAGTTCATTCGAGAGTCCATAAATAATCGATCAGATGTTCAATTTCATCGTCGTTTAACAAAATCTGCTTGCCGATGATGGTCGCCATAAAACTTTCACGCGGCCATTTTTTACCGCCCCGGTATTTAAAAAAACGCTCCTTGATATCCTGAATATCTGGATCGTTGGTCTTCCAGATCTTTTCGGGGTCCTTCAACCATTTTCTCGTCCATTCCCGGTCGTGGCGGGTGCGGGAGTTTTTAAGTCCCGGGCAAACCGGTTTGAAAACCGTTCCATCTGTTTTGATATTATGACAAAGTATGCAGCGTTTTTCTTTAAAAAGGATTTTTCCTTTAACGGGATCGGCGCACGCCTCTCCCGAAAGGCATAGCGTTAGCAGTCCCAGAACGCCGAACAGGAATCCCGATAAGGCGCAGGCGTTGAAATTATTTTTCATTGTGCCTCGTTTTGAGTTTGAAAATTTTTTGACGCGCAATAGTAGTCTTTCCAAAATAACATTTTTAACTTGGCAAGCTGAAAATTTTTCAATAAGGTTCCAGCATGATGAAATCCTCCGCTGTTGAGCCGACGTCCCGATCCTAAATGAATTCTCCCGACGCCTCCAGATTTCGCCTCGTAATTTTTATTTGTCTGTTTTTCTCCGGTCTGACCAGTCTGGTTTACGAACTGGTGTGGATTCGCCAGCTCACGCTGGTGATCGGCGGAACCCTGTACGCCGTCAGCGCCGCTTTGTGCGCCTTCATGGGCGGGCTTGGAGCGGGCGCCTGGGGCGTTTCAAAATTTCTGGCGGAGCGCGAATCCTGGTTAAACCGTCTGGGTCCCGTCAAGGCCTATGGAGCGCTCGAAGGGTTGATCGGTCTTTACGCCCTGGCATTTCCCTACGCTCTGGAAGGGTTGAGCGGCCTGTACCCCTGGTTTCTTGAAGTCTCCCAGGGATCGGAGAAGGCGCTTCGGTTTTGCGAGTTTGGCATGAGTGTTGTACTGCTTGCGCCCGCCACTTGCCTGATGGGCGCCAGCCTCCCCTTGATCGGCAGTTGGGCGGTGGAGGATCGGGCAGACTCCCTGCTTTCCCAAGTCTCTCTGTTGTATGGATTGAACACCTTCGGCGCGGTCGCCGGTTGTTTGTTTGCGCAATTTGTAGGCATAAAATATTTCGGCGTCCAGGGCGCGACCTACTTGGCCGTCGCGCTCAACCTCTTGATTTTCGCAACGTGCTTTTGCCTGCCCGTATCAAATCGCGCCGCGACAACGCCGCTCCCCGGTTACGCCAAACCTCTCGACGATTTGGAAGGCGAGGGGGAAGCCGGCGGCCGGTTGCAAATCCTTTTGCTGGGCCTGTTTGCTTTTTCCGGCTTTGTCGCCCTTGCCAGCGAGATATTGTGGACGCGGATTTTAGTGTTTCCTTTGGGGAGCGCGATTTATTCCTTCGCCCTGATTCTCGCCGCTTTCCTTTTCGGTATCGCTCTGGGAAGTTTGACGGCGAATAGAATTTTCGGCTCCTCCAATCTGGTCGTAAAATTTTTGGCGTTGGAGTTGGCCGTGGGTCTGTATGGACTGGGAATTCTTCCCGCGTTTGATTCGCTTCACGATTGGATCCGGCAGGCGGATCGGTTGTTTTATGATCTTGAGAACACCGCTACCCGGACCCTGGCCGTGCGTTCCGTATTTGCTTTTGGATTGATGCTCCTTCCCACCTTCGGTTTTGGGCTTTTGTTTCCGCTCGCCAACCGCATTCACCTGCCTCTGTTTAAAACGGTCGGGCAAACGTTGGGGAAAAGTTACGCGGCGAATACTTTGGGTTCCGTTCTTGGCGCCTTGGCCGCGCCGTTTTTTCTGATTCCCGTTTTTGGCATTCGCGGCGCGCTGTTTGCGATCAATGCAATCCTCATTCTTCTGTCCGCTTTGGGTTTGGCGCTCTTCATAAAAAGAAAACCTCTGCGGCGGTCTATTGGGTTCGCGTTTGGAATTTTGGCGCTCCTTGGCGTCTGGTTCGGGTCGCCCCTTACCGTATCCACGCAAGAGTTTGGGCGGGGCAATTTTTCCAGGACTGAGTTTAACGTCAAGTCGGATCAGCTCCGTCTGCTGGATTATAAGGAAGGCGATTTTTCCACGTTGAGCGTGGTGGAGGATAGGGCGACCCAGGCCCGGACCTTATATGTCGACGGATTCAGCACGGCCACCGTATCCAATTCCATCGGCGGCAGCGCTTACATGCAGGCCATGGGGTTTCTTCCCATGGCGCTTCATCCCGATCCGAAACGCGCCTTGACCATTTGCTTTGGCACCGGAAACACGATGGGGGCGGTGGCGGGATTTCCGGGCGTTCAGGTGGACGGGGTGGAAATCGACCGCAACGTTTTGTCCATGGCGCATTGGTTTAAACAGTGGAACCGCGAAGTCCTGTCGCAACCCAACGCCCGGATGTTTGTTCAGGACGGGCGCCGCTTCATTCGTTGGTCGAAAGAAACCTACGACGCGATCACCCTGGAACCCATGTCCCCGGTGCAGGCGGGCGTGAACAATTTATATTCCAGGGAATTTTACGAACTGGCGGCGCAGCGCCTGGCCGACGACGGAATCATGATGCAATGGTTGCCTCTGCACCTGGTGGGTCCCGAAGACGCCCGGATGATTATTAAAACGTTCCAGTCCGTATTTCCCCACACGACGGTTTGGAACAGTTTTCTGACGCGGATTGTTCTTCTTGTCGGTTCCCGGCAGCCGACGCCCATCGATAAAAACCGCTTTGACCAATTGATGAAATATCCGCAAGTCGCAAAAATGGCCCGGGAAATCGGAATGTATTCCTTTTTGGATTTTATGGATTTTTTTATAGCGGACGGCGCCGCTCTGACCGGGGCGCTCGAGCCGATCCCGATCATTACAGACGATCGCCCTTTTCTGGAATACTCCTTGACGGCGTTGGTTCCGCCTTATACATGGCAAACCGACGCTTCTTTTCTAAACCTGTTGCGCCACCGCGCCGGTCGGTTCCCCTCGCTGTTGAACGTTTCCCCAGGAGAAAAGGAAAGTTTGAAGAAGGGCTATCAATTGCGGACCGCCCAGAGGTTTGCGGTGTTTTCCCGGCGCTACCAGGGACCGGGGCGCGAATTTTTTGAAATGAAAAATTATCGCGCGGGTATGGAGGAAATTCGAAAATCTTTGGAGCAGGCAAAGGGCGGATGGATACAAATTCAAAACGGGCGATGGACCCAATAGGAGAAATAGCGAACCTGCCACGTTTGGCTTCCCTGCAAAGGAGAGGTGGGTCGCAGGAACAGTTATCGCAAACTGCCTCCACGGCGAGTGGTGGACCCAATAGGAGAAACAGCGAACCTCCCCAGTTTGGCTTCCCTCAAAGGAGGTGGGTCGTAGGAACAGGCGACCGCCATCCGCCCCTCTGGCGAAGAGTGGGCTTTACCTTGATGGAACTCGCCCGAGCTTTCCTGACTTTTAGTTTCTGCGTTTGCGGTATTTTTTTTGAATGTTCAGCGTTCGGCTGACGTCGTCGTCGGTGACGAGTTTTTGAGTCTTCAAAAATTCGCCGATCAAGGGGCGAGGGCTGTGTTTCTTTTGCTCCGTGAGGGCTTTTTGGACGACGTGCATTTTCACGCTGGGGTTGACAAAACTGGTCAACACTTCGCAAAACATGAACTTCTTTTTTGGGGAAGAATTTTTGGGCGGGCTTTGGCGGGTTGGATAGCGATCATCCCTGGCCGCTGTCGCTATAGGCGAAACCAACCCGGTTTGGCGGCCGGTATTCATTCCTAAAAGGGATTTGACTCTGTTGACTACGCCGGAAACACCGCTTCCAAACATGTTGGAACATAGAGACAATATAAAGATGATCGCCAGAGCTAGAAATATTGTCGCAAAGCCTCCAAAGAATACATTGGTTTGGAACTCCTTGATACTCACAATTTCATCCAGCCGATCTAAAATACTTTTTTTGTCCTCTTCAAGTTGTTTGGCGCTTTCGTCGTGAAAATTTTCCGGGTTGTTCTTGGGTGGGGCGCCGGTTTGTTGTTGCGCGGAGGCTGAAAAAATATCTCCCGGAATAAAGACCGCCACCCCGGCGTCTCCGACCAGGAATATTAAAAATATTGCGGAAGCTAGAAAACGTTTCATGCGTTCGCCCTTTATTCGACGGTGAGGTGCTGCATTTTGGAAAAGTTTTCAGATTGAGTCAAAAGTTTCTGTCCTTCCTCGCCTATCCCGTTTCCAAAAACGTCCAGGTATTCAAGATCGACCAGCGTCATGCTTTTGGCCAGGGCCGTAGCCCCTTCGTCGCCAATCTTGTTTTGAGCCAGGTCCAGGGATTTGAGGTTGGAAAGGAAAATTCCGTTGGCGATTTCCGTAGCTCCGGCGGAGCCGATTTTATTTTTCCACAGGTTGAGGATTTCCAGATTTGAAAAATTTGAAGAATTGGCGATGGCTTCCGCTCCCGCGTCGCTTATGGAATTTCTCTCCAGATGCAGGACTTTAATGCCCTTCACGATGGACGATTGCGCCAAAACTTTTATTCCCTCGTCGGTGATTTCGTTGCGCTCAAGGTTCAGTTCCTTGAGGTTTTCAAGACCTTTCGTTCCAACGAGGATTTTTAAACCCTCGTCCCCAATGTATTTCAATCTCAAATCCAGTTGGGTTCCGTCGGCGCTCAATGATTTGGGAATCAGAGTTTCGACGGGTTCATCGTTAAAGGGTTTGTTCATGAAGTCTTCCTCTTCTTGGATTTTAATTTATCCTTTTCTTCCAGAATCCCAAGCCGGTCCCGGAAGGATTTGTTTTCTTTTAAAAGATCGTCCATTTCCGTTTGCAGGGATTTTAACTCCTGCGGTTTTTTGGCGGAACTGAACAAGGCGGAAATCGCGTCCTCGGCCCGGCGTTTCAAACGCCCGTCGGTTTCCTGAGCGGCGATTTGGCGCAGGACGGGAACGGCGGAAAGATCGTCCAGCTTTTGGAGCCCGTGGATGGCTCCGAGTTTTCCTCTAAAGACTGCGGCGCTGGACCCGCGATTTTCTTTCGCGAAACGGAAGAAGCGTTCCAGAGCCTCTCCTTTCAGATGCAAAAAGCGTTTTGCCAGGCATGCCATGGCGTTCATGGCGAAGACCCGAGCGTTCGGTTCCGCCCCATAATCGGCGCCTTTGAGCAAAAGCGTCCACAGGGTCTCGTCTTCAAGCTCGCCTATGGCGCGATAGACGGCGGCGGCCGCCATGCCGTTGTGCGTGGGTCGTTGGATGGATTCCTCGAAAAATTTCTCCAGGCCGGGAGCTTTGATTTTTCCCAGAGAATTCAGCGCGGCGGCTTCCACTCGATAAGAAGGATCGCCGCCGGCGATTTTTTTGAGCGCGCGCGCGACTTTTTCGTCGTGGATAAATGCTCCCAAGGCCCGGGCAATTCCCGCCCTGATTTTAGCGTCGGGACTTTTCAATTCCCGAATCAAACCGTCGCGGGCCAGGTCGCCGCCAATGGAGCCTAAAACGCCGGCGATACGCACGGCGACGCCCCAAAAGGTTTCCGCTTTTAATTGTCGGCACAGTAAACGAATCTCCTCGGTGGAGGGTTTCTTTTTGAGCGCGTCGGCGGCGGCGATTCTGCCAACGACGTCTTCGTCGCGTTTTAACTGCTCGTGCAACATGGGCCGGGGAATATCCAGCGAAACTTTTTTGCAGGGGCATTCGTAATCCGGGTCCAGGCGAAAATACAAAGGTTTCGATTTCAAACGGAAACTGAATTTTTCCTGCTGACTTTTTATTCCTACCGGAAAAACTTCCCGGTTTTTGGAATTATAAAAGGCGATCTTCAGCGGCAGTTCAAACAACAACTCCTCGCCTTTTTTGTCGGCCTTTTGAGTTTGTTTGATTTCGACTGTCGCCATGTTGTGGCTCGAATCCCATTGGTATCCGATCTCCAGAACCGGGTATCCGCCCCGGTAAATCCATTGATGAAGCCACGGGTCGAAACTGCGGCCCGTGATTTCCTCCAGGCATCTTAGAAAATCGACGGTCTCGACCGATTGGAACTCAAAACGATTCAGGAAAATTTTGAGCGCTTCGCGGAATTCGTTTTCTCCCACGAAATGTTTGAGGTGATGCAGTCGAACGGCGCCGCCCGGATACAAATGAGCGTCGAACAAATCAATCGGCTCTTTGTAAATATTGGTGACGATGGGCCGACGGTAACGGGCGTCTTCGCCAAAATAGGTTTCCGAGTCTTCCAGCAATTGGTAGCGGAACTCGTCTTCGCCTTTTGAATGCTGCGTGTACAAGGCGTCGAAATAGGTGGCGAACGATTCGTGTAGCCAGGCGTGCGCCCAGTTTTTGGCCGTGACCAGGTTGCCGAACCAAGTGTGCGCCGCCTCGTGGGCTACCAGTCCGTTGGAGTCGCCGTCCAGATGCGCCCGGTCGTCGTGGAGGGTCAGGTCGGTTTGCGTGGTGACGGTAAAGTTTTCCATGCCGCCGAAAATGAAATCCGGAACCGCGATCTGGGTGTAATGTTCGTATGGATATTTGTAACCGGTGTAGTCCGAGAAAAAATTTAAAATTCTGGCGGAGTCCTTGAAAGCGTTTTTGCCTTCCTTTTCGCGGCCCTTTTGGACGTGCCACTTTACCGCTACTTTTCCCCATTTTTCGACATGCTGGGAAAACTCTCCCGCGACAATGGAAAACAGATAGGTGGAATAAGGAAGGTCAAGTTTATAATGGTAAAAGGATTCCGAAGCAGTGTGTTTTTCTTTCAATAATTTTCCATTGGAAAGGCCGAACATACCCGGAGGTAAATGGAGAAGCGCCTCGGTGGTCTGCTTGAAATTTGGCTCGTCCAGACAGGGGAAATAATAGCGGGAATCTTCGTCTTGCCCCTGGGTCCAAACGGTTTTAAAGCGGTTGGGATAATTTTCGTCCGGTTGCGTAAAATAAATCCCCGCCGCCGGACGCTGGACGGAGTGCTTGATTTTAATCCGGGCAATAGAACCCGGCGGGAGCGGTTTTGCGAGAGGGATGGTCAGGCGTTCGCCGTCGTTGTCGAAACCCGTGCTTCGATTGTTGACGCTGACGCGGGAAATTTCCAGGTTCACGGCGTCCAAACGGATTTCCTTGACGTCGCGTCCTTTGACAACGAGTTCGTGCGTGGTTTCGCCCCAAACCCGTTCCTCCTTCCAATCAAATTGGAGTTCCAGCCGAAGATGTTTTGGCAGGAGAGGCGTGTCCGGGAAAAAATGGGGACGAGCTCCTTTAGAGGCAAAATCTTTTCGGTCGAGGACGGCCCAATGCTGGGATTCGCCGTCAAGATAGTGAAATTTGCAGTACCGGGAGCTGGACATTATATTTCCAAAAACAGTTTTGAGGTGCAATGATTGTATAAACCTTCGCCGTAAAGTCAACTTGTATGCGCAATAAATCTCGCAGGTTGGGGATTTTTACGTTGCGGAGGCAGTCGGTCGGCGCTTATATTTGTTTTCCACATCGCACAGGGTTTTTTGTCATGGTCGACTCAAATCAATTGCTCCAGAGTTCGGAACTATTTTCCAGGGTCGCGCTTTTAAAAGTTCGGGCCAAGGACCTGGTGGAGGGTTTGCTTTCCGGCCATCATAGAAGCCGGCACAAAGGGTCGAGCGTGGAGTTCGCCGAGTATAAAGATTATTCGCCGGGGGATGAAATTCGTCACATCGACTGGAAGGTGGTCGGTAAAACCGACAAGTACCACGTCAAGCAATTCGAGGAGTCGACCAATATTAAATGCACCCTCATGCTGGACTCTAGCGGGTCCATGGGCTACCAGCCGCCTAAAGAAAATTCCGCCGAAGTTTCAAAATGGAATTATGCGCAGGTTTTGGCGGCGGCCCTGTCCTACCTTTTTTTAAAACAATTCGACGCCGCGGGATTGGTTTTGTTCAACGACCAGGCGGTTCGGCGCATTCCTCCCCGATCCAAGCCGTCGCATTTCCAAAACATCCTTAACGAATTGGCCGCGATGGAACCTGCGGGAAATACCGGTCTGGGCGAAGCCATCGGCCAAATAATCGAGCGACTTCCGGGGCGGAGCCTGGTGATTTTGGTGTCGGACCTTTTCTTAAAACACGACGACCTCGAAAAGAATCTAAAATTGATGAGAGCGCGGGGCATCGAAGTCGTCCTGTTTCACGTCCTGCATCCCGACGAAGCGAACCTCCCCTTTGAAGGCGAGATTGTTTTTGAGTCGCTGGAAGACGATCCGCCGATTGGGCTGGATCCCTACGAGATTCGGGAGAGCTACCGGGAAGCGATTCAAAATCAAATCAGCGCCTATGGGAAAATTTGCGCTTCGCTGGGCGTCGATTACGAGTTTTTGCAGACCTCGGAACCGCTGGAGCAGGCCTTGAGCTATTACCTTCTAAAACGCAACAGCCTGAACAAGCAATGAGCCTGAATTTTATATCGCCGGTTTTCATGCTGGGACTCTTGGGAGTCGGTTTGCCTGTTTTGGTTCATTTGCTGACGAAAAGGCAGGTAACGCATATAAAGTTTTCCGCCGTTTATTTGTTGCGGTCGTCGCATAAAAAATCAATACGCCGTTCCCGTCCCAACCGATTACTGCTTTTACTATTTAGATGTTTGGCGGTGGCCGGGTTGAGTTTGAGCCTGGCGCACCCGATATTTTCTTTCACGGGAACCGGGGTTTTCCTTGCTTCAAAACCGGCGGCCAACGTTTTCATTTTGGACGACTCCTACAGCATGCGCCTGACCGTTGACGGCAAAAGCCTGTTCAACCAGGCCGCCGAATATTTGACCGACGCCATTGGGCAAATACCGGCTAACGGCGCCGTCGGCCTGGCGTTGGCGTCCGCGCCCGCCCGACGCTTGCAAGGCTGGGGCGCGGACCGGCAAACGCTCGGGCAAAAGATCGAATCGACCCAGGCTTCCTTTGCGACGACTCAGATCGGACCGGCGGTCAAAGAAGCGCTTGACCTGCTTGAGTCCTCGCCGCAGGAAATCAAACGGATTTTTATTTTAACGGACCTCGCGAAAAACGGATGGACGGAAGACGAGTTTCCAGAAATCCCATCCCGCGTTCCGCCGGTTAATATTAATGTGGTGGATTTTTCTCCGGAAAGTTCAGGGATCAATCGCGCCGCGATTCAGGGGATAGAGGTAGGCCAGGAATTTCTCGCCAACCGTCGGACCGTCCGGATCAAAGCCAAAATTGCCAACCTGCTTCCTGAAAAACGTCTTTCCCGCCTGCCAGTTTCCCTTTGGGTGGATGGTAAAAAGATTAAAGACCGCTGGGTCGACGCGTTTTCCGGTCTCTCTTCCGAGGTGGAATTTTCCATTCCTTTGCAGGGAGGCGGACCCTTGGAGGGGCGTGTGGAAATTGGCGAGGACTCTTTAAACGAAGACAACCGGCGTTATTTTATTTATCAGCCGGAGCAAAAGTTGAACGTTTTGTTGGTGGACGGGGATCCCAATACCGTGGCGCATCAGAGCGAGACATTTTATCTGGAACGGGCGCTCAACCCTTTTGCTTCGTCGACGTCCGATATCGAGCCGACTATCTCCACACTTGCGGAGCTTCCGCGCCGGGATATCAGGAAATTTTCCGCGATTATACTTTGCAATGTGAACGAGTTGCCGTTTGATTACGAAAGGCAAATTGAAAAATTTGTTTTGCAGGGAGGCGGTCTGATCGTTTCGCTAGGGGATAAAGTGGACCCCGGATTTTTCAATAAAAAGTTGGGCGCCCTTTTCCCGGTAACGCTCGACGCGCTCAATCAAGTCGGCTCCGGCGACGAACCGTTCCGCATGAAGTTGAAGGAGAAAACGCATCCGGCTTTAAAAGTGTTCGACGCCAAAACCCGGCAACAGATGGAGGCCATCCGTTTTCATTCGATATTCAGTTCGTCTCCGAGGGAAGGTAAAAATTTATCCATCCCGATAAGTTTTTCCAATGGGACGCCCGCATTGATCGAATCGACTTATGGCGAAGGAAAAACGATTCTCTTCGCCTCCACCCTGGATCGGGATTGGAACGAATTCCCGATTCAGCCCACGTTCCTGCCCTGGATACAACGCTGGGTGAAATACGCTGCTCGCGGTTTGGGGACGATCGCGCGCAAGGATTTAATGGTAGGCGAAGCGTATCGCTGGGAGGACGAGGGCGAGCCGGGGTTTGTTGAAATCCCGACGGGAGCGTTTAAAACGTTTGCCGCCGCCGATATTAACGCGCCTCTTTTTAAGGGCACGGCCATTCCAGGAGTGTACAAGATATATTCCGCTTCAAAGAATAATCTGAAACCGGCTCCGGAAAACGCTTCAACCCGACCCGACCTCGGCGCGTCGCCCATCGGATTTTTTACCGTGAACCTGGATACGGAGGAATCGCGTCCGCAAAAAATATCTCCCGAGAAAATACAAAAACTGTTGGCGGGAGCTGCCGTGGAAATTATCGAGCCTGTGGATTCTTTAGCGGCCCAGGCGGACGACGGGAGCTTTCCTTTAGCGGGTCCATTTTTGTTGTTAGCCGCGTTGGCGCTGTTAGGAGAGGGTTGGTTGGTGCGCAGGGAATGAGTTGGCGATTGTCCGGAATGGCGGTAGAAAACTTATTCGGTGGGTTTGGACGGTTGCGAGCATTTTTGTTTTTCCAAACACTTTTCCAGGAAGGAAGCGACGTCCTGGGGGTTGAAGGGTTTGCCGAAAAAATCGTCGGCGCCAAATTGCAGAGCCTGTTGCCGCGCCCGCTTTTTATCTTTTGCGGACATCATGACGATCAAGGGCGCCGGTTGAATCTCCCTCCGGATTTTACGAATCAGTTCTGCGCCGTCCATCTCCGGCATCATCCAATCGGTAAAAACCGCCAAATAAGATTCCTGGGCCAAAAGCTCCAACGCCTTCGAGCCGTCGTCCGTGACGACGACGTTGGCGTAAACGCGTTTCAAAAAATGTTCCAGAATGCGAGCGTTGTCCTCGTCGTCGTCCACGATTAAAATTTTTGCGTCCGGATTCATAGGTTAGATTCGCGGCTTAAATTCGCTTCAAAATAAAAGCCGCCTGGTCTCCCTTTTCGCCGGCGTTCAATTCGGCGGCCCGTTGTTTGAAAGTTTCAATTTGCGACGGGGTAAAAATGGATCGCTCGGGATTCACGCTGTAAGATCGATCCGAAAAATAAGAAATGTTTCGGCGACACTGCTCGCTCCCCCAAAACTGAAATTCCGAGGAATCATAAACCGTCTTGTCGATTTTCAATCCCGCTTTTTCTGCCAGGAGAGAAAAACTTTTTACCGTGTGCAGGAAGAAATGCCTCGGGGCGTCCCATTGGACCCAGTCCACCCCATATTCCTCCCAGGCACGGGAAGACGACAACGGAATTCTTATCAGGCACACTCCGGATTCGGATAATAAAGAGGCGGCGCGCCGAAGGGTTTTTAACTGATCCGGCATATGTTCAAAGGAGTGGTGGAACATGACAATATCCCAAAGTCCCTCCACTTCCCCCAAAGAACATTTCCGAACGGACAATCCATTTTTGTATTGAAGATCCCCGCTGAGAAACGGATCAATTCCCAACAGGTTTTTAAAGCCCATTTGCCGGAGCGAGTAAAGCAATCCGCCGCGCCCACAGCCGACGTCCAGTAATCGCATGCCGGGCGTTACTTTGATGTGAGACAAGGAGCGAAGGGGCATGACGGGACGCCGCGTGAAAAGCCATCGGCCCACGGCGCCGCGGTTGAAAACGGCATAACGGTCTCTTAAATTTTTGGCGAGACTAACGATAAAGCCTCGCTTTACCTCCGGGTGGTCCTGTCCAAAAAAAGCGTGGTATTCGTCGGAATAAAATCGCTCCATATTTTCAGGGATTTGGGCGATTTGCAAACATCCGCAGGAGGAGCATTTAAAATAAGAAAAACGCTCTTCCAATCCAAACATGATTTCCCGTGCCTGATAAAATTCATGGTTGGCGGATTCTCCGCAAATCTGGCAGGGAGGGTTTGTTTTCGGCGTTCGGTCGGTGGAATTCATATTTTGAGGGATTTTGGGGAAACCGGCCAATGGGAGTTGAACGCGCTATCTGAAAACATATTAAACCGGGATTGATTTCAAGACCATAAAAACTTATCGTTCGGAGCCTGCTTGACGGCGCGTCTGGCCCGCGCGTTTTCATCCTATTTGAGGTTATTTGCCCGGCGGTGTTGCTTTTATGACGGGGTTTGGTATATAAAACTTATAGATTCATATCAATAACATCAGTCATCGTGGAGCATTTTACATGCGACGGTCTTTGCTATCATTCTGGAGTTTGGTTTTCGTTTTTGGCCTGATCTTATTTGGGGAAGCGGCGTCTGGCGCCGAACCTTATTTTGAAAAGGACTATACCCAAGAGCTTAATATTCCCGACATTGTCGCTCGCGTCAATGGAGTTGAAATCAATTCGAAGTTTGTAAAATTCGAATTCAACCGGGTTGTGAAGCTGGTAAAAAAGGAAATCAATAAAAAGCAAAGCGTGGAAATAATCCGGGATATCGTCGACAAGGAAATTGTCCGGGAAATTTTGTACCAAAAAGGTAAGGGAACTGACCAAACGGTTTCGAAGGATATCATCAACGAGGAATTGGAAAAGCTAAAAGCCGGTTACGCCAACGAGACGGAGTTCAATAAGGCGTTAGAGCAAAGAGGGATCGATCTCGACGAAATCAAAAAATCGATTGAGATCGATACCGTTTCGCACAATATACTTCGCGACCAGGTGGAAGGAAAAATCGATATCGACGAGAAATCCGTGCAAAAATTTTACGACGATAATAAGGAAAACTTTTTCCGGCCCGAGGCCTTTCGAGTGCAGCACATTTTCATGTTCCATTTCCCGCCCGACAAGCGCAAATCCGTTTCTCCCGAGGAAGTGGAAGCCAAGAAGGCGGAGCATAGCAAGGAAGCCAGGGAGAGGATGGATAAGGTCCTTGAAGAAGCCAATGGCGGCGCGGATTTTGGCGATTTGGCCAAAAAATATTCCGAGGACGTCGCCAGCGCCCCTTCCGGCGGAGATTTGGATTTCATCTATAAAGGAGTCTTCCCCGGCGAATTCGACGCGGCAGTCGACAAGCTAAAACCCGGCGAGGTTAGCGGCGTCGTCGAAACGGGATTTGGTTATCACATCATCAAACTCAACGAGGTCAAGGCTGCGGAGTACGCTCCATTTGATGAAGTGAAAGAATCGATTCAAAGATATTTGTACACCCAGGAGGCCAAGACCATCATCGCCAAATACCTGGAAGACATAAAAAAGAACGCCAAGGTAGAAATTTATTTTTAAGTTCCATTTTTCCGAGTTTCCTTCGGACCTTACTTAAGGCGGAGGGTGAAGCGCCGTTTCGTTTTAATTGGAGCGATCCATAGGCGGGCGGCGATTGATATCTATTCAACTAAATGAATTTATAATAAGGAGCGTTAATAATGGCAACCTACACCAAAGCGGAGGACGTGGCAACCGCCGCCGAAGACGATTCTGAAGCGCGAACGGCCATGCGCGAAGTTTTTTCCAATACCGCGCGATGGCCCGATGGATTCAAGGGATTCAGCGCCGATATTTGCGTCAACATCAACGGCAAGGAAGAAAAAGGCTCCGTTACCGTAAAAGGTCCCAAAGAGATCGAGTCGAGTTTGGAAGGGGAATCTCATAAGGAATTCGCGTCGGAAAATCTGGGTTCCATCGCCATGCATCGCGGCCCGCGTTCATTCGACGAGTCCGACGGCAAATACAAATTGAGTTTTGGCGACGACGGATCGCATCCATTGGGCCGCATCGTCAACATGGGCGGCGACGGCATGAGTTCTTTTTACCGGATCAAGGACGGCAGGATTCGGCAGATCAACCGCTCCACGCCGCGCTTTTCATTTTCCATCAACATCGAAGACAGCGTTAAAAATGCGGACGGAAAATTTTTAACCGGCAAGTACACGGTGTTCTACCTCCACCCTGAAAAAAAGGGCATTAAAAACGTGGAGAGTTATACCGACGCCTATACCCGAGTGGGCGAGGCGGACCTGCCAGAACAAAGGCGCATCATCGATATGCAGGACGGCGAAATCGTGGTCAGCACGATGACCCTGAGCGCTCACAAACTGTTATAAGGGGACCTATAATAATTGGCCGGCGTGTTGCCGAGGCCAGTAGGCTTAGCTTATGCGGTGGACGCTACAAGCCAAGTTGAGTTTGCAAGTCAATATTGCCACCGGGCGCTCGCCCGGCCAGGCCAGCGCCTGGAGGCGATAGGCGGAGCCTATACGGTGAGGCTACAAGCCACATTGGGTTTGTAAATCAAATACCGCCCCCGGGGGCTACCCCGGTCGGCGGTTTTTTTTGCGCATTTTACGGGGATGGGAGCGCTAAGGATTCATCGGCGATTCGTGTGCCTTCCGTAACCCGCGTCCCCTGACTGAGGATGGAGTTTTGAACTATGGCGCGCGGGCCTATGACCGCGTTTTCCCAGCAAACGGAATTTTCGATTTGGGCGCCTTCACCCACTTTGCATCCGTCCCCCAGGACAGCGTAGGGGCCGACTTGCGCGTCGGGGGCGATTTCGCAATCTTTTCCAATGCAGGTCTTGGAATCCTGGTCAAAGCTTGTATCGTCTATCAGCCGCGCGGCTCCGTCGAAGATATCCCGGTGCAGTTGAAGGTACCCCGCGCGCGTTCCCATGTCCCGCCAATAACCTCCGTGAAGGTATCCGAATACGTTGACGCCTTCCTCCACCATGGCCGGAAAAATTTCGTCCGTGGTTCCGCAAAAACGCCCGTCGGGAATACGCTCGAAAATTTCGGGTTCCATGATTTGGATTCCAGTAAACGTCGACCGGGAGGTAAACTCCGGAATGTTTTTTGACGAGGCTCCGACGAAGTGAACGATACGCCCGGTCTCATCCACCTCGATCGGGTCGTGGCGCTCCGCCGATGGGGTGGGCGTCAACGCCAGGGTCAGGCGCGAGCGATTGGATCGATGGAATTCGAGCATGGCGCCGAGATCGACGTCCGTCAGAATGTCGCTGTTGACGACTAAAAACGTTCCGTCCTCCAGATGAGACTGCGCCAGCTTGATTCCCCCAGCCGTCCCCAAAATTGCAGGCTCCCTGGAATAAACGACGTCGATTCCAAAATCGCTTCCGTTGCCAAAATAATCCATCACCGCATTGGGAAGGTGGTGGAGGTTGACGACGATCTCGCGGAAACCGTGCGACTTCAAATAACGCAGGGTATGCTCCAGGATGGGCCGATTCATCACCGGAAACATCGGTTTGGGGAGGAAGCGCGTCAGTGGCGCATGGCGCGCGCCGAATCCCGCCGCCAGTATCATGGCCTTCATTTTTGTTCGGCCAGTCTCTTCAGCGATTCGGCAAAGGGCGGACGCGCCACTCCTTTTTCCGTGATGATGGCGGTGATCATGTCGTTGGGCGTCACGTCGAAAGCCGGGTGGGCGGCGTTCGTGCCTTCGGGAGCGATGCGCTGATTTTGGACGGACGTCACCTCTTCGGAACTTCGCTCTTCGATTGGGATCAAGTCCCCGGAGGACAGCGACATGTCGAGCGTGGAAATGGGAGCCGCGACGTAGAACGGAATTTTATGTTTCTCCGCCATCGTTGCGACCATGTAGGTGCCGATCTTGTTGGCCACGTCGCCGTTGGCCGCGATGCGGTCCGCACCGACCACCACGCAATCGATAGCCTTCTTCTTCATAAAAAATCCGCTCATGTTGTCGGTGATCAATGTGACGGGGATGTTGTCCTCTTTAAGTTCCCAGACCGTGAGTCGGGCGCCCTGCAAAAAAGGACGGGTTTCGTTGGCCATGACCTTAATATTTTTTCCCGCCTCCATCGCGGCGCGTATCACGCCCAACGCCGTTCCATAGCCCGCCGTGGCCAGCGCGCCGGCGTTGCAATGGGTCAACACCGTTTGTCCCTTTTCAATCAAAGCTTGCCCGTGGCGGCCCATGGCTTTGTTGATTTCGATATCCTCTGCGCAGATTTTGATAGACTCGTCGCGCAAAAGCGTTTTCAATTCCGCCAACGGCAGGCTTTTGTTTTCCTGCGCCACACGCGTCATCCGCTCGATTCCCCAAGCCAGGTTGACGGCGGTGGGACGCGACTGGCCCAGCTCGGCGCACTGCGCTTCCAATTGCGAAAAAAAATCGTCGAAAGTTTCCGCCTCGATGGCCGCCGCGCCCAGGCTCACCCCCATGGCCGCCGCCACCCCGATAGCGGGCGCGCCGCGAATGACCATGGTTTTGATCGCGCTCCCCACCTCTTCGATGGTTCGGCAATCGACGAAAACGCTTTCCAGCGGCAGTTTGGTCTGATCGATCATGCGTACCACGCCGTCGACATATTCAATAGTTTTAAGCATGGGTATTTTTATCTCCCTCTGCCGCCGGAGAAAGGGCGGGTTGAATGGTTTGCAAAAATTCCTTTTCGTCCATGGAATCGATTTGAATCGTTTTATGTTTGCTCGTCTGGCCTTGAACGATCGATATCCGGGAAGGACTCACCCCCAGAACCTTGGCCAGAAACTTGACGCACATTTTATTGGCCGCCCCCTCCACGGGGGGCGAGGTCAACTTGATTTTCAAGGTATCATTATATACGCCGACCAGAAGATTTTTGGAAGAACGCGGTTGCAGTGTGGCGGAAAACTGAATCCCTTCCGCGACTTTTTTGACCTTTAAAGGCATGGCGTAACACCGGGCGGGGAAGGGGGTTATCGCGGACTCATTGCATTTGCATGGCGATCTGGCTGAGCGATTGCACTAAAAAAGTTCTTAAAAAGATGATTCCCATGATCACGATGATGGGAGAAAAATCGATCCCCATTCCGGACATGGGAATCAACCGGCGAATCTGGTCCATCAAGGGATCGGTGACGCGGTGTAAAAATTGAACGATGGGATTGTAGGGATCGGGATTCACCCAGGAAAGAAGCGCCCGGATAATAACGATCCACATATAAAGGGTCAAAGCCATGTCGAGGATGGTCGCGGTGGCTTGTAAAAAATTAGCGAAAATAAACAATACATTCACCAGAGTTAAAAGAATTTGCGGCGGGGCGGCCCGGTCCGGAACGAAGGGCCAGAACAGGATTGGCTTTATTAAATCCGGAATTTAAAATAACCAAAAAGACGCTTGATGTCAATGCGATCCGCGCCCCCAACGCCTTCCACAGCGCCGGATTTTCCCGTTAGCCGTCGCGCATTTCGTGTTAAACTTTTTGAAAATATAAAATAAAATCATGGCGAAAATTAAAAGACAAAAAATAAAGACTCTTCTGGAAAGCGGAGCGGCAGTGGAAAACGTCCGGGTCCAGGGCTGGGTGCGCACGCGCCGGGATTCCAAGGGCGGGTTTTCCTTTTTGGAAGTCAATGACGGGTCCTGTTTGAAGAACCTGCAGGCCATCATCGACGCGAACCTTCCCGGCTACGACGAATTGACGCATCAATTGACCACCGGCAGTTGCGTGGACCTGTTGGGAAACCTGGTGGAATCCCCCGCGAAGGGCCAGTCCGTGGAGTTGCAGGTCAAGAAACTGAAAATTTACGGAAGCGCCGACCCGGAGAAATATCCCCTGCAAAAGAAACGGCATTCCTTTGAGTTTTTGCGCGAGATCGCCCATTTGCGCCCGCGCACCAACACCATGGGCGCGGTGATGCGCGTGCGGAATCGCCTGGCCTGGGCCATTCATAAATTTTTTAACGAGCGCGGATTCGTCTACCTGCACACGCCTATCATCACCGCAAGCGATTGCGAGGGCGCCGGGGAGATGTTTCAGGTCACCACGCTGGATTTGGACCATGTTCCCAAAGTCGACGGTAAGGCGGATTTCAGCCAGGATTTTTTCGGCGATAAAACCGGCCTGACAGTGAGCGGCCAGTTGGAGGGAGAAGCCTATGCCCTGGCCCTGGGCGAAATTTATACCTTCGGTCCCACCTTCCGCGCGGAAAATTCCAACACCAGCCGACACCTCGCGGAGTTCTGGATGGTCGAGCCGGAAATGGCCTTCTACGACCTCGACGACGACATGGACCTGGCGGAGGAATTTATCAAGTACCTCGTTCGCGACGTGCTGGAAAACTGCGCCGACGACATGGAATTTTTCAATCAGCGGATCGATTCCACGATTCTGACGACTTTAAAAAATATTGTGGACAACAGTTTCGAGCGCATCCATTATTCCGACGCCATCCACCTTTTGCAAAAATCCAACAAGACATTCCAATACGCCGTCGAATGGGGATGCAACCTGCAGGCGGAGCACGAACGCTACCTGGCCGAGGAAGCTTTCAAGAAACCCGTCGTACTCTACAACTACCCCGAATCCATCAAACCGTTTTACATGAAACTCAACGAGGACAGGGAAACCGTCCGCGCCATGGACGTCCTGCTTCCCAAGCTGGGCGAGATCATCGGCGGAAGTCAGCGCGAAGACGATTATGAAATCCTTTTAGAGCGGATGAAAGCCAAAGGCGTCGATCCTGAAGAGTACGGGTGGTACCTGGACCTGCGGCGATTCGGCTCCGCCCCGCATTCCGGGTTTGGACTTGGGTTCGAGCGTCTCGTCCAGTTCGTCACCGGGATGGAAAACATCCGCGACGTCATTCCCTTCCCCCGCACCCCCAAGCACGCGCGCTTTTAATTTTTTTCATTACCCGATCTGTGTAATTTTTTTTGTTGACTGTGGCATCATATTTCCATAATATTGGAAATATGGAAATTAATAAAGCCGTCTCGGCTCTGTCCGCGCTCTCCCAGGAAAATCGGTTGACGGTGTTTCGGTATCTGGTCCAGGCGGGTTTGGAGGGCGTTCCGGCCGGTCAAATCGGGGAGCATCTGGGCCTCCCTCTCTCCACCTTGTCCTTCCACTTGAGCCAACTCAAACACGCCGGACTCGTAAAATGTCGGCGCGAGGGACGGACCTTGTTTTACTCCGCCCATTACGCCGCCATGAACGAACTGATGGGATACCTGACAGAGAATTGTTGCCAGGGAATTAGCGGAAATCGCAAAACGTCTTCGCGCCCTCGCAAGGTTCGCGCTTCAAAAAAATAAAATTCAGTCGTACAAACCTTTGGGAATTAGAAATGAACTCCATTGATGAAACCGTGGATCGTCCATCGATAGATAATCCGCTTGGATTTTTCGAAAGATATTTAAGCGTCTGGGTATTTCTATGCATTTTGGCGGGGATTGCGCTTGGAAATTTAATTCCCTCTGTCTTCCAGATCGTCGGCGCCGCGGAAATCGCCCAGGTCAATTTGCCGGTCGCCGTTTTAATCTGGCTGATGATCATCCCCATGCTGTTGAGGGTCGACTTTGGCGCATTGGGGGAAGTGCGTTCGCATTGGAAGGGGATCGCCGTGACGGTGTTTGTCAATTGGGCCGTCAAACCTTTTTCGATGGCTTTATTGGGCTGGTTTTTTATTAAAGGAATATTTGCGCCGTTGTTGCCCGCCGATCAAATCGATTCCTACATCGCCGGGCTGATCATTCTCGCGGCGGCGCCCTGCACCGCGATGGTCTTTGTCTGGAGTCATCTTTGTAAGGGCGATCCCCAGTTTACGCTGAGTCAGGTGGCGTTGAACGACGTCATAATGGTTTTCGCCTTCGCGCCCATTGTCGGCCTGTTATTAGGCTTCGCCTCCATTAGCGTTCCCTGGGGCACGTTGGTTTTGTCCGTGGGACTTTATATTGTCGTGCCGGTGATTTTCTCGCATTTCTGGCGAAAACGGCTTTTGGCTCGCCGGGGAAAAGAAGGTCTTGAAAAAGTTCTCAAATCGCTTCATCCCATTTCCCTGGCGTCGCTCCTGGCCATGTTGGTTTTGCTGTTTGGATTTCAGGGGACGAGAATAATCTCCAATTTTTGGCCTATTTTATTACTCGCCGTTCCCATCACCATCCAGGTTTACTTCAACGCCACACTGGCCTATCTGATGAACCGGTCGTTTGGCGTGGCCCATTGCGTCGCTGGACCCTCGGCGCTCATTGGCGCCAGCAATTTTTTTGAATTGGCGGTCGCCACGGCCATCAGTCTGTTTGGTTTTGAATCCGGCGCGGCGCTGGCCACCGTCGTCGGCGTTCTCGTTGAAGTGCCAGTGATGTTGTCCGTCGTCCGGTTAACGAACGCCACCCGCGGTTGGTACGAAAACGCCTCTTCAGTGAAAAAGGCGGCGTGACCGGGGGCGCCCGTATTTATTTTCTAACGAGCAAGACCGCCGTCTCGACGTGCGAGGTTTGCGGGAACATGTCCACGACGCACAGCTTCGCGACCTCATAACCGTCGAGCAAGTCCAGATCCCGCGCCAGGGTGGAGGGATTGCAGGAGATGTAAATTATTTTTTCCGGGTTCATTTCCGGAACGGCCTGGAGAACTTCGGGCGAACAGCCTTTGCGCGGCGGATCGAATATCAAAGTCTGGACCGGTTCCGCCTTGGCCAGGGATTGCATGTGCGACTCGATCGGTCCTTCAAAAAACTCGCACTGTTCCAGGCGATTGATCCCGGCGTTGATCCGCGCGTCTGCGGCGGCTTTTGGATTTTCCTCCACGCCCGCGACCCGCGCCCCGGCGGCAGCCAGCCAAAGCCCGATCCCGCCGACGCCGCAATAAGCGTCCACCACGCGTCCCTTGTCAAAACTCGCCCAGTCGCGAACCAGGTCGTAAAGTTTTGTCGTCTGGTACGGGTTGACCTGGAAAAATGAATTCAGCGAAAGCTGGAAAGTCAACTCGCCCAAGCGGTCCTCCAGAGTATCCTCTCCCCATAAGGTTCGCGAGCTTTCGCCCAGGATAATGTTGGTCCGTTCGGCGTTGATGTTTTGGACGATTCCCGACAGTTGCAACTTTTGCGGATCCTCCAACAAGTCGCCCAAAAACTCCGGAGGGAATTCTCCCGGCATGGTGGCCAGTCCCAACAGCGTTTTCCCCGTCGACTCGGAATGCCGGACGACCAGCCCGCGTAAAAATCCCTTATGGGCGCGCTCGTCGTAAATCGAAATTTTATGCCGGTCCAACAGCAGGCGGACCCATTCCTTGACTTCGTTGATTCGCGGCAGAAGCGTATCGCATTGATCGGAGTTCACGACGTCGTGACTGCGGTTTTCAAAGAATCCGATACGGACCCTGCTTCCGGTTTTCTGCAAGGCGAAGCTTCCCTTGTTGCGATAATGGTAAATCTGCTCTGCCGGCAGGGTTGAAATATCGTCGGGAGGCTTGATTTTTCCGATCCGTTCCAGGCTATCGATCACCCATTGGACCTTGAACTCCATTTGCTTTTCGTAGTTCAGGCTTTGCAGGGCGCATCCGCCGCACCGGGGGAAAACGGGGCAGGGCGCCAGGATGCGGTCGGGCGAATCCTGGGTCAGGCTGATGAGGCGCGTCGTTCCAAATCGGGGCGTGGTTTTGACCACCTCGACCTCGGCGCGGTCGCCGGGAAGGCCCGTCGGGACAAATAGAGCGTAGCCTTCGTGTCGCGAAAGCCCGTCGCCGCTGGAAGCCAGCGTTTCGACTTCGAGTTCCAAACGGTCCCCCGGTTTGACCGGAGGTTTTAATTTTATCTTGGCCATTTAATTTTGCGTTGTGAAAGGTTGATGAATAATTTTTGTGAAATGCGGGAGCGGGAAAACTCTTCGGCGCTTAAAACCCGGTTGCCAATTCACGGGAATAGAAGTTACAATTTGCTCACATGGAACCGAGAATTTGTATTATAGGCGCCATTCGCGAAGAAGTGGCGGAAATAAAAAACCGCATGGGGATGGAAGAATCCCATACCCTGGAATCCGGCAAACTCTGGCTGGGAACCTGGCAAAAAAAATCCATCGCCCTGTTACAGACCGGAGTGGGACGAGCGCGCGCCGAAAAAGCTTTTTTGGGAATGCTGGACCGCGTCGACCCGTCGCTGGTAATTTCCATGGGATACGCCGGGGGAGTGGACCCGGTGTTGAACGTCGGCGATATCGTGTTGGCCGACCGGGTTTTTGAATTTGAGCCACATGCCGAACGCGATTATCTCAATCCGCAACCCACCGTCGAGACCGATTTAAATTCAGAATATCTTGAACTTGGGAGGGAGTTGGTTTTTACCGATGGATTTTTAGTCCAGACCGGCGGACTGCTCACCGTTGAGGAGATCATTTACCAGCCGAAAGAAAAGCGCGCCCTGGGAATCCATTATCCCATCCTGGCCGTGGAGATGGAAACTGCGGCATTGGCCAAACTGTGCGGCTCGCGGGAAATCTCCCTAGTCTCCATCCGTTCGGTGACGGATACCGTCAATCACGAACTGATCCGCATCCCGGCGCTGGAGGACAAAAGCGGCGAGGCGTCGAGAGTCAAAGCCACCTGGTACGTGCTGACCCACCCCGTCGCCCTGAAACCGATGATCGAACTGATGATCCATTCCAGAACCGCCACGCAACATTTGACCAAATTCATCGGCAAATATATTCGTTATCTGGAATGACAAAGGGAAAAAATTGACCCGGCGTGGAAATTTTGACCCTGTAGGAGTGACAAATTTGAGATTTTAAATTGTGGGCTGGATCCAGAAACCCATTTAAATGTAACAGGTTACCTTAGATTGTTGCTGGGCGCTGGATTTTGGCACAGGCTTTGCTCTATAAAGAATGAAGATTCGAAATGGTATGGCCTCCTCCACCGGATTGGGATCTCCCAGATCCCAATCCGTTGGCCTACCTGATTCGTTTCCCCCTCCGTTCCGCCTTTCTCCAAAGAGTTTCACGCAAATTTTTTTTCTCCCTAAAGAAACGCAACCTTATTTATTTTGATTCGGGCGAGAAGACTTCGTGCAGAGAACTGCCTCCGCCGCCCGGATTGGGTCCTCCCGTCAAAACGTGGATTTTCCCTTCATAAGCGATTGAAGCCAGGCCGTGGCGGGAATGGGGCATCGGAGCCATTTTTTTCCAAGTATTGGTTGCGGGATCGAACGCCTCGTTTTCCTCAAACGTTCCATCGCCGGACTCGCCGCCAAAAACGAAAATCTTTCCGCCAACCGCCGCCGACGCGATCCCACTCCGCGCGGTGGGCAGGGGCGCCAGGATTTCCCACTTTCCGGCGCCGGGATCGTAGACTTCGTTCGCGGCCAGGTTGCGATGATAATCCACGTTCACCCGTCCGCCTATGGCGTACAGTTTTCCTTCAACTACGGAAACGGTCAAATGGTCGCGGGGCGTCGGGATGGGCGGCAAGCTCTGCCAGGAATCGCTTTGCGGATCGTAGACCTCGTTGGCGCCGGTATTGACCAGTCGAAAAAACTTTTTGTTGGCTCCGCCCACCACATAAATTTTACCGTCGATCGCCGTAGCGGCGGGCGAGCCGCGCCTGGTGGGCATGGGCGTTTTTTCCGTCCACTCCTCGGTTTGAGGATCGTATTCGTAAGTATGATTGACGGGCGTCCACATCCCGGAGGCAAATCCCCCTATAACGTAAAGTTTTTTGCCGACCACAGTCGCGGTGGCGTGGTGTAAGGGAGTCGGCAGGGGCCGGGTCTGGGACCAACTGCGGGTCTTGGGGTCGTAGACGTCGACACGATCCGCGATTCCCTTTGGCGTGAAACCGCCGAGCAAATATATTTTTCCGTTGAGGAGAGCCGCGGAGGATTCAGTCCTTGGAATTGGAGTGGACGGCAGGGTTTGCCAGGACCCCTGTGCCCACAGGGTATTGGGAATGATCAAACAGGCGATCAGGATTAAATACCGCATATCTGGTTTCGGTTAAGGAGCGGCGCCTTCCACTTTCAGGCGTATTTGGTCGAGTTCCTTGACCTGTTGCAAAAGTTTTGGGAGGTCCGCCATTTTCAACATATTGGGACCGTCCGAAGGCGCGTTGTCCGGGTCGGAGTGTACCTCCATGAACAAGGCGTCGCAACCGACGGCGACAGCGCCGCGCGTCAGGTAGGGGACGAGTTCCCGCTGGCCTCCGGAGGACGTTCCCTGTCCGCCGGGCAGTTGCAGGCTGTGCGTGGCGTCGTACACCACCGGGCAACCCAACTCGCGCATCAGCACCAGGGAACGCATGTCGACCACCATGTTGTTGTAGCCGAACATGAACCCGCGCTCCGTCAGAAGAATTTTTTGATTGCCGGAATCGGCGACTTTTTGGACGACGTTTTTCATGTCCCAGGGCGCGAGGAACTGGCCTTTTTTAATATTCACCGGTAGCCCGGTTTTGGCGGCTTTGACCACCAGATCGGTTTGTCGGCAAAGAAACGCCGGGATTTGTAAAACGTCCAGAACCTCGGCGGCGAGGTCGATTTCCTCTTCCTTGTGGACGTCCGACAAAATGGGAACGTTCAGTTCCTGTTTAACTTTTTTCAAAATGCGAAGACCTTCCACCAGGCCCGGACCCCGATAGGAAGTCAGCGAAGTGCGGTTGGCCTTGTCGTAGGACGATTTGTAGATGAAAGGGACGCCCGCGTCGTCGGCGATTTGTTTTAATTGGCACGCGGTCTCCAGGGCGTGGGCTTCGGATTCGATCACGCAGGGTCCGGCGATCAGGGCGATGGGATTTCCGCCGCCGATTTTTACGGAACGGATTTCAACTGTTTTTGCGGGTGCGGATTGGGGAGACATTTTAGACGAGCGTTTTTAAAAGGTCAGGGAATGGGAACGGGATGCGGCGTTTCAGCGCGCAGGAGAAGCCCTTCCGGCGCCAGGATTTCATAAGCGATTTCCCGCACCTTTTCGTTGCTCCCCGCCTTGTGGGCATGCTGGAAACCGCTTTCCTGAAGAGCCATGAGATTGACCTCCTCGCCTTCAGTGTTGGTAAGAATGATGACGGGAATGGATTTGTATTTCCGTTTGATATTCATCAAATGTTTGATTTCCGATTTGCCGGTTCGAGGGACAAAAATAATTAAATTCGGAAACAGCATGGCGTCTCTTTTAAAGCAATCGGCGATAGACACATAGGCGGCCAGGGTGAATTTATCGTGCTTGATAAATTTGGCCAACTGGATCCGTTCGTTTTTAACCGGGTCGACGATGAAAATAGTTTTGTAGCCTTGGTTTGGCATGAACCGCCTCAATGATTTAGCAATCTACCGAATATTAACATTAAATGCCGTCTGGGAGGCGCCAAAAAGAAGATGCGTCTTCGCGGGACCTGGCGCGCGATTTCTTTTGCTTTGAGTTTGCGCTCTGCTGTGTGAAAATATTGGATGAACCTTAATCTAAAGGTCGCCTCATGAACTTGTTGAGACAAGTTTTGCCCGCGTTGGTTTTTATTTTTTTCCTCCCTCTTTCCGTTCAGGCCGGGGATAAAATCCTTGTCCTAAAAATTTCCGGTCCCATCAACCCCGTTGTTGCGGAATATGTAAGTCAGGGGATTCGCGACGCCAACCGCGACGGCGCGCCGTTGGTGGTATTGCAAATGGACACCCCCGGCGGGCTGGATACCTCCATGCGCATTATCATAAAGGAAATCCAATCCTCGCTGGTTCCGGTGGCGACCTTTGTGGCCCCCGGCGGCTCGCGCGCGGCTTCCGCCGGAGCGTTCATCTCCATCGCGTCGCACATCGCCGCCATGTCGCCTGGAACGAATATCGGAGCGGCCCATCCCGTCAACATGCTGGGCGGCGGGCAGGACGGCAAAAATAAAGACGGAAAAAACGTCATGCAGGACAAGATCGAAAACGACGCGGCGGCCTACATCCGGTCCCTCGCCGAGCTTCGCGGGCGCAACGCATTCTGGGCGGAAATGGCGGTCCGCAAAAGCGTTTCCATTTCCGAAACGGAAGCCATGAAACTGAACGTGATCGATCTGGTCGCCGTCGATCTGGACGCCTTGCTCCTGGCCCTGGAAGACCGGGAGGTGGCCATGGGCAAAAACAAGATCATCCTGAAGCTGGAAGGCAAGGAACGCGACTTTCAGGAAATGAACAAGCGGCAAAAATTTCTGGACATCATATCGAGTCCCAATATCGCCTACATGCTCCTGATGGTTGGCATGCTGGGATTGTATCTGGAGCTATCCAATCCGGGCTTGATATTGCCCGGAGTGATCGGCGGCGTCAGCCTCATCCTTGCGCTGTACGCCATGCAGGCGCTTCCCATCAATTACGCTGGACTGCTATTGATCCTGCTGGGAGCCGTGCTTTTGATCGCGGAACTCAACGTTCCCAGTTTCGGTTTATTATCCAGCGGGGCGGCGATCTGCATTCTTTTGGGTTCTATATTTTTAATGGACACCGACGATCCCGCCCTGCAAATTTCCCGCGCCATTCTTTACCCGACGGTGGGCGCCATCCTGCTGGCCTCTTTTGGGATCGCCTACCTGGCCTCGAAGATCCGGACCCTCAGGCCCGTTTCGGGAGCGGAGGCCTTGTTGGGCGCGTCCGCCGTGGTTAAAACTGAACTCAACCCTGAAGGCAGCGTCTTCCTTCACGGGGAAATCTGGAACGCCAGTTGTGAAAATCAAACCATACCCGTAGGGGAATCCGTGATCGTCGATTCCGTTAACGGACTTAAACTTAAAGTGCGCAAGCCGTAGAGGAGCCAGAACCAATGAACGCCGTAATTGTATTCGTCGTCTTCCTGCTTTTTCTCCTTTTCACCATTCTCAAAGTCCTGCGCGAATACGAGCGCGGAGTGATTTTCCTCCTGGGAAAGTTTTACAAGGTGAAAGGGCCGGGCCTCATTGTCGTCGTTCCGTTCCTCCAGCAGATGGTGAAGGTCAGCCTGCGTACGGTGGTCATGGACGTGCCGCCCCAGGACATCATCACCCAGGACAACGTGACCGTGAAGGTCAACGCGGTGATTTATTTTCGCGTCGTCGATCCAGAACAAGCCATTATCGAAGTGGAGGACTTTTTATACGCCACCTCGCAATTGGCGCAGACCACCTTGCGTAGCGTGTTGGGCCAAAGCTCGCTCGACGACCTGTTGTCCAAACGGGATGAGATCAACCAGCATCTGCAAAGGGTGATCGACGAACAAACCGAACCCTGGGGCGTCAAGGTGGCGAACGTGGAGGTTAAAAACGTGGATCTGCCTCAGGAAATGCAGAGGGCCTTGGCCAAGCAGGCGGAAGCGGAGCGCGAGCGGCGCGCCAAGGTCATCCACGCCCAGGGAGAATTCGAGGCTTCCCAGAAAATCAGCGAGGCGGCGGACATCATCGGCGCCCATCCCCCGGCGTTGCAACTCAGGTTTTTGCAGACCATGCTGGACATATCCGTCGATAAAAGCACCACCACGTTTTTCCCGTTCCCTCTGGAAATTTTTGAGTTTCTGAACAAACAAAAGCCCAAAGAATGATCGGGGTCTCCGCGCAATGAGTCTTCCGGGTTCATGAAAAGAATGTCCTTCGCAAATGCCGCCGTCCTCCTCGTCGCCTTCCTACTAGGTTATACGGCGCTTTTGATTTTCTTTGAAAACAGGATCATCTATTATCCCAGCCCGTTTCCGGAAGGGATGTGGGACGCCAAAAGCCGGGGCCTGGAAGTGGAGGACGTTTACTTCAAGACCGACGACGGCCTGCGGCTTCATGGTTGGTACGTTCCGGCTCCTACTCCGAATCCTAAAGCTTCGGCCACGTTTTTGTTTTTTCACGGCAACGCAGGTAACATCACCCACCGTCTGGAGAACGTTCAATTACTCCGTGAACGCGGGTGGAATGTTTTCATTTTTGATTATCGAGGGTATGGCAAAAGCGAGGGAAAACCGACGGAGAAAGGAATTTACCTCGACTCCCTGGCCGCTTACGAATTTCTGCGGAAGGATAAAAAAGTTCCCGTCGAACGCCTGTTTCTTTTTGGGAGGTCGCTGGGAGGCGTTTGCGCCGTGCATGTGGCGGCGAGCCGTCCGGCGGCGGGGATCATTCTGGAGTCCACTTTCACCTCGGCGCGGGATATGGCCAGGGAGATGTTCCCGATTCTGCCCGTCGCGCCCTTTATCAGAACGAAATTTGATTCCATCCAAAAAATATCCAACATCAAAATTCCAAAATTGTTTCTTCATGCCCCGGAGGACTCCATCGTCCCCTACTCTTTGGGAAGGAAGTTGTTTGAAAGCGCCCCGGAACCCAAATCGTTTTATGATATTATTGGCGCCGATCATAACGACGCCCTTTATGCCGGCGGAGAAAAATATTTCCAGGCCATTGAGGATTTCGTGAACGGAGCCGGAAAACGAAAACAGGAGCGGGACTTTTGAACAGAATTAAATTGTTGCGCGCGGTCAAGCGCGTGGTGATCAAGATTGGCAGTAGCGTGATCTCCCATCGCGAAGAGGGCGGGTCGAATCTCGTTCAGGGTTTGAACCGCAATATGGTGCGCCACTATTCCCGGCAGGTCAAAAAACTGGTCGACGTCGGGTACGAGGTGGCTCTCGTTTCTTCCGGCGCGGTGATGGCGGGGAGGAGCCGACTGGGACTGGACCGCGAGAATCTTTCCATTCCGGAAAAACAGGCCTGCGCCGCCGTCGGCCAAAGCGCCTTGATGCATTCCTACGAAAAAAAGTTTGAAAAGCAGGGACTGATGGTCGGGCAGATTTTGCTCGGCAACGACGACCTGGAAAACCGCAAACGCTACCTCAACGCCAAAAACACCATCGACGCCCTGTTGTCGCGCGGGGTGATCCCGATCATCAATGAAAACGATTCCGTGACCGTGGACGAAATAAAAATCGGCGACAACGACACGCTTTCGGCCACCGTGGCCTGTTTGGCGAACGCGCAGTTGTTGATCATACTTTCCGACGTTCCCGGTTTGTTCACCCGCGATCCCGGCAGACCTGCGGTGCGGGGAGAGGAACCCGCGAAATTGATCAGCCATGTCGAGCGGGTGACTCCGGAGATCGAAAAGCTTGCGGGGAAAAGTCGCAACCTGGTGACCGTGGGGGGAATGTACACCAAGGTTCTGGCGGCCAAAAAAACCATGAGCTTCGGCGTCCCCGCTCTGGTGGTGGACGGCCTGGACAAGAAGGTTCTGGAGAAGGTGTTTGCCGGCGAGGAAGTCGGGACGCTGTTTTATTCTTCGGATGGAAAAATCAAGGATAGAAAACATTGGATCGCCCATACCTTGAAGCCAATCGGAAAAATCATAGTCGATATGGGAGCGCGCAAAGCCATCGCCGAACGCGGCAAGAGTTTGTTGCCCGCCGGAGTGACCGGCGTCGACGGCAAATTTGAATTTGGAAACTGCGTCCGCATTCTTGATGAAAACCAAAAAGAGTTTGCTCGCGGACTGGTGAATTACAGTTCCGGGGAAATGGACAGGATCAAGGGAATGAAAACGGCTTCCGTCCGAGGCGTCGTTGGGCCTAATTTTTACGAGGAAGTCGTGCATCGCGACGATCTTGTGGTGCTGTAAAAATGAGCGAATGGTGGGAGCGGGAGACCCTGCGCTTTGAATGCGAAAAGGGGTGTACGCAATGTTGCCGCCGACCCGGAATCGTGCGTATGAATTCGGAGGATATCCGCAGGGCCGCGGATTATTTGGGCCTCTCGGTCGCCGCGTTCAAGGGCCAGTTTTTGAGCCGGGAAGGGACTTATTGGAATATTGAGGTGATGGAAAACAAGCCCTGTCCCTTTCTTCTGGAAAGCGGTTGCAGAATCCATCCCGCCAAGCCCGCTCAATGCAGGAGCTTTCCGTTTTGGGACGAGAACCTGGTTTCCCAAAGAACCTGGAAAGAAACGCAAGAGGAGTGTCCCGGGATAGGCACGGGTCCGGTAATGCCATCGGAAGCCGTCCATGAATTGAAGCGAATGGGGTGAACCGCCTCCTGAAAATCGTTTGACTTTAAATAGGGGGATATCCATAATGACACCCCGACCAATAAAAAAACTTTCCACCCACAATTTTCCGTTCGACCGTCAGGTCGACCCAATCGAAATATGCCCGAAAATCGTTTGAATGAAACAAGAGGCGAATCATGCCGGTAGCCGTTGTCGTTGGGATGCAGTGGGGAGACGAGGGCAAGGGCAAGGTCGTCGACCTGTTTAGCCGCGAGGCCGACGTCGTCGCCCGCTACTCCGGAGGCAACAACGCGGGCCATACCATTTATCAGGATGGGAAACCGTATGTATTGCACCTCATCCCTTCCGGAATATTTCATCCCGATAAATTATGCGTGATTGGCAACGGCGTGGTCGTCGACCCTTCGGCGTTGGCGGAAGAAATCGCCATGCTGGAGAAGGCGGGCGTGAGTTTGGAAAACCGCCTGTCGCTCAGCGACCGGGCCAATATCATCATGCCCTACCATTGCCTCTCGGACCGGGGAAGGGAAAGCTCTTCCCAGTTTAAAAAAATCGGCACGACCGGACGCGGCATAGGCCCGACTTACGCGGATAAAATGGCCCGCGCCGGAATCCGCACCGCCGATTTTGTGGATACGGATCGCCTCCGGGAAAAATTCCTCGCCAATTACGAAGAGAAGAAGAAAGTTCTGAAACATTTGTACGGCCACGAAATTCCAGAGTTTTCCCAACTGTTCGACGATCTTCTCGGTTATCGGGAAATTTTGTTGAAGTACATGGGAGATTCCCACGCCGTCATGAAGCGTCAGATCGCCGAAAATAAAAACGTATTATGCGAAGGCGCCCAGGGCGTCATGTTGGACGTCGATCATGGCACGTATCCCTACGTCACCTCTTCCAACTCGACGGCGGGCGGCGCGTGCACCGGGCTGGGAATTCCGCCCACAAAAATCGACCGGGTGGCGGGCGTGATCAAGGCTTACACCACCCGCGTGGGAGAGGGACCCTTCCCCACGGAACTGCTCGACGCCGACGGGGAACAATTGCGAAAGGACGGCCACGAGTTTGGCTCAACGACCGGCAGACCCAGAAGATGCGGTTGGTTCGACGCTGTTGTCGCCCGCTACGCCATTGAATTGAATGGAATCGACGCTATCGCGCTCACCAAGATCGACGTCCTGGACAATTTTGACGTCGTCAAAGTTTGTACGGGCTACCGTCATAATGGTAAAATTATCGAAGAGATGCCGCCCAGCCTCGACGTTCTGGAAAACTGCGAACCGGTGTACAAGGAATTTAAAGGCTGGCGGGAGAAAACTTCGGGCGTCGAGGATTTCCAGAAATTGCCGGACAATGCCAAACGATATATCGACGGTTTGCGTGAGATATTGGGCGTGGGTTTTTTAATGATCTCCACCGGACCGCAAGCTCAGGAAACCATTTGCTTGGAAAAATTATTTTAGCCAGCGTGCCGCTGGACCCAACAGGCGCATCTAATACGGCGAATGCCACAATTTACGTTGGGTATGCAAATCAAACCCTGCCTCCAGGCGCTTGTCTGGCGGCGCCTCGCCGGCTGAAAAATTAAACTGCCATGCTTTCCGTTGCGATACTTATTTTTTCCTGCCTGTTTTTTTATTTTGTCGGCTACCGATATTACGCCGGGCGAATCGACCGCGAAGTAATCCAACCGAACGACGCCAACCGCACCCCCGCCGTCGACCAGGCCGACGGGGTGGATTACGTTTCCAGCAAACCGTTGGTTCTCTTCGGCCATAATTTCGCTTCCATTGCCGGGGCCGGTCCCATCATTGGACCCATCGTCGCCATGCATTATTTCGGCTGGGCCGTATCCTTGGTCTGGATACTGCTCGGCAGCGTTTTTATCGGAGCCGTTCACGATTACGTGACCCTGATGGTTTCCGTCCGCAACGGCGGTCGTTCCATAGCGGACGTGGCGGAAACCTCAATGGGGATACGCGCCAAAACGATTTTCTCCATATTTTTGATCCTCGCCATGTTGCTGGTCATCGCGGTGTTTGGAGTCGTGGCCGCGAAAACTCTCATCGCGCAACCTAAGATGGTCGTTCCCACTTTCGGCCTGATTCCCATCGCCATGATCCTGGGATGGTTCATTTATTATAGAAACGCCAATCTAAGCCTGGCCTCCGCGCTCGCCGCGCTGGCCGTTCTTTTGACCATATTTGTTGGATTCAAGTATCCCGTCGTTTTGGGCGAAGCGGATTATTTTGGCCTCTCTCCCTTGATGTTCTGGTTTGTGGCGCTCCTGATATATGCCGCCGCGGCCTCCGTGTTGCCGGTCAATATTCTGTTGCAACCGCGGGATTATATTTCCACGTATATTTTATTTGGCACTCTGGCTTTGGGGATCACGGCCATCATTTGGGTGCAACCCAGCCTCAACACCCCGGCCTATCTTGGAAGCTACTCCGAGGAAAAGGGACCGCTCTGGCCGATGCTGTTTGTGTTGGTGGCTTGCGGCGCGGTTTCCGGATTCCATTCTTTGGTAGCGGGAGGCACCGTGTCCAAGCAATTGGCCCGGGAGTCGCAGGGTAGGCTCATCAGTTACGGAGGAATGTTGACCGAAGGCGTCGTGGCGGTGGTCACTATTTTGTTGGTCGGCGGCGGTTTATACTGGGTCGCTCCCATCGGGGGCGGGGTGGACATGGCGGTGTTGGGATTTCGCGAATCTTTAAGTTCCGGAGGATGGATCTACGCCTTCGGTAATGGATACGGCAATGTGGTCAGCCAAATGGCGCCGGGTTTGGGGTTCACCTTTGCGTCGATGATCGCCGTTTTAGCGCTCAACACGTTTGTTCTCACCACGCTGGATACGGCGGTGCGGATCAACCGGTTCATCGTTCAGGAAATGGTCGGCCCGAACGTTCCATTTTTATACAACAAATACGTTGCCACGGGGCTGGTGGTTGTGTTGGCATATTTCATCGGCGCGACTGCGGGCTGGCAAAAAATCTGGCCCGTGTTTGGCGCGACGAATCAGCTCATCGCCGCCGTGGCGTTGTTCGTCGTCTCCAGTTACCTCATAGGAATAAAGAAGCCCGCGGCGTATACTTTGTATCCAGCCGTCTTCATGGTGGTCACAACCATTGGCGCTCTGGCCTGGCAGGCGCATAGATTTTTTACCGCGCCGGTTCCGAATATTTTTCTGGGATGCGCGTCTTTGGGATTGATTGCTTTGGCGATGTTTGTCGGTTACGAAGGTTGGCGGGCTTTAAGGAAGCGGCAGAGCCAGGGGTTGAAGGATCTTCCAGCTTCCGCTTGACGGCGCCGCCAGGCAAGCGCCTGGAGGCAATAGCCGGCGAATGGAAGTTTTTTCGAATCGATAGCGACGTTGTCGATTTTCATCTTTTAGCGGTTTCCTAAAATGAAAAGGCAGGCTTAGATGGCGACCGATTTAGTATTGGGCGGGCCGGTTCGCGGCGATGATTTTTGTTTCCGCACCGAGTTTCTGGACGATTTGTGGGACAGCCTGAGAAAAAACAATATCCTCCTGGTCGGCCCGCGGCGTATGGGCAAGACCAGCGTCATGTATCATCTTCTCGACCAACCCCGCAACGATTGTGTGGTCGTCTATTTAAACACCGAAGCTCTGACCTCTCCCGCCGATTTTATCCTCCAGTTGATCTTTGCCCTCAAGGAAAACCAGCCGTCGTATTTTTTTGAACAGTTGGGGATGATTTGGGGCTTGTATAAAAACCTGATCCGCCACTCCCGCGCGTCCGAATTTTTTGAGATTCGCGACGTGTTGCGCGGCGAGTTGAACTGGGACGAACACTGGCAGGATCAGGCCAGCGAATTGTTCAACGGGATCAAGAGGATCAATCAAAAAGTTATATTCATGGTGGACGAATTGCCGGACATGCTTCTCCGCATCCAAAAGCGTTCGCCGGAACAGTTTGAAACTTTTTTACACTGGTTCCGCATCATCCGGCAAACTCCCAACGCCTGCGTACAGTGGTTGGTCGCCGGTTCGACCAATTTGATTGGCACCCTGGACCAAACCGGTCACTCGAAATTGATCAACGATTTTTATCATCTTGATTTGCCCCCGTTCAGCTACAAGGAAATGGAAAACTTTACCCTGAAAGTTTTTAGCGAACGGGAAGTCGAATTCGACGCCGAGGTGATTCCCAGAGTTCAGGCTCTGCTGGGCAAGGCCATACCTTATTTTTTGCAATTTATGTTGAAGGAACTGGCCACTTGGTCCAGACACAACGAGGGACAAATTTTAACCAAGGATATTGTGGATCAGATTTTTGATCAGGTTCTGCTGGGGAACCGGGCGTTGGGTCATCTCCAGCATTTCTATTCACGGATCGGGGTTTATTATCCGGAAATGGAAAGCGAGCAGGCCGTGGATATGTTGAGCTTCCTGTCCCGATCACAGGGGGAGACCTTGAAAGCGTTGTTTGCCCGCTACGAGGATTTTGAAAAAAAACGTCCGGAACCGCGCCCTCAACGCCAGTTAATGCAATCCTTCAGCCGCTTGATGTTGTTGCTGCAAACGGATTTTTATATCGAGGACCAGGGCGGGCGGGTCTATGATTTTTCCAATCAACTCTTAAAGCTGTGGTGGCAGAAATATTATCCGCCTTCTTCCTAAAACCCGCGGATACCTGGAATCTTCCTTGAACGCGCTTGATTTATTGTATAATTGTTTTAACATCATTCAGAATTTTCATCCCGAGTCGGAGGTTGCAGGGTCGTGAATATAGCGGAACTTATGGCGCAACGCGCTAAAAAAAGCGAGACGAAGGAAAAGGATAACGGCGACGTTCCCCCAGCCGCCGGACAGCGAAAAGCCTTGAAGGTCATTCGCACCCGCGAGACTCCGAATCCCAATGCGCTACAATTTGTGTTAAACGCCCAGGTTCTCAGCCTGGGAAAAAAATCCTGGTCCAATGAAGAGGACTGCGACGGGGATAAAATGGGTTTGGCCTTATTGGAGACGCCGGGAATTATAAACGTTTACGTCTCCGGAAATTTTGTGACCGTTACCAAAGAAGATTTCACCGGATGGAATCCGTTGAAAGCCAGGGTATGGAAAACCGTCGACGAACATATTCAGATATACAAGCCCGAGGAAGAGAAAAAAAAAGAGGAGCCGCTCAAGTTCAGCGATTTTCATGCGCTGTCTGTTGAAGAAAAACTGAAGGCCGTCGAGGAAGTGCTTGACCGTTCTATTCGTTCCAATCTGGCCAAGGACGGCGGCGGCGTCGAAGTGAAAGGCGTCGAGGGAAACGAAATCCTCATCCACTACCAGGGCGCCTGCGGAAACTGTCCCTCCTCCACCACCGGCACTCTCCAGTTCATAGAGGGCCAGATCAAACAACAACTCGACCGGGAGTTGACGGTAAAGTCCGTTTAGCGAAAAAATTTCTACCGGCCGCCCCGTCGCTTGAGGTCAGGAGCCGGATTTTGGCAGGGCTTTTTTTACCAGGTCGCCGGGCAGTTTGAGAGTTTCCTTGACCACGCTCAGCGGTTTCCCCAACAGGGTTTTGTTTTTGAGAAGCGTGATTTGGGGGTGGGAATAGGTCCCTTCCAATTTGAAATAAGTTTCCAGTAGCCCGCCAGTTTTTCCGCCCGCTAATATGCGGCCCAAAAGCGGAATCGCCTTGACCGCCGCGTCGACAAGTTGCAGAGGCATGACCTTCACTTCTCCCGCTAGCTTTTCAGCGACAAGATCGGTTTTAACCGCCGCCAGAGCCTTGATTTGCGAGCCGTCCAGTTTTAAATTATGCGTGACCGCCACTCCGCGGTTGATCTCAACGTCTCCGCCGAAGAAGTCGAATTCAATGCCGTTGGATTTTTTTGCAGTCACCCGGGCGTTCAACACGTTCAGCAGGGCGGCGTAACCTTCCAGGTTTTGGATTCTGCCCTTGCGCGCGTCGAGCGAGATTTTTCCGGACAAGCCTCTCAACGCCTCCGGATTGTTCAGGTCGCCTTCCAGGTTTCCCTTCAGGTCAAATCTTCCCTCCGCATTTGGTTTAAAATAATCTTCCAGCCGCAAACCGCTTCCCTGAAAATTCAGGAGATAAGTTTTGGATTTTAAATCATGCCTGCCCTGGGTTTTCATGATTCCATGCGCGGGATGAATCTCGCCTTGTTTGAGGATGATTTTTTCCGGCAAAACTTCGCCAAGGGCCGTAACTTTTTTCAACATGAAGGCGCCCGACGAAAAGTTTCTGACGACGACGTTGGTTTGGATTTTGAGTAAAGAGGCGGAGCTCAATCCAACTCGAATGCTTTCCAGTCGACCCGCCGTTTTTGAATCTTTAAACGTCCATCCCAGTCCCGTTACGTTGCCATTGAGGCGCGCCGCCTCGGGCTTGTCCAGCGAACCTTCCAAGCTGATTTTTGCGGAAACTTGGCCTGCAATGGCAGGCGGCTTGTCGGGATCTAATTGTGCCGCGAGTTGTTCATAATCTTCCAGCCGCAGGCCCTTGGCGTCCAGGTTTAAAACGTAGGACTGTGCGGACAGATCGTAGCTTCCCCTGGCGTCGACCGCTCCGTTACGCGGCAACAGACGCGCGTTTCTAATAATGATCTTTTGAGGCGAGGCTAAAACCTGGCCGGTGATTTTATTGAAGTGATAATTGTCTGCCGAGAAATTTTTTACGTCGACGTCCGCCTTCATTACCGGCAAAGAGATGGATTGAATTTCCAACCCCACGCTTTCCGCCCGGCCTTGGGTTTGGGCGTTTTCAAAAGCCCACTGCGCTCCGGTCAATTTTGCCTTCAGGCTGGCGTTTTGGGGAGCGTCGAGGGAACCTTTGATTTCAATTTCACCCGAAACCTTTCCTGCAACTTTTGCGATCGGGCCTTTTCCTGGGAGGGGGAGTTGGCTTAGATCCAGATCGCTCAATCGGATATTGGAAACGAATGCAGGCGAGCCGCCCGGAATTTCGGCGGGCGACAATTTGCTTTCCGTTAAAACGATTCCACCTAAAACCCTGCCCGAAAGCGTTTGGTGAAAAGTTCTACCCGAACCCTCGCCCTTTCCCGCCAAATCGGCGAGACTCAAATTTGTTTCGCCGACTCTCAACCCAGCGGCGCCGCGAAATTGGTTTTGAATTCGGCGATTTATATAATTCCCCGTTCCCTCCAGACGCGGAAAATAAAACGCGCGCTCCGCCTCGCTATATTTGACGTCCCCAAGGCGGTAGTTAACTTTTGCCTGCAGATTATTTTTTAAATATTCCGGACTCATCTCTGGCGCCAGAGGAGTTTCGATTTCCGCCTCCAGGGAAAGAACTTCTCCCTCCAGGAGTCCGGGCTTCAAAAACTTTTGGAATTTCTTCGGAATCCAATCGGAAAACGATCGCAAATCGTCGATTGAAAAAGACCCGGCGCCAATTTTTGCTTTTAGAGACGGAGTTCCTCCCAGAAAATCTTTGCCGTGCGCCGACCCGGTCAGACGCAATGCGCCAGATTGCAAATCGATTTGGCTTAAAATAATCTCAAGCGAATCGGCGGTGGAACGGGCGACGTGAATTTCCAGAGAGGTTTGCAATTCCAACTCTGCCTGCCCTTTTCCCTCCAGCGCAGGCTGGACCAAATGTAAAATTCCATCGCGCACGAAAAGTTTTGGGATTTCCAGTTTTGAATTATCCAGGAAATTTTTAATGTTGGCGGAATCAAAATTTTTGGGGCTGGGTTTTTGGGATGGTCCCGGTTGCGGCTCTTTTGGAACCGATGGCGGAGTCGGCTGTTTTTTGGGAGAGGATAAAAGTATTCTGGCCCGGGGACGGACCAGCGTCGTCTCGTTGATTTTTATTTGCCCCTTGAAAAGAGAGAACAAGTCAATATTGAAAAACGCCTCTCCGGCTGAGAAAATCTCTCTATTCTCTGCGACAGAACGGACACTGAGGTCGGCGCATTTCAAGGCGAACCCGTTATTGTAACCCCAGTCCAGCGCGCCGAAGCTTATGTCCATGCCGCTGGCTTGGGAAATATTTCCGGCGAGAGCGTCGCGGAATCGGGTCTCGTCGAAAAAAAGCGCAAAAGCTCCCGCGAGTATGAGAAGGCCTGCAAGCAGAGCCGCCGATACAATTAATATCCAACGCCGCGATTTCGGAGGTTGAGATTTGGAAGTTTTGACGGGCTTTGGGGACGAGGGCATTCGATGGTCAAGGAAAGCGTGTTTTGCGTTTAGCTTTTGATGATAACATGTATCCGCAAGGCATTCAGTATCCAAAAGCTGTTCGCTAGGGTCAGGATTCATTAATTCTGTACAATTCTGTTTCGAATAGAGGGCATAGATGCAAGGAAAGCAAGCGCAGGGAAGTTTCATCTACTTTCAAGCTTGTTTGACGCGGCAGGTATGCCCGCTATTCGGAACCCCGTTGGGGCGCCGCTAATTTTCGTATCTGGACAGCGCAAGCCGCTTGCGATTAGCTTTGCTAGTCCCTGCCCGGCTTGCGCCGCCA
>JAJDBD010000180.1 GCA_029261575.1 Nitrospinaceae bacterium | reverse complement strand
AAGACCCAAGCCGTCCCATTGAAATAGAGAGCTTTGCATAACCCCTTAAAATCCAGAGCTGGATCGCCGCGCTCCTTTCAGTCGCTCGCGATGACGGGTCCTGTGTCATTGCGAGGAGCGTTAGCGACGCGGCAATCCAGCCTGGAATTATTTGATTTTGACTGATGCAAAGGTCTCCTTGAAATAGAGCCTCCGCGAGAGAAAGTCCGGCTGTTAGCCCCCTCCCAAGGTTAATTTATATTTGACCATTTGGACATACAATGATTAAATATTCCTAATCCGAAATACCAAGCTGATCATTGGGAAACCGAGGGACGGGGAATGAAAAAAAGCGTCTTTGTGTTTTGTCTTCTTACTTTTCTCTTTATAGGGTGCAAAACAAACCCGAAAAGGGTTGACAATTTAGTGGGAGCCAATCAACCGCAAGACTATAAGTTGGGTTTTGGCGCTGGTTGTGATAGCGGGTACTCCGCCGCCGGGCACGTCTATTACAAATTCAACAAAGACGTCACGAAATACAATAAAGAAAAACTATATCAACAGGGGTGGGATGATGGATTTAAGGTCTGCAAAGGGAAGTATGATTCTTTAGGCCGCTAATTACGGGGGAAGTCATGATCAAAATTCCAATGAAGCACAAAAAGGCGATCGCCTCAGAATTAAAGGGGTTCCTGCCCATTGTCCAAAACCTCAGGGCTAAAGGAAAAACAACCTCGGAAGACGACGCTCGAATAATTTTAAACGATTTTCTTCATGAGGTTTTAGGCTACGACAAATATAATGAGCTTCGCACGGAACAGCGGGAAAAAGCGGGGAGATTGGATTATATCGTCAAATTAAGCGAAGGTCCTTTTGCTAGCAAAAAGGATAAATTTGATTTTGTAATTGAAGCGAAGGCCGCTCACCAGAACCTTTCAAATAAATATGTAGATCAAACCCTTACTTATTGCCTTACAACGAATACAGCGTTTTTTGTTTTAACCAATGTTTGGCAATGGAAGCTGTATAAGGTTATTCCCGCAAGAAAAAACACTAAGCCAGAAGCGGAATTAATCCATGAATCTGATTTTTTTAACCAAACCAACCCGCAAACATTGGCCGAAGATTTTTATATTTTTAGTCGGCATTCATATTTAGCTGGAGATTGGAAGGCCGTTGAAACCATCAAAAAGGCCACAAATGCCAATGACATTTATACGATTTTTTTGAGTTCAAAAATTATTAAAAGTGTTTCCAAGATTCTGAACCAAGTGCACGGCATTAAAGTTTCCGAAGACATTATCGCTGACGTAGTTGAAAATCAAATGGGGAACGGAGAAACACTGGAAATCAATCGCTCCCTTTTACGACAGTTAAACGCCGAACAGGACAGAAGGCCGTCCAAGCAATCCCAAAAAGAACAAGCAGAAGAAGAGGAAGAACCGGAACTCATGGAGCCGAAGCTAGAACCGATTACCCCGCCGGAAGAAAACAAAGACGACTCTGGGCAGTAAATACGACTTAATACGTCAAAAATACTTCGGATTTAAACCAGCAAGCCCGGCGCGGGGCTTAGAGACACCAGTTTCCTCAGCGCCCAACCCAAGCTCGAAACCGTCCCTCTCGATGGGGAAGGGGTGAGGCGTTCGCCTTGACTTTCGGTTAACAAAACCGATACTATAATTATAGACTTTTAATTCAATTTTCTGAGGATTGTATAAAATGCCCGCCGACATTGAAACAAGACCTACGGAAATAAGGTTTTCTCAGGATGGGTTAGCTCTTTATGAAAAACTGGAGGAGCAACTTGGCGACTTAGTGTTGGCCGCCGCAAAAGCCCATGCGAATGAAAACGGACGTGATTTAATTACTGAAGCTGATATGAGGCAGATTCTTCAATTAGTAATTAATAAATTGTCCGTCAATGAATAACCCTGATCCTCCAACAAAGAAAGATAAAGAGTTTGAACAAAGCGAAAGCGGATTCAAAGCCGAGAGATTATGTATCAGTCAATTTACTGATTGGTTAAACAAAATAGCAAATTTAAATGCCCAAAGAAGAGACTCAAAGACCGTAACCGATTCAGATTTTCAGACTTCTTTCAAGCACCTCGTAACCCCTCCTCTTCCAAGAAATAAATTCTCTTTTAAAAACACCATTGCCAAGATTTTAATAGGCGTTGGCGCATACCTTTTCATAGGAAATATTACCGCCAAGCCAATCGACTGGACGCATTTAATTATTGGAGTGGTTTGTCTGGTCGCAGGCACCGTTCTTGAAGAATAAAAGCCTACTCTCCCGGCGAGACCAAGATAAAGGAATCGAATCGGTCGTCAAAAATAATTCGGATTTAAACCAGTAAGCCCGGCGCGGGGCTTAGAGACACCAGTTTCCGTAACGCCAGAATCCCAAGCAAAAAAGCAACCTCGTTGAATTCCATTCCCGCCTGAAAAACGGTATCCAAAGGCAAATTGCGAATCCCCGCGCATGCCCTCTCCATCACCGTCGTCCACATCGAAATGAGCGCCAACAACACGAGACCAAATACCTGCAGGAACCAGGCTATCGCAAGCGTGAGGAATCCGGTCGCGATCCAGAAATCCAAAGTTTGAACGTGGAAAACGTAACCCAGGATGGCCGAGTCTTCTTCGGACGTTTGCGTAACCGACCGGCTCAAATAAACCAGCGTCCAACCGGACAGGGTGGGGACCAAAATCAATACTCCAACCATCCACCCCTCGCCCATATGACTGAGCGCCAAATACTTGCACAGGAGCAAACCTCCGGCGGTGGCGAACTCAAAAAACCGTCCCTCGGTCGGGCCTTCCGACTCGACGGAATCCCGGCGCCGGGAACGCCCCGCCAGGTTTTTGATAACGGCATGGGAAGCGGAGAGCCGCCGACCGCCCGCGCAAACGGTCAGAAGAACGACCATCGCCAGACAAACCACATCGAAAGGCAGAACCAGGGCCAGCAGTTTATAAACCAGCGCCAAACCCAAGCCAAGGGCAAAACCCGCAAGCGGGAACCAGGCCGCCGACCGGGCGATTTCTAAAGAGGATTCAGATTGGGAGGATTCGGATTGCGAGGATTCGGATTGGGGAAATTCGGATTGGGAGGTTTTGGATAGGGACGATTGCGGAGGCAGGAAAGTAATGCATCGCAGGGCGATGAACAATCGCCGCGCCTGCTCGCGCATTAATTTTTTACGGCGACGCTGATGTTCCTGACGTCCGCGCCTTGCAGAATGCCCATCAACTTGATCACCTGTCCATAGGGAAGATCTTTATCGGCCTTGATGATGGCGATCTTTTTTTCGTTTTCACTGGAGGCGGCCAAAAGTTTTTCCAAACTCGCGAAAGTCTGCTTTTCCCCGTTCAAAAAAATTTGTTTATCGCGGGTCATCTCTATTTCAAATTTCTTCGACCGCTCGTCCAGAACCGAGGATTTGGATTCGGGCAGGGAAATATCCATCCGGCGCGTGAAGTCGACGAACACCGTGGACACCATAAAAAATATCAGCAGAAGAAACACCACGTCGATCAGCGGGGTCAAATCCAGGGTGTAGTTTTCTTCTTCTTCTTTTCGAAAGTGCATCGGCGCGCCTTGTGAAATTTTAGTATGGCCCTAAGGTTTCCCCGCCACTTTATCGCTTTCGGCCTTTCGCTTCTTGATGAAGTCCATGGACAGCCCCTCGACCAGTTGGAAGGAGATTTCTTCCATTTCAAAAACGTAACGGTCGATCTTGCCGCGAAAATAATGGTACAAGGCCAGGGTGGGGATGCCGACCACCATGCCCGCCGCGGTGGTGATCAAGGCTTCCGAAATGCCGCTGGCGACCAGTCCGGGATTCCCCGTTCCGCTTTGCGAGATGACGTTGAACGCCTTGATCATTCCAAAAACCGTGCCCAGCAAACCCATCATGGGCGTCAGGTTGGCGATGGCGCCCAGGACGCGCAGATTGGAACTCAAGAGCGACGCCTCGTGCTGACCGGCGCCCTCGATGGCTCGCTCCACCTCGTCCAGTTTTCCGCCAAACCGGAGCATGCCGGCCTTGAGGATTCGCGCCAGGGAATTGTCGTAGTGATTGCACAATTGCACGCCCAACTGGATGTCTTTCCAGTTCCAGTGCTCCTGAACTTTTCTCAAAAAATCCTGATTGATGATGTTTTTGCGCCGCAGGCTGTTGGCTCTTTCTATGGCGATCCCAACGGCGAGAATGGAACAAAAAATAATGGGGTACATCACCCATCCGCCTTTTTCCACCAAGGACAGGAATTCCCACTGGGCGACGGGGGACGGAGCTTGCGCGAAGGCGGAGGCGGGCGTAAACGCCACAACAATCGAGGGCAACGCCGCCCGCCTTAAAAAAGTTTTCAGTGATTTTATCATTTCGATTGGGCCGTTAATTTGACAGGGCGGGAAATTCCTTCATGGGTCTTCTGAAACCTTATAGCATGAACAAAACCGCCATATCAAGGCGGAAACCCCTCTTCCCAATTTATTTAACTTTATAAAAAACAATGTTAATATAACGGAGTCGCCTCTCAATTTAATCCTTTGAAAAATGAACCGACCCACCTTCAATTACCGGACCGTTTTTTTTGGTCTTCTTTCTGTTTTAATGGTTGCGCTTCTGGTCTCCGGTTGCATAACCGAGTCGGGGAGAACCGACGACCCGCCCGAAGTCCTTTTGGCCAAGGGCAAACGTTTAATCAAAAAAAAGAAATGGGACAAGGCGCAGGACGCCTTTTTGCAAATACTGGAAGACTACCCGGATAGCCCGGAGAGAATTCCCGCGCTTTTATTGCTGTCCGATACCTATTACGCCGACGAGCAATACGAGGAGGCAAAATTCAATTATCAAAAATTCACGGAGCTTTATCCCGCCAACCGCAAGGTGGAGCACGCTCATTTCTACAAAGCCATGAGCGACTTCATGACGATAGACATCGCCTCGCGGGATCAAACGGCCACCACCAACGCGCTGGAACTGTTTGAAAAACTGTTGGAGGATTTTCCCAACGGACGCTATAAAGAAGCCGCCAAAAAAAAGGCACAAGAGTGCCAGACCAACCTCGCCGAAAACCTGTTTTTCATCGGCAAATATTATTTTCGCTCCGGCTCGTATCAGTCCGCCATCAAGCGCTTCGACAACCTGTTGGCTCAATATCCGGGACAACAGTTTAACGACGAGGCCATGTACCTGTTGGCGGAATCCTATTTCCAGGAAGAAAATTATTCCAAAGCCGGAGAGTCGTTCAGAAAATTTTTAAAACAATACCCGAAAAGCGAATTTGCCCGGGAAGCGCGTCTGCGCCTGAGAAAATTCCGCTAACGCCTGCGCCATGATAAAAAAACCTTCCTCCGGCAAAAAAGAAGACGCGTCCGCCAGGCTGAGCGAACCCAGGGCCGACGTCCTCAGCCAATACCTTTTCGAAATCAGCAAAATCAAACCCCTCGCACGGGAAGAGGAGCGCCGGCTTTCCCACCTCATCAAAAAAGGCGACGGTCAGGCTCTCCAGGAGTTGGTGCGCAGAAATTTAAAATACGTCGTCACCGTGGCGAATAAATTCAAGGGATGCGGTCTGGCGTTCCAGGACCTGATTGAGGAAGGCAATATCGGCCTCATCCAGGCGGCCAAGCGTTTTGACGGCGAGCGCAATGTCAAATTCATCACCTATGCGGTGTGGTGGATACGCCAGGCCATCATGCATGCCCTGGCGGATCAATCGGGCGCCGTTCGCCTGCCCATAAAGCAAGTGGGGAAAGTATTCAAGATCGACAGAAAATACAAATCCCTCACGCAATCTCTGGATCGGGAACCCACCGCCTCCGAAGTCGCCTCCGATCTTGGGTTCGATGAAGAGGACATGGAAACCCTCATGCGCGCCTACCGCACCTACGTTTCCCTGGACACGCCGTTGAAGATGGACCAGGACAGTTCCTATCTGGAATTGCTGGAGGCGCCCAACTACATCCCCTACGACGACCAGATCATCCAGGAAGGGTTGAAAAAGCAAATCGACGATTTGTTAAAACATTTGCCCGAACGGGAGGAAAAAATCCTCCGCCTGCGTTTCGGTTTTAACGGAGACGCCAGGACACTGGAAGAGATCGGCAGTGAGATCGGCCTTTCGCGCGAACGCGTCCGGCAAATAGAAAAAAGGGCCAAGACCCGCTTGAGAATGAAGCTCCAGGAAAAGAATGAAATCCCTTAAAAAACCTTTTCGCGCGCGCAAACCCCTCGTCCACCCTCGCTCTCCGATCCATCCCGCCCGGTCATGACTCTGTCCATTCTGTTGGCGCTATCCTATTTATTGGGTTCCGTCCCTTTTGGCGTGCTCATAGCGCGGTACAAGAAGGTGGACATCCGCCGCCATGGAAGCGGAAATATCGGCGCCACCAATGTGAACCGGGCACTGGGGAAAAAAGCGGGCGTCCTCACGCTGGTCCTGGATTGCGCCAAGGGCGCCCTGCCCGTCGCCCTGGCCCAAAATTTTACCGGAGACGATTTCCAGGCCGCCGGAGCGGGGATGGCCGCGTTTTTGGGGCATCTGTTTCCGGTCTTTCTGAAATTTAGGGGCGGCAAAGGCGTTGCCACCGGACTGGGCGTTTTTTTATACGCGACGCCCCTCGCCGCGTTGTGCTGTGTCGCCGTGTTTGCCGTTGCGGTGGCCGTTTCCCGTTATGTTTCCTTGGGGTCCATGCTGGCCGCTCTTTCTTTGCCGCTATTTGGCTGCCTGCTTCAAGTCCCGGTTTCTTATGGTTACGCCTCGGGCGCCGTCGCCGTTTTGATCGTTTTCAAGCACCGGGCAAACATCGAGAGATTGCTCGCCGGCACGGAAAACAAATTCGGCCAAAAATAGAAATTGACAAACAAGCCGCATAAAATATAATTAGCCTTTCCTTTGGATTGCCGACGGAATACAAAGCGGGAGTAACTCAGTGGTAGAGTGCAACCTTGCCAAGGTTGAAGTCGAGGGTTCGAACCCCTTCTCCCGCTCCACTTTCCCCCCTTCCTTTTTCGCATCGAAACACAAGGCGCCGTGGCCAAGTGGCTAAGGCAGAGGTCTGCAAAACCTTCATCGGCGGTTCGAATCCGCCCGGCGCCTCCAATTTTTTCGCGCATTTTCAAAACAACCGATGAGA
>JAJDBD010000179.1 GCA_029261575.1 Nitrospinaceae bacterium | reverse complement strand
TCGTCTACAAACTTATCTCGCTGTGGAGCGTTTTGAGGATATCGACCCGGACCGCCTGATCGCCGGCGGCGTCGAGGGTTTGCTCATCGACGCGGATGGGACTATGGGTCCCAACGAGGCCCAAAGTTATCCGGAGGCAGTGGTGAAACATGTCAGGCTTTTTCAGGAAAAAGGTTTGAAGTTGGCGATTTTCACCAACGCGGAGGAAAACCGCTTCGCCCAGTTCGAGGGCGTCCCGGTCGTCAAAGAGGTTTACGCCAAACCGGATAAGCGGGGATTTGAGTCGGCCCTTAAAAATTATTTACCGGCGTGCCAACCGCAAAACGTCTGTATGGTGGGAGATAATTTCCTGACCGACGGCGGCGCCGTGGCGGCGGGCATGCGGTTCATTCATGTCGATTCTCTGCCGGGAAACGAAAACGCTTTTCACCGCCTGACCAGAAAACTCGCCTATCTATGCGCCCGCTGTTATCACCCGGACGCCTTCAGGAATAAATAAAGTTTTGACGGCTTCGCGTAAATAGCTATTTACAAGCGAGGGATTTTCCGAATAATAAGAGATTCGATTTCACCCCGAACAAAAAAAACGAGGCCCGATCAATAGCAATGGAAATACCCAATCAAAGTCAAATCAGAGAAGCTTGCCGTCAGGCCGCCGATATTGCGAAAAATTCCGGAACGCGGGAAGCCTTGTCCGTTTTAATCGGGGAGGCGTTTTACAGAATTTTTCGCAACCTGAAAGACTGCCAAAACAAAATCAAGTTCCTGGCTTTGGGGGCTCCCGGTCAACCGCAAAAACCCACCGAGTTGGAAGCCGCCGGTTTTGAACTTGAGTTATCGCCGCAAGTCGAAAAAAATTATAAACAACGCGTCCATCAAATCCAGGCGCTGGAAAAAACCTTGCCCCTGTTTATCTCGGAGATTAAAAAATATTTTGCTTCCGAGGACATAACAGCCTATCTGAACGGCTATCCGCGGTTTGGCTCCGTCGTCTCTTCCCAACTGGGCCGACTGGGCCAGCCGGAGGGATCGGATGGGGAAACGGGGGATGGGGATATCTTGGGCGAAGCGAGGGATATTCTAACGGCGGAAGAGATCAAGAAACTTTTCTCGTCGTCATGAAGGAATTCAAATCTTCCCACAAAAAAGCGCTGGCCGTTGTAGTTTTATGCGTGTGCACGGTCCTCATTTTGTTCACGGGTCCCAGTTTCAATTTTGGCCTTCAGGTGGTGTTGTCCTTCATCCTTATGTTCTTTTTGATTTGGCTGGTCACTTGATAAAATACAACGCCGCCGACGCAATGATGGCCGTCACGGCCAAACCCAGCGCAGCATAAACCTGATTCCTCAAGGTTTCTATTTTCCCCAGGTAATCCTTTTTGAGCGTTTCGGTTTCTTCCCGAATGCCCTTGTGGATATCCTCCCGCAGGGAAAATCGCATCCCCTCCTGCATCTCCGCCACATTTTTCAGAACGATTGCGTCCAGGTTCTGCGCTAGTTTTTTTGCCATGGGCTCGGACTCTTTTTCCAACTCCTGCTTAACGATATAAAGAAAATCGTTTTTCCAGTTGTTCGCCCGGGCGTCCACTTCCTCCAACTTTTCGCCAATGATCTTTTCTACTTTGGGTTCGATATTTTCCTGGATTCTTTCCAAGCTGTCGGCGGCGTTAGCGATGGCCTCGTGCAGGCTCTCCTGAATTTCTTCTTCCAACGCTTCTTTTCGCGACTCCACATGTTCGGTCAAAATATCCAGTTTTTCCTTCAACTCGGAAATCGTTTTGAACTGCTCATGCGTCCGGTTCACCTGCCGCTCAAATTCATCATCGGGTATGGTGGGCATAAAATTTCCTTCCTCAAGATCAATAAGATCGATATAGATTTAAGACGCCGCCTGCGGCAAATGTTTTCAAAAAATCGTCCGGCTTTCATCAAAGTCAAACACAATCCATTATAAATCAAATGGTTATCTGGCGTGTCGGCTTGACTTATCCGCTCCGGTTGGGTAAAGTTTTTTATCGGAGGGCCGCTTCTTGCAAACCCACATTGAAAAATTCCGGCTTTATCTCCTGGGTGAAAAAAACGCCTCGGAGCATACGGTTATAAACTATTTGAACGACCTGAATCAATTCTCCAATTTCCTCGCGGAAACGGGGCACGCCGTGGAAAATGGGAGCGTCCAGTTGGAGAAGATCGATCGCCTGTGCCTGCGTTCCTTCATGGCTCATTTATACAATCAATCCCTGAGCGGTTCCAGCATGGCCAGAAAGCGCGCCACCCTCAGTTCATTTTTCAAATTTCTTTGCCGGGAAGGTTATCTGAAAAACAATTTAGTCAAATTGATACCCACTCCCAAAACCCTTTCCAAGCTTCCCGAATATTTCCCCATCGACGACATGTTCCATCTGCTGGAGCAACCTCAAGGGGATACGTTCCTGGCCGTCCGCGACCGGGCCATACTGGAACTGTTTTACTGCACGGGAATGCGTATCAGCGAGTTGGCAAATCTCCGGGTGGACCAATTGCAATTGGATAACCGGAGGGTCAAGGTCCTGGGCAAGGGCAGGAAAGAAAGGATTTTACCCCTGGGGAAAAAAACCGTGTCCGCTCTAAAAAATTACTTCGAGCGCCGAAACCGCGCGATCCAAAAGAAATCCGATCTCGACCCACCGCAGGAAATTTTTTTAAACTATCGGGGAGGTCCCATAACCACCCGCGGGATCCGGAAAATTGTTTCCAAATACATTCTGCAGGGCAACCTTTCCGGGAATCTTTCTCCCCATTCTATCCGGCATTCGTTTGCAACCCATATGCTGGACGCCGGAGCCGACTTGCGAACCATCCAGGAAATGCTGGGCCATTCCAGTTTGTCCACCACGCAAAAATACACGCATTTGACCATGGACCGTCTCATGGAAACCTACGACAAAGCCCACCCCAAAGCCCGCCTGTCAAAAAACCCTCAAGGATGATAGTATTTCCTTAAGGACAACGAACTCCCGTTTGTTAAACCGGCCAATCGCTAATATAATGGAGTCCTATGGAAAACGTATTTCACGCCACTACAATACTCAGCGTCCGGCACAAGGGGAAAGTTGCCGTTGGCGGCGACGGTCAGGTCTCCTTGGGAAATACCATCGTCAAGCATTCTGCCAAAAAAGTTCGCCTGATGTATAACAATAAAGTGATTGGAGGCTTCGCGGGCGCCACGGCGGACGCCTTTGCCCTGTTCGCCAAGTTCGAGGAAAAACTCGAACAGTACAGCGGCAATCTGGCCCGTTCCTCCGTCGAGTTGGCCAAAGACTGGCGCACGGATAAAGCGCTTCGCAAGCTGGAAGCCATGCTCATCGTGGCGGACAAGGAAGCCACTTTTTTAATTTCCGGCACCGGCGACGTGATCGAACCGGACGACGGAATCATTGCCATCGGTTCCGGCTCCATGTACGCCCAGGCCGCCGCCAAGGCGCTGGTCGAAAACGTGGACATGGACGCCAGGAATATCGTTCAAAAAGCTATGGACATCGCACAGTCCATTTGCATTTATACAAACAGCAACATCACCATCGAGGAATTGTAATTCATGACGCCCCCGACCACCGTCGAACCGGTTTGGGAAACTCCGACCCGTAAGAACGGAGACCGCCTGACGCCGAAAACCATTGTCGAGAAGCTGGATCGTTTTATCGTGGGGCAAAACCCCGCCAAGCGCGCAGTCGCTATCGCCCTCCGGAACCGCTGGCGGCGCCAGCGCCTGGAAGGAAAAATGCGCGAAGAAGTCGCGCCCAAAAATATTCTCATGATCGGTCCCACGGGAGTGGGTAAAACGGAAATCGCCCGGCGCCTGGCTAAAATCTCCGACTCCCCCTTTATAAAAGTGGAGGCGTCAAAATACACCGAAGTCGGTTATGTCGGTCGCGACGTCGAATCCATGGTTCGCGATCTGGTGGAGTTGACCAAGAACATGGTCAAGGAAGAAATGGAAATAGAATATCGCGACCAGGCCCGCGCTCTTGCGGAGGACCGCATTCTCGACCTTTTAGTGCCTGCGCCTCCGGTCCATTCAAGCGGCGGCGGGGAAACCCGCGGGTCCGAAGAAACTCATTTCGATTCGACCAGGGAAAAATTCCGGCGCATGCTGAAGGAGGGGAAATTCGACGAGCGTATGGTCGAAATCGAGGTTCAGGAAAAATCCATGCCCATGGTCGAGGTGATCACCGGCAATAGCATGGACGACATGGACGGCAACATCAAAGACATGCTGGGCGCCTTGATGCCGCAAAAGAAAAAACGCAAAAAGCTCAAGGTGCCGGACGCTTACAAGGTCGTCGTCCGTGAAGAAGCGGCCAAACTGGTGGACCAGGAAAAGGTCGTCCAAGAAGCCTTGGACCGCGCTCAAAATAACGGCATCATTTTTATCGACGAGGTGGATAAAATAACCGCCCGGCAGGGCATGCAGGGTCCGGACGTATCGCGGGAAGGCGTTCAGCGGGACTTGTTGCCTATTGTGGAGGGATCCTCCGTCAACACAAAATATGGAATCGTGAAAACAGATCACATTCTTTTCATCGCGGCGGGGGCCTTTCATTCCGCAAAACCCTCCGACCTCATTCCCGAATTTCAGGGCCGCTTTCCCATTCGGGTGGAGCTGGTTTCATTGACCAAGGAAGATTTTGTCCGCATCCTGAAAGAACCGGACAACGCCCTGATCAAGCAATACATGGCGCTGTTGAAAACCGAGGATATTGACCTCACTTTTACAGACGACGCGATAGATGAAATCGCCGGAATGTCGGCTACGGTGAATCAACGAACCGAAAACATCGGCGCCCGGCGCCTGCACACCATCACGGAAAAGATTCTCGAGGAAATTTCATTCGACGCGCCTCATCTGGAAAACAAGACGATCGAAATCGACGCCGCCTACGTGCAGGAAAAGTTGAACGACATTGTCCGCAACGAAGACCTCAGTCGCTACATCCTTTAGGGCGTCTCTAAAAATTGATCATGGCCGTGAGCGGCCTTATGCCGGGCAAGCGCCCGATGGCAGGATTTGATTTGCAAACCCAACATGGCTTGTGGCATTCGCCGTATTAGCGGCGCCTACTGGGTCCAGCGGCACGCTGGCCGCGAGGAGCCGAAAGCGAAAACATCCAATTAACTGATACCTATTTAAAACTTCGATGAAAAAATCCATTCAAAAAGCGGAAATCCTGCTCGAATCCCTCCCTTACATCAAGGAGTTTTTCGATAAGACCATCGTGATCAAATACGGCGGCGCCGCCATGGTTTCCAACGAATTAAAAGAGAATTTCGCCCTCGACGTCGTCATGATGAAATACATCGGACTCAACCCGGTGATCGTTCACGGCGGCGGACCCCAGATCGGCAAAACCCTGGACGCGCTTGGTATACAATCCCAATTCATCGACGGGCAACGTGTGACCAGCCAGGAGATGATCGGCGTGGTGGAAATGGTTTTGGGCGGCAAAATCAATCAGGACATTGTTTCCCTGATCAATCGCCACGGCGGCAACGCCGTCGGCATTACTGGAAAAGACGGCGATTTGATTCAGGCCAAACGGTACAAAAAAGTGAAGCTTTGTCCCGAGACGGACCGGCCGGAGATCATCGATATGGGCCTGGTGGGAGAGATCAAACACGTCAATCCTAAAATCCTGGAAACCCTGGACCGGGACGAATTCATCCCCGTCATCGCTCCCATCGGCCGCGGCGAAGAGGGCGAAACCCTGAACATCAACGCCGACTTTGTCGCCTCTAAAATCGCCTCCGCCTTGAAGGCTGAAAAACTGTTGCTGATGACCGACACAAACGGCGTGTGGGATAAAAAGGGAAACCTTGTCACGGGGCTAACGTGTAAAGAGGCCGAATCCATGATTCGGAAGAAAGTGATCCAGGGAGGGATGGTTCCAAAGGTTCAATGTTGTCTCGACGCCATCAAGGACGGCGTCCGGAAAACCCACATCATCGACGGGCGCATCAAGCACGCCCTGCTTTTGGAAATTTTTACCAAGGAAGGAATCGGCACCCAAATCGTCGAAAAGCGCATCTAGTCGGCGGCATTCCGCTACCCCTCCCAAAGTTTTCCCGTTTAACCATTGCGGTTGTTTGACCAATGAAAAATTCTTTTACTTTTATCGATCTTTTTTGTGGAATCGGCGGATTCAGGATTTCGCTCGCCAAGGCGGCCAGACCATTCGGCCTGGAACCCCGATGCGTTTTTTCTTCAGATATCGACCCAGAGGCGGCCAAAACCTATCAGGCAAATTTCGGCGAATATCCCAGCGGAGACGTCTCCAAAATTCGTCCCGAATCCATTCCGGACCACGACGTCTTGTGCGCGGGCTTTCCCTGCCAACCCTTCAGCATTATGGGAAACTCCGAGGGATTCCTGGACAGTCGCGGCACGTTGTTTTTTGAAATCGCAAAAATCCTGCAAGCCAAAAGACCCAAATCATTTTTATTGGAAAACGTCAAACAACTCGCCAGCCATCAGGGCGGGGCCACCCTGAAAAAAATATTGGACGTCTTGCGCCAATTGGGATACTCCGTGGATTACAAAATTCTGAACTCCCTGGACTTTGGGCTTCCGCAAAAAAGAGAAAGGCTTTTCATTGCCGGATTCAATAAACCGGTCGATTTCCCCTGGCCGCAAGGCGACAAACCTTTAATGTCCCTGAAAAAAATTTTGGAAAGCCGCGTCGACCCAAAATATTTCGCGTCTGAAAGGATCCGGAAAAACCGGCTGGAACAACACAACGCAAAAACCTCCCCTGCCATCTGGCACGAAAACAAATCCGGAAACATATCTTCCAAACCTTACTCCTGCGCCTTAAGAGCCGGCGCGTCGCACAATTATTTACTCGTCGACGGCCAAAGAAGATTGACTCCGAGGGAAATGTTGAGACTCCAGGGATTCCCGGACAGCTTTAAAATAGTGAGCGCGGACGCGCAAGTGAAGAAACAAACTGGAAACTCAGTCGCCGTCAACGTGGTCGAAGCTGTTTTCAAAAATTTCATTCCGGTGTTGATGGGCTTCGCTTTTCCCGACTCAAGTTCTTCCGGCGCGTCCAATGAAGAAAAATATTCTCTGGACAATCAAATGGCGCTTTGATCGTCTGAATCGCCCGACTCCCTCTATAAAATAGAATCCGGAAAACATGGTCGACTGTTTTTCAAAGAAAAAAAGATCGGATATAATGAGAGCCGTGAAGTCCCGCGGCAACCGGTCGACCGAAATCAAATTGATCGAATTCTTTAGGAAAAATAAAATCACGGGGTGGAGGCGAAACCAAAATCTCTACGGCAAGCCCGATTTTGTTTTCCCGAAAAAGAACCTGGCGTTGTTTGCCGACGGTTGTTTTTGGCACGGCCATAACTGCCGCAACCTTCGGCCCCGGGAAAACGCGGATTACTGGAACGAAAAAATCGAGCGCAATAAAAAGCGCGACAAAAAGGTTAAAAGAATATTACAATCCAAAGGATGGAAGGTCTTCAGGGTTTTTGAGTGTAAAATCAAAACTGAAAAGCTCCCCGTGAAATTTCTTGAATTTTTTTCTAGCGCCGCGCTTTAACTTATTATGAAAACTACGGAATTGGACGGCCGCCGCCGCAACATTTTATGCCAGGTGGTTGGCAGTTATATCGAGACGGCGGAACCGGTGGGTTCCCGGTCGATCGCAAAAATGCTCCAGGAAAGCCTCAGCCCCGCGACCATTCGCAACGTCATGTCCGACTTGGAGGACATGGGCTATTTGGAACAACCCCACCCTTCCTCAGGCCGCGTTCCAACCGACAAGGGCTATCGATTTTTTGTCGACCAGCTCAAGCTTCCAGACCCCGTCAAAGTGACTCCGCTGATATTGAATCCATCGGAAAAGCCCAGCTATTCCAAGGAGACCCTGGAAGAGGTTTTGGAAAACGCATGCTCCCAGTTGTCCCAAACTTCGCACCAAACGGGACTGGCCATGTTCCCCGGTTTTTCCAGAATGTTGTTCAAGCACATTCAATTTACCCGGGTGAGCAAGGGCGAGGCGCTGGCAACCTTCGTTTCCGAATTGGGCGTATTGCAAAACAAAATCATCCCCATAGACGAAAACATCACGCAGGATGGCTTGACCTCCATTTCAAATTACCTGAACCGCGAGTTTAGCGGGCGCTCTATTCAAGCCATTCGTAAAGAAATCATCACGCGCATTCAATCCGAGAGAGAGCATTATGATCGGTTGATGAATAAGGCCATGGAACTTTGGTCCAAAACTTTTTCCGAGGAAGACGAGGACGCCGAGCTTATCGTCGACGGAATTCTGAATTTCTTTGACCATCCGGAATTCGCCGCAGACCTGAAAAAAATAAAGGCGCTCCTGCAAACCCTCGAGGAAAAATCCAAACTGGTAAAACTTCTCGACCTTTGCCTGGAAAGCGACGGAATGACCATCATCATAGGACAGGAGCATTCCGAAGAAGCCATGCGAGGTTGCAGTCTCATCGCGCAAACTTACCAAATCGATCCGAGCAATAAGGGAACGATGGCCGTATTTGGCCCCAAGCGGATGGACTACCAAAAAATGATCGGACTTGTAAACGTTACCGCAAAGACCGTAACTGAAATGATCTCTATAAAAAACAGGGAACTATAAGGATATTGATGCAATGAAAAGGAAGAAGGATACCCCCTCCCCAATGGATCCAAAAAACGAGAACCCTGCAAATGAATTGGACGACGAAGCCGTCCAGCTCCAGGACCCGGCCGGCGAGGCGGAAGAAGCGCTGGAAAACGATCCGCTAGCCGAGTTGAAATCCAGCCTGGAAAAAGCTGAAAACGATTTGAAGGAACAACGGGAGGCATTTTTGCGTTACCGCGCAGAAACGGAAAATTTTAAAAAACGCCTGACAAAGGAAAAAAACGACCTGGTGCAGTTTGCCAATGAAAAACTCATCAAAGAATTGCTGGTCGTTTACGACAATATGGAACGCGCCCTGGCCGCCCCCGAAGCGGACTTGAAAATTTTAAAGCAGGGATTGGACATGATTTCTAAACAGTTCAGCTCGTTTTTGGAAAAACAAAACGTAAAACCTATCCTTGCCGTGGGGGAAATATTCGACCCTTCCAGACACGAAGCTTTGAGCCAGATAGAATCGGAAACCCACGAAGAAAACTCCGTGCTCGAAGAATACGCCAAGGGATTTCTTTTGAACAACCGGGTGATCATCCCCTCCAAGGTGGTCGTTTCCAAAAAACCCGCCGCTCCCGAAAAAGAAGAATCTCTGGAACCAGACGCTGAATCGTCCTCGTCTGAAAATCCCGCCAAATAAATCCAAACAAGGAACGACTTCATGGGAAAAATTATCGGCATTGATCTGGGCACCACAAATTCCTGCGTCGCGCTTATGGACGGCGGCGACGTAAAGGTTCTGGCCAATTCCGAAGGCGGTCGCACCACTCCCTCCATGGTGGCCTTCACCTCGGAAGGAGAACGGTTGATCGGCCAAATCGCCAAGCGCCAAGCGGTGACCAATCCCGAAAACACGATCTTCTCCGTCAAGCGATTCATCGGACGGCAATTTAATTCGCCGGAAGTTCAAAAAATCTTTGATACCGTCCCTTATAAAATCCAGCCCGCTCCCAACGGAGAAGTCCTGATCATTGCCGGAGGGAAAAATTTCCCGTCCCAGGAAATTTCCGCCATGGTTTTGCAAAAAATGAAACTCACGGCGGAGGAATATTTGGGTTCTCCGGTCACCGAGGCCGTCGTCACCGTCCCCGCGTATTTTAACGACAGCCAAAGACAAGCCACCAAGGACGCGGGAAAGATCGCCGGGCTGAACGTCTTGCGCATCATAAACGAACCCACCGCCGCTGCGCTGGCTTACGGGCTGGAGAAAAAGACGGATCAAAAAATCGCCGTCTTCGATCTGGGCGGCGGCACCTTCGACGTATCCATCCTGGAATTGGGAGACGGGGTATTTGAAGTTAAAGCCACCAACGGAGACACCTTTCTGGGAGGCGACGACTTCGACGAAAAAGTTATCGAATGGCTTTTGGAGGAATTCAAACGCGACCAGGGGATCGACTTGAGAAGCGACAAAATGGTTTTACAGCGGCTGAAAGAGGCCGCCGAAAAAATCAAGTGCGAACTTTCCAGCGCCTCCAGCGCCGACGTCAATCTTCCCTTTATCACCGCCGACTCCTCGGGTCCCAAGCATCTAAATATCACATTGACGCGGGCCAAACTGGAACAATTGACGGACGAATTGATTCAAAGAACCATCGAACCTTGTAAAAAAGCCCTGGACGACGCGGGACTAAAACCCGAGGACATCTCATCGGTGATTCTCGTCGGCGGCCAAACTCGAATGCCGAAAATTCAGGAGACCGTTAAAGACTTTTTCAAGCAGGAACCCAACAAAGGGGTCAACCCGGACGAAGTCGTGGCCATGGGCGCGGCGATTCAGGCCGGAGTCCTTTCCGGCGACGTCAAAGATATTTTACTTCTGGACGTCACCCCTTTGTCTCTGGGACTGGAAACCGTGGGCGGAGTTTTCACCAAGCTGATCGAGCGCAATACGACCATCCCCACGCAAAAAAGCAAAACTTTTTCCACCGTGGCGGACAATCAGTCTTCAGTAAGCGTCAAGGTTTACCAGGGAGAACGAAAACTGGCAAAGGACAACAAGCTTTTGGGAAACTTTGAACTGGTCGATATCCCTCCGGCCAGTCGGGGCGTTCCAAAAATCGAGGTGTCTTTTAACATCGACGCCAACGGCATCGTTCACGTGACGGCCAAGGACGTCGGCACGGGCAAAGAACACTCCATACAGATCACGTCTTCCGGCGGCGTTACCGATCAGGACATAGAACGAATGGTTAAGGAGGCGGAGCAATTCGCAGAAGAGGACAAGCTCACAAAGGAATTGATCGACGTCAAGAATAAGGCGGACAGCCTGGTCTACAACACCGAAAAGCTCCTTCGCGAGCACGATGAAAAACTGGAGGACGACGCCAAGCAAAACCTCCGAAACCTGATAACGGAATTACGAACCGCACGGGAACAGGAATCCCTGGAAGAGATTCAATC
>JAJDBD010000178.1 GCA_029261575.1 Nitrospinaceae bacterium | reverse complement strand
TCAAACCTTCAATTCTTCTGAATAGCAAGGTTGCCGGGGAGGATTCGCCCTGGGAGGCGCGTCGGGATTTATTGAACAGCGCGAGCGACGATGAAGATTTTGTCCTCGAAGTGGAAAACGACGGAACGGCTCGCGTCCGGTTTGGCGACGATAAAAACGGCAAGCGCCCGACCTCGGGAGCGCAATTTTTAGCCGACTACCGGATCGGGAACGGAACGGCGGGAAACGTTGGCGCCGACGCCTTGCGCCATATGGCGACCGACCTGGACGGGATTGAGGAGATTCGCAATCCCTTGCCGGCGGTCGGCGGGCGAAACCCGGAGTCTATCGACGAAGTCCGCCAGCGCGCCCCGATCGCCTACCGAACGCAACAACGCGCGGTCACGGAAGACGATTACGCCGAGGTTACCGAACGTCTTTCGGGCGTTCAACGGGCCGCCGGAACGTTTCGCTGGACCGGAAGTTGGCACACCGCGTTCGTCTCCGTGGACCGCGAGGGAGGCCGCAAAGTTACCGAGGAATTCGAACAAAATACGCGCCGCTACCTGGAAAACTTCCGCATGGCCGGATACGACCTGGAAGTCAACGCGCCGAAGTTCGTCTCCTTGGAAATTGATATGATGGTCTGCGTCCAGCCGGAATATTTTCGCGGGGACATAAAAAGTGAATTATTAAAAGTCCTGAGCGCCCGGAACCTTCCCGGCGGACGGCGCGGCGCTTTTCATCCGGATAATTTCACCTTCGGTCAACCCGTCTACCTGAGTCCAATCGTCGCCGCCGCGCAAGGCGTGCAAGGCGTGGCTTCCGTCGAGATCACCGCGTTTCGGCGACAGGGAAACCCGAATACGGAGGCCCGCAACGAGGGCGTGTTGGAAATGGGGCGGCTGGAAATCGCGCGCCTCGACAACGATCCCAATTTCCCCGAGCGCGGCGTGTTGCGCATCCGCATGGGAGGAGGCCGATGAGCGATCCCGTCAACGAATCCTTATTGAACGATTGCGATTGTTGCGAAGGCGTCCATGTCTCCACGCCTGCGGAGGTCAAGAACCGTCCGGGCCTGGACTCTATCGCCTACCGCGTGGGAACCTTTCGCCAGTTTAAAGAAAGCATGCTGGCGCGCTTGTCCAGCGAAGAGCGCCCGAAACTGGCCGACCTGCTCACGCGGGAGGACGACGATTTCAGCATCGCGTTGTTGGACGCCTGGGCCATCGCCGCCGACGTGTTGACTTTTTATCAGGAGCGCATCGCCAACGAGTCGTATTTAAAATCAGCGAAAGAGACGCTTTCCATTCGGGAGCTTGCCAAACTGATCGGTTATAAACTTTCGCCCGGCGTCGCCGCGAGCGTGGACCTGAACTTCATTCTCGACGCCCCCGTAGACGGACTCGAAGAAACGTTGGCGAACTTACAGCCCGCCGCGCAGACCTTGAAGCTGGAGCCGGGAATCCAGGTGAAAAGCGTTCCCGGTCAGGACGAAACCGCGCAGACCTTTGAAACCATCGAAGAGGCTGAGGCGCATCCCGGTTGGAACGCAATGAGACCGCGACGGCGCGAGTTTCAATATCAATTTAGAGGAACCACTGCAAAAGCTGGTTCAGTAGATGAATTCTTAAATGCCGACCCAATAGGAGCCAGCCAATTTTATCTAAAGGGGGCCGCAAACAATCTTCAAAAGGGAGACGCTCTATTATTCGTCGGGCCGGGGTATAACTCTTCAAATGATGATTGGAGTCTAAGAGTTTTGAGCGAAGTAGAGACCGTTCCGGACCCCGACGGCAACACGGAACTGGATTACACTTTGGCGCATTGGGAGTCTCCCCTTGAAAAAATATGGGACAGCGGCGACCCAAAGGTTTTCGCGATGCGGCAACGCGCTTCCCTGTTTGGCCACAACGCGCCCGACCCGAACCTGCTCAGTCACTCCAATAGCGCCACTCTTCCCATAAATAATCTGCTGGAAGATAATCAGGGTTCGGATCCGAATAAAATTAAGGCTTGGAAGAAATTTATTTTTACCGACTATCCTTTGGATTTGAACGCCGAGTATCCCAAGGTGGTCGAGAATAGCTGGATGGTTTTGTATGGGCCTTCTTCTGATTACAAAGTCTCTGGTACCGAGGTTTCTGAAAAATCAGAACTCTATCAAATCACCAGGGTTTCAACCCCCTCGCGGGACGATTTTGGCCTGAGCGGAAAAATCACCCGCCTTGAAACGGAACCAAATGTAGTTATAGAAATACCGAGCAAGGGAGACGTCCTCCCAAAAGCAGTGGGAGCCATGGTTTCTAATGGGGATGGGAGAATCCGTGAAGAAGATCGAAAGTTTGACCGGCGTAAAACCGCCGTGTTTGCCCAGTCGGAACAACTCGAAATCGCCGACGTCCCCTTGTCCAAAACGATTCAGAAAAATGAACAGAAAATCATTCTGGATCGCGTCGTGCCGGAAATGCAGGCGGGCCGCCGCCTGACGCTCTCCGGCGTTCCGGCTGTCGGCGACAACTTCGAAGCGGACGAGAAGAACGGACTGGCGAGCGAGTTCCTGACCCTCGATGAAAAGACCCGCGTGGAACAGGATTTATTGGGAAGGGATTTTACGATCCTGAATTTCACGCCTCCGTTGAGCCGGGCCTATTGGCGAAAAAGCGTGGAGATCAACGGCAACCTGGTCCAGGCCACTCACGGGGAAACGACTTTTGAAATTCTGGGGAGCGGCGACGCCGCGCAGTCTTTCCAGAGATTCGCCTTACTCCAGACTCCCCTGACTTATGTGAGTTCGGACAGCCCTTCCGGCGCGGACTCGACGTTAAAGATTTACGTAAACGACCTGCTTTGGGAGGAAGTTCCCTGGCTCTATGGGCGCGGGCCGACGGAGCATGTCTACTCGACTTATGTGAACACCGAGGGAAACACCGTGGTTCAGTTTGGCGACGGCGTTCAAGGGGCGCGCTTACCCACCGGCGAGACCAACGTTCAGGCGGAGTACCGAAAGGGAATCGGCGTCGCGGGCCATGTGCGCAAGGCGCAACTCAGCCAATTGGCGACGCGCCCGCTGGGCCTCAAGGGGGTCGTCAACCCCGCAGCCGCCGAGGGCGCCGCCGATCCGGAAACGATGGACCGGGCGCGAGAAAACGCGCCCTTCACCGCTCTGACGCTGGACCGGGCCGTTTCGTTGCGGGATTACGAAGACTTTGCCCGCGCCTTTGCCGGAATTGAAAAGGCGCGCGCCGACTGGGTCTGGGACGGGCGATCGCGAAAAATAATCGTCGCCGTCGCCGGAAGCGGAGGCGCTCCCTTGAGCGACGCGGAAGGCAAGACG
>JAJDBD010000177.1 GCA_029261575.1 Nitrospinaceae bacterium | reverse complement strand
GGGTGCGGGTACAGCCTGGTGGGCAAAGGCAGCGCCCTGCCGCCGCACGTCAAGTCCATCGCCATCCCGTTGTTTACCAATTCGTCCGCCGAACCCTTGATCCACCGGGAACTCACCGACGCGATTCGGCAAGCCTTCATCAACGACCATCGTTTGAAAGTCGCGCCTAAAAATCGCGGAATTCTTTTGTTGAAAGGCGATTTGAACAGTTACGAATTGAAACCCGTCGCCTTCACCGGTCGGGACGTGGCGCAGGAATATTGGGTTCTGTTGGGCGTGGACGTGGAGGTTTACGATCAGGTAAAAAAGAAAGTTTACCTGAAAGAAAATTATCAGACCAAGTGGAACTACATCGCCCCGCAGGACGTCGCGAGCGCCGAGGAGGCCCGTCAAGAGGCGTTGCGAGAGGCGTATCGGGATTTTGCCAACCGGGTGTTGAGCCAGGTGATCGATAACTTCTAATCGCGAGGCGGCGTGAAGGTCGACGACTTTTTTCTCAAGCTGGATCAGAACCAAACCCTGCCGGTTTATTTTTTGTACGGGGAAGAACGTTTTTTCCAAAAGGAAATCATCGATTCCCTGACCCGCCTTTTCATCACTGCGGACAACCGCGAATTCAACCTGGAAAAATTCGACGGCAAAGAAGGCCGCGTCCACGACTGGCTGGACGCAACGCTCACTCCCTCTTTCCTGGGCGGAACCAAGCTGGTGGTCGCCCGCAACCTGCACGAGACCTCGTTCTCCGATTCCCAAATCCAGGCGCTGGGAGATTACCTTGCCGACCCGGCTCCGGAAACCTGCCTGATCCTCACCGCCGACGCCGTCGATCGCAAAAGAAAATGGGTTAAAAAACTGATCGGCCTGCCGGGAGCGGTGGACTGCGCCGCGCCCAAAGAGGCGGCTCTGGTTGTGTGGATCAAAAAGCGGGCGCAATCCCAAGGCCAGACGATGGAAGCCAGCGCGGCGCGCATGCTGGTCGACCGGGTGGGCGCTCGACCGGGTCTTCTTGCCAGCGAGTTGGAAAAGGTTTCGGTCTATGTGGGAAAATCAAAACAGATTCGCGAGGTCGACGTTCAAAGCGTGGTGGGGGAAACGCGCCAGGAAAATATTTTCGATCTGGCCGAAGCGCTGAAAAAAAAGGACGCCCAATCCGCCGTTCAGGTTCTGCACAACCAGTTGGATTGCGGCCAGGAACCTCTCAAGGTGTTGGGGACGATCGCCTGGCAGTTTCGCGTGATCTGGGAGGTGAAGTTTTTTCAGGACAGCGCTTGCCCGCCGGGCCAGATCGCCCAACGCATGGGGGCGAATCCCTTTGTCGTGGACAAAGCCTTGAAACACACCGGGAACTTTACGTCCCCGCAACTGCGCCGCTGTTTTTCCGGCCTGGGGGAGGCGGACCGGGAATTGAAAACCTCGGGGAAGAACCCGAGGACGATCCTCGAGTCCCTGGTTCTTAAATTATGTTCCAGCGGGAGCGTTTAAACGGTTCACTTGCCGGGCGAGATTGGATATTTTCCGCGAGGCGGTGCGTTTGTGAACAACCCCTTTACTGCGGGATTTTGAAATCGTTCTGATTGCCAGTTTCAGCCTGACTTCCGTCGCTTCATTATTATTTTCCTCGGCGGCTTCCAACACTTTTTTAGTTTCGTTTTTTACCCGGCTACGCCAAAAGGAATTTCTTTTAGCGCGCACGGTGTTTTGGCGCGCCCTTTTGATCGCCGATTTATGATTTGCCAAGCCAAACCTCCTGATTAAAATTTTTCATGCGCTATGCCCAAAGGCTCCGCGCAAACTCGCCTTTCGAGTGAATCAGTCTTTATACTAAAACTGCGCGGATATTTCAAGTTTTTTACGCCCCCCGGTCTCAAGCTAGGCCATCGAGAGTTTCCCCAAAAAATATTAGCGTAGCCCGCGGTTAGGAAGGGTACTTTTTTAATATGTCTTCCGCTTCGGTGTGCGAACCCACCGGCATTCGGGCGCCGAGATGGGTCACCACTTGCGCGGCGCAATACGAACCCAGGACGCCGCATTCCTTCAGGCTGTGCCCGTTGATCATTCCGTGAAGCGCGCCCGCCGCATACAAATCCCCGGCCCCGGTGGCGTCCACCGCTTCGACGGGAAACGTGTTCACCTCCAGCCTTTCCTCGCCCGCTTTTCCAACCCAGGAGCCGTCTTTGCCCCGCGTCATGAACACCGTGTCCGCCAGTTCCAAAAGCCGGGCAAAGGCCTCGTCCAGGTTTTCCGTTGCCGCCATCGCCCTGGCTTCCACATCGTTGCAAAACAATATGTCGACCTCTCCCCGGATGAACTCCGTCACGCTGTCCTTGAAAGCGTTGACGATGAACGCGTCGCTCAGGCTGAAGGACACAAAAGCGTTCTCCTTTTTTGCCACCCGGCTCAACTGGAGCGCCGCCTCGCGGGTTTCGTCTCCCGTCCACAGATAGCCTTCTATGTAAACCCCCTTGGCGTTGCGGACGATGGTGGAATCCACGTTATCGGGATGCAGGGTCGAAGAGACGCCGAGATGCGTCAGCATGGTGCGTTCGGCGTCGGGGGTGATCAGCACCAGGCAGGTCCCCGTGCCGCTCTGTTCCGCGTCCGGGCCGGGAAAGCCCACGCCGCATCGGGCCATGTCCTCGGTGTACAGCCGTCCGAAGGCGTCGTTGGCGACGCGTCCCAGATAATAGGTCTTTGCGCCGAGCGCTCCCGCGCCGTGAATTGTATTCGCGGCGGAACCGCCCGACGAATTTTTTTTGTCATGCTCCTTAAGAAGGTCGAGCAATCGGGACTGCTCCTCCGGGGAACTCAACTGCATGCCGCCTTTGGTCAGCGAATGCTCTGCGATGAATGAATCATCCACCTGGACTTCGACGTCCACCAGAGCGTTGCCAATGCCTACCAGATCGTAATTCATAATTAAAAGGGGATGGAAACAGGTTTTCGATAAATTAGACGCTGAAACATATCATAATTCCAATGCCGTGCCAACTCGCCGGCCAGGCAAGCGCCTGGAGGCACGCTTGCCTGGCGCTGGTTGTAATCCGGTCCGGGAATTTGTAGAATTTTATATATGCGTTCCTCATTCAACAAAGCCAGATTCGTTTTCGTTTGTGCGGCGGCGCTTTGTCTGGCGCTCGTCCCCGTTTCCGGGTTCGCTTCCAGCGCTTCGCAAAACGCCGACGCCAAAAATTTCGCCAAAAAACTGGAGCCTCTGCTCAATAACGTCTGCCTTAAAAAAGGTAATTACGGGATCCAGTTTCATTCGCTCGATCGCGACCAAATTCTTTTCGAGAAAAACGGCGACCGCCTTCTGACCCCCGCGTCCAACATGAAACTGGCGACGACGGCAACCGTTCTCAAAGAGCTGGGCACCAATTACCGTTTCCAGACCCGGCTCTACACCCAAGGCAAACTGGTGGACGGGGTCCTGAAGGGCGACCTTTACATCAAGGGGTTTGGCGACCCCAAACTGGTGTCCGAGCAAATGTGGCTTTTGACGAACGCCGTCTCCCACCTTCCCCTGCGCCGGGTGGAAGGCGACATTGTGGCGGACGATTCGTTTTTCGATTCGGAGTCGAGGATCGAGGCCTGGGAAAAGGAGTTCGGATCCGAACCTTACAACGCGCCGCTGGGCGCCTTGTCGTTCAACTTCAACACGGTGACCGTCTACACCTGGCCAGGGGCCAGGGTCGGAGAGAAACCCAAAGCGCGGATCGATCCCGGCACGGATTACATTCATGTGACCAACGGCGCCACCACCTCCCGCTCCCGGAAGAAAAACAAACTGGAGGTCGACCGCGTCGACCGCGACGGGTTTGACGAGATCACTCTAACGGGCGTCGTGCCTTTGAACGAAACCCGTAGCCGGTACTACCTGAACATCACGGAACCCACGCGTTACACCGCGCAAGTTTTCAAGGAATACCTTGCCAAAAGCGGGATTGAAACGACCGGCAAGGTGCGGGCCGACCGCGTTCCCGAAAGGGCGGAGCTTCTATTGACCCACGAGTCCGACCGGTTGTCGCAAATCGTTCGCGGGCTGAACAAATACAGCAACAACTTCATGGCGGAGCAGGTTTTGAAAACGGCGGCGGCGGAAAAATCAGGCCCACCGGGAACCACGGCCGGGGGAATTCAATTGATGCAAAACTACATGCGCGGGCTGGGATTTCTTCCCGATGAATATAATTTTGCCGACGGTTCGGGACTCTCCAGGCAAAACCGATTGTCGCCAAGGCAGATCGTCGCTATCCTGGCTTCGGTGTACAGGGACTGGACCGTGTTTCCGGAATACGTTTCGGCGCTGGCCGAGATGGGCGGAGAAGGGAGTCTGGAAGAAAGAATGACTGATTTAAAAGAGGCGAAAACGGTGCGCGCAAAAACCGGAACCCTCAACGGCGTCAGCGCGCTTTCGGGATATTTGCAGACGAAAGACGGGGAACGTCTGGCGTTTTCGATCCTTATGAATGATTTGCGATGCTCGAACGACCGCGCTCAAAAACTTCAGGATAGAATTTTGCGGGAAGCGTTGCTGTTCCGCGCGGGAACAAAATAGAGGCGCTTAATAATTTTAAACTGCCAACGGCAGTCCAATCAAATCACTTCTGTCCAAAAATCTTCATGTTTTCCTTGCGATCCTCATCCAGCATTTTGTTCCAATCCCGCTTCAAAATCGGCGCTTCCAAAAATTCCTGATAGAGGGTTTTGGCCAGTTCCGTGCGGTCCACGCCTTCCGGGGCGACCTGCATATCCAGCTGAGCCAGCGCCATATCAAAATCTTTTTCCAAAAGAGATCCCGAGTCCATATTGTGTTCCGTCAAAGCCTGGCGCAATTGAGCCGGATCGACCTGAAACCGTCTGGCGACTTCGTTGATGTTGGCGGGTTTGTAATCGTTGTTCGGGCCGATCCCCAAATGATAGGCCGAAAACAGTTTGAACGGGTCCAGCCCCAGGGAAGGTCCGCTCTTGGTTTGCGCGGAGATTTCGGTTTTGACGTCGCTTCCATTTTGGGGCGACTCCTCGCGCCGGGGCGGAGCGGACACATTACTGCGATTCTCATTAGAAGCTCCGGAACCGCTTTGCCAGGAGGGCCTGCCCTGCTGATTGTTTCGCGGTTTGTTGCGGGAGTTGCGACCGGGTCCGGAGCGTCCATTGCTGTTGGTCTCGCCCGGCCTGCGGGTTCCGCTTCCATTCGCATTTCCGGTCCCATTCCCGTTGCTGTTACTGTTTCGCGATCGATTGACCGCCAGCGGTATGTGGGAGGTCAGGGTTTGCGAGGAATGGTCCATCCATAACTTCGCCGCTTCGGCGCGGGAGACTCTGGATTGCGAATTTCTGTTGTTATTGTTGGCTGGATTTCTGTCCCCGCGGACGTTGCTGGGATTTCGGCGGGTAGGGTTTCCCGGTCTTCGGTGGGATGGGTTTGGTTTTTTCAAAACAAGTTTCCTTAATTTAATGAGTCGTGATTAAAAGCTGTTCTTATAAAATATTCGAAATTTGGAACCCGGCGACTGAAGGGGGAGGTTTTCACGAGGTCAGAGTTTCCAACTGGTCCACCAATTCGGCGAATTTTTTTAGCGCCGTGCCAATCGGCTCGGGCGAGGTCATATCGATTCCGGCGTCTTTCAACAGGTCGATGGGATACTTCGATCCCCCGGACTTGAGGAAGTCGAGGTACTTGCCCAGCGCGTCTTCCCCGCCGCTCAAAACAAGATCCGCCAGGGCGTAGGCCGCCGAAATTCCGGTGGCGTATTTGTACACGTAAAAGCTGAAATAAAAATGCGGTATCCGGAAACACTCCAGAGAAAGCGCGTCGTCCAAAACAACTTCCGCGCCGAAGTAAAGCTCGATCAGTTTGCGATACTGTTCGCAGAACACGTCTGCGGTTAAAGGTTGATTGTCTTTCGCCGCGGCGTGGACGATCTGTTCAAACTCCGCAAACATCGTTTGGCGATAGAGCGTGCCGCGAAAACTATCGATTTCCCGGCACGTCAGGTAAATTTTCATGTCGCGGTCCGGGTTCTGGCTCAACAGATAGCGCGTGATCAGCGTTTCGTTGAAGGTGGAAGCCACCTCCGCGACGAAGATCGTGTAGTCCGCGTACAAATAGGGTTGATGGCTTCTCGAAAAATGCGAGTGCATGGAATGTCCCGCTTCGTGCGCCAGCGTGTAGAGGCTGTTGATATCGTCGTCCCGGTAATTCATCAGAATAAACGGCTGGGAATCGTAACAGCCGGAAGAGTACGCCCCGCTTCGCTTGCCCTTATTTTCATAACGGTCCACCCAGCGCTTTTCCAACAGGCCTTCCTTCAATACGGCGGCGTATTCGGATCCCAAGGGTTCCAGCGCGGCCAGAATTTTCGGGACCGCTTCCTCGTAAGTCAGGTTCCATTTGAAATCCTCAACCAGGGGAACGCTACAATCGTAAATGCGAAGTTCGTCCAGCCCCAGTATTTTTTTCCGGATGCGAAAATATTTGCGCAACGGTTCCAGGTTGTCGTGCACGGCGCCGATCAGGTTGTCGTACACCTCGACGGGAATGTTTTCGTCGAACAGGGCCTGCTCCCGCGTGGACGCGTGATTCCGCGCCCGGCTGAAAAATAGATCCTTTTTTACGCTTCCGGACAACAACGCCGCGTAGGTGTACCGATGATTTTTGTAAGCGGCGTAAAAGGTCTCGAACGTTTCCTTTCGAACCCGGCGGTCGTATTTTTGGAACAGGCTCGACAGGTTGCCGTGGGTGATAGCCACGTCGCGGCCTTCCTCGTCCTTTACGGTTCCATAATCCATGTCGGCGTTGTCCAGCATCCCGAAAGCGTCCTGAGCGGCGCGCCCCATTTCCGAAGCCGAGGCCAACAAGGCCTCCTCTTTTTGCGAAAGAATATGGTCGCGAAACCGGAGCATTCGCTCCAGGTGGAGCCGGTAAGATTCCAACTCCCGGCTTTCAAGAAACTCCCGCATTTTATCTTCGGGAATCTCCATCGTCTCGGCGGCGATGAAACTCCTCGCCTGCATGATCCTGGAATGCAGGCCGACGACTTTTTCGTAATTTTGCTGATGAACGTTGTCGGTCTTGTCCTCGTCGTTGCGCAAGTGGGCGAAGGTGTACAGGGCCTCCAGCTTGCGCATGACCTCCGCGTCGAACTCCAGGCAAGCCTTGAGCGCGTCCGGGGAGCGGCCCAGCGAACCCCGCAGGGGTTCGTAATTTGAAACCTGCGCCTCCAGTTCCGTAAAGTCGGCCCGCCAGGGCGCGGCCTCGCGGTACAGACCGCTCAGGTCCCATTTAGATTCCTCGGGAATCCGATCTCGATTTGACGGTTCAACCGCGACGTCCATCGATTGTTATCGCTTATCGTTGCCCATGTGGGGGGAGTGAATTAAAAAAACTCTAATCATGCGACAATTTTACTTTTGGCCGGCGAAGCGCCGGAGCAAATAGGCGCCGCTCATACGGTGGATGCCACAAGCCGCGTTGGGTTTGCAAATCAAACCCGCATCCGGGGACTACCCCGGCTGCCTTCGGGGGCCACCCCGGCGTTCTTTAGAGGTTTGCTTAACCAAGCGCCTCAATCTTCTTAAAGTGCAAAAGCAGTTTGGATTGCTTTTCGGAAAGGACCTGTCGTTTTTCCCGGTCTTTCTCGATAACTTGGGGAGGCGCTTTTTTTACAAAATCCTGATTGG
>JAJDBD010000176.1 GCA_029261575.1 Nitrospinaceae bacterium | reverse complement strand
TGCCCCCACGGCGAGTGGCGGCGTCGCGCTGGCCGGGGCGAAAACCTTTTTGGTATTGCGCCAGCGCCATCAGGGGAAAGAAGCGCGAGTACATATGGTACTTGAGGAAAAAGTGAGCGGGGAATCCGGTGCCGGTGAAATGTTTCTCCCACCAGGAACCGTCTTCATTTTGCGTATCGACTAAAAACCGGACGCCGCGTCGCACGGCCTCGCTGTCGGTCTCCCCGGCGGCCATCAGCCCCATCACCGCCCAGGCGGTTTGCGAGGCGGTGGTGACGCCCTGTCCGCGAAGCTCGGGTTTGCGGTAGCTCAGGCAGGTTTCCCCCCAGCCGCCGTCGGGGTTCTGGCAATCCGTCAACCACTTCGCGGCCCGGCGAATGTAACTTTGCTCCATGTCCTGCCCGATCCCGCGCAGTCCTTCCAACACCAGCCAGGTTCCGTAAATATAGTTCACGCCCCAGCGGCCCCACCAGCACCCGTCGGCTTCCTGCTCCGATTTGACAAAGTCGATGGCGCGTTTGACGCGAGGGTGATCTTCCTTGAAGCCGAGAAACCCCAGTCCCCATAAAATGCGGCCCGTCACGTCCACCGTCGGCGGATCGAGCATGGCGCCGAGGTCGGCGAAGGGAATTTCGTTGAACAGCCGGTTGTCGTTGTCCTGATCAAAGGCGGCCCAGCCGCCGTTGGAGCTTTGCATGCTCAACAGCCAGGTCACGGCGCGCTGGATTTCCCGTTCCTTCATTTCATTGTCCGCAACCGGGACGCGCTGGAGGAACATCAGGATTTCCGCCGTGTCGTCGCAATCGGGATACAACTGGTTGTAAAACTCGAACGCCCAGCCGCCGGGGGGGGTGTGGGGATTCTTCACCCGCCAGTCGCCCTTATAACTCGTCACCTGTTTTTTATAAATCCATTCCGCCGCCTGAACCAGCTTTGGATGATCCGCCGGAACGCCGGAATCGATCAGTGCATTGCCGGAAAGCGCCGTGTCCCACAGCGGAGAAACGCAGGCCTGCATCGCGCAATGGTCGCCAAAGTCGAGGATGAAGCGGTCCAGCGCCTCCAGGCTTAAAACGATCTCCGGATCGTCGTTTTTATATCCCAGGCATTTGTAGGCCAGGGGCGAATAGATCATGGGAGGCTGGATGCCGCCGAAGTCGCCTTCCGGTTCCTGATGGTCCAGCAACCATTTTTTTGCCTTCTTGAGCGCGTGGCGGCGTAACGGTTTCCAGGGGCATTTGCCTACCCACTCGATCACCCGGCTGAGCCACACGAAAAAGTTCCCCCAGGTCAACCCTTTGCCGGAATAGGGGAACCGGATATTTCGGTCCGCTTCGGTAAAAATTTCGGGCGAGGTTTGGTTTTTTTCCAATGGACGGGTCATCTGATAAGCGTAAACGACGATCAAGGGAACCACGGTGCTGCGCGACCAACTGGACATTTCGTAAATGCTGAAGTACGCCCCGTTGGGCAACAGCATAAGCTCCACGGGCATGGGTGGGACGGATTCCCAGGGCATTTCGCCCAGCAAGGCCAGGAACGTCCAGGTGAACACCCGGCAGGAACGCACGCCGCCGTTGTTCAGGATGAACTCTCTGGCACGTAACATTTCCGGACGGTCGGCGGAAACGCCACTCATCTTCAAGGCGACGTACGCTTCCACCGTGTAGCTGATATCGCTCGGGTTGTCGGGAAACATCGTCCAGCCGCCGTCTTCCTGCTGTAACCTGAGGAGATAGTTGACGATTTTTTCAATTCGCCCTTCTGGCGGCTCGATCTCCATCATGTGGTAGAAGTAAACCACTTCCGCCGTCATGGACACGTTGGATTCCAACTCGTCCACCCAAAACCCTTCCGGGTCTTGCATGGAGAACAGGTGGTTTTGCGACCGCTCCTGCGCCCGGTTCAATGCGCCGTCGTCGACGTTTGCCGAAGGGGGGCAGGCGGGAGTGGGCGTAACTGCTGTGTTGTTTCCGGTCGAATCATTCATTAAATCAAAGTCCAATTAAAATAAGAAAGAGATTAAAGTTAAACCAATTCGCTATAAAAATCAAAGCCCTTTCCAATTCGCCTCCGACGCCTCCAGCCGGGCCGTAGCGACTCGGAACGGCGAAAGCCCTGTCTTTTTAATCGATTATTTAATTGACTCCGCAGGGACAGTTGTCATATTATACCCGCTTCATTTAAAATTCATACGCATAGGCCTTTGTACTGATGAGAACTTTTTTAGCCAATAAGCAAAACGTGCAGAAAAAATGGGTGATTATCGACGCCGCTGAAAAGCCGTTGGGACGAGTCGCCAGCAAGGCCGCGTCCATCGTGCGCGGAAAAACCAAACCCACGTTCACCCCGCATGTCGACATGGGGGACAACGTCGTCATCATCAACGCCTCCAAGGTTAAATTGACCGGCAAAAAATGGGACGACAAGATATATTATCACCACACCGGGTTTCCCGGAGGCATTAGATCCCGAACCGCCACGCAAGTGGCTGAAAAAAATCCGGCGGAGATGTTATCGCGCGCCGTGAACGGCATGTTGCCAAAAAATCGTTTGGGCCGAAGTCTGAGAAAAAACTGCCGGGTATATAATGGGGACAAACATCCCCACGACGGTCAAAACCCGGAAGTAGTAACAGTTTAATTAACTTTCTGGCGGTCAAATTCCAGAAGCGAAAACGGTTTAATTAGTTTTCTGGCGGTCAAAACCCGGAAGCGAAAACGGTTTAATTAATTTTCTGAATGAGCGAGAGTCTTTAATGGAAAACAGGTTTTACGGAACAGGAAAAAGAAAGGCCTCCATCGCCCGCGTCTGGTTACAGCCCGGCGAAGGAAATATTGTTGTGAACAACAAAAATCTGATGGAACACTTTAAGCGGGAAACCCTTGAAGCCATCATCAAACAACCTCTGGTTACGGCGGAAGTCCTGGACTCCTACGACATTAAAGCCACCGTTCGCGGCGGCGGCCTGTCCGGCCAGTCCGGCGCCCTGCGCCTGGGCATCACCCGCGCGCTCGCCGAGTGCGACCCCAGCCTGCGGCCCGTTCTTAAGAAAGCCGGATACTTCACGCGCGACGCCCGCGTCGTGGAACGCAAAAAATATGGACAACCGGGAGCCAGAAAACGCTTCCAGTTCTCCAAACGCTGATCTGCCCTATCCCAGACTAAACAAACGTTTCGATTTATAAAAGGGAGGCTTTCAGCCTCCCTTTTTTTTATTGGAGTCTCCATGTTTAAAGTAAACATTGCGGGGGCCACGGGGTACACCGGATACGAACTCGTCCGCCTGTTGTGGAACCATCCCGGCGTCGAGTTGAACGCGCTGACCTCGGAAACCTACGCCGGAAAAACCATGGACGAGGTCTTCCCTTCGCTCAGGGGATTTTGCGACCGGCCCCTGGCGGCGCTCGATGCGTCCATCGCCGAAACCTGCGACGTCTTGTTTCTCGCCCTGCCGCACACCGTCGTCATGGGGCAAATGGCCGAGTTTCTCAAAGGCTCGTGCAAAATCATAGACCTCAGCGCGGATTTTCGGATTCATAATCCGGAAACCTACGAAGAGTGGTACCGCACGCCGCACCTGCAACCGGACCTGCTGGACCAGGCAGTTTACGGACTGCCGGAACTGCATCGGGAACAAATCAAGTCCGCGCGCCTGGTCGCCAACCCGGGATGCTACCCCACCAGCGTGATTTTGGGGCTGGCTCCGTTGATGGATAAGGAATGGGCGGACCTGGACAGCGTCGTCGCGGACAGCAAGTCCGGCGTTTCCGGCGCGGGGCGCAGGCCCAACCCGGCCACGCAGTTTTCCGAATGCAACGAAAGCGTTACTCCCTACGCGCTGGCGACGCATCGCCACACGCCGGAAATGGAGCAGGAACTTTCGGCTCTGGCCGGACGCGAAATCAACCTCACGTTCTCGCCGCATCTCATGCCGATGACGCGCGGAATGTTGAGCGCTATTTACGTTTCGTTGAAAAAGGAACTGGACCTGGAAGACCTGGTCGCGCTTTACAAGGATTTTTATAAAGACGAACCGTTCGTGCGCGTGATGGACGCCGGGAGTTATCCGGGAACGCATCAGGTGGTTCACTCCAACTTTTGCGATATCGGCTTGCAGGTGGACCGCCGCACGGGACGCGCGGTGATCGTCAGCGCCCTGGACAACCTGGTGAAAGGCGCGTCCGGACAAGCCGTGCAGAACATGAATATCATGCTCGGCCTGGACGAAACCCAGGCCTTGAACGCGCCCGGCAGGTACCCCTAACCAGCGCCAGGCAAGCGCCTGGAGGCAGTGTTTAAACCCCCTCTTGCAAAGAGGGTTGGGGTGATTCTTCCTTTAGAAATTTAATGGAAAATCTTTTAGACAAGATTTAAAAGATCGGAGTCCGCTGTTCGCTTAGGATCGCCGGTCACTTCTATTTGAACCAAAATCATGAAAAAAAAATCTAACCATCCCAACCCCGCCGTTCCCGGATTCAAAGCTGCGGGCCTTAACTGCGGATTGAAAGCCAAGGGAGCTCTGGATTTGACGCTCGTCGTTTCTGACCGACCCGCCGTCGCCGCAGGCGTGTTCACAAAAAATCGGGTGCGCTCGCCGTCCGTGGTGTGGTGCGAACAAACCCTGCGCAAAAATCCGGAGGTCCGCGCCGTCGTCGTCAACAGCGGCAACGCCAACGCCTGCACCGGCGCGCAAGGGACGCTGGCCTGCAAGGAAATCGCCAATAGTTTGGCCGGAGAATTAAAAATTCAGCCGCGCCAACTTCTGATCGCCTCCACGGGCGTCATCGGCGTGCCTCTGCCCTGGGAGAAAATCGTCTCCGGCGTCCCGGCGCTCAACAAAAAACTTTCGTCCAAAGGCTGGATGGACGCCGCGCGCGGGATCATGACGACGGACCTCACGCTCAAAACCGCGCGCCATGCTTTCAAATTGAACGGGCGCAATATCGTCGTCGGCGGGTTCGCCAAAGGATCGGGAATGATTCATCCGAACATGGCGACCATGCTGGGGTTCCTCTTCACCAACGCCGCCGTCGACGCGAAGACTTTAAAGACGGCCCTGCGCCAGGCCGTCGACCCGACCTTTAACAGCATCACCGTGGACGGCGAGGTCAGCACCAACGACTGCGTGCTTTGCCTGGCCAACGGAGCCGCCGGCAATCCGCCGTTGCGGAAAAAAGATTTGCCCGCTTTCGTGGAAGCCCTGACTCAGGTGTGCCGGTCGCTGGCGCGGCAGATCATCGAGGACGGCGAAGGCGCGACGAAGTTCATCACCGTCCGGGTTGGAGGCGCGCGCTCGGTGAAGCAGGCGCGCCAGGTTGCAAACTCGGTGGCCACCTCCAGTCTGGTGAAAACCGCCGTCTTCGGCGAAGACCCCAACTGGGGACGCATCATCTGCGCGGTGGGTTATTCCGGCGTTCCCGTGAATCAAAACCGGATCGATATTTCGCTCAACGGCCTGCCGCTCGTCCGGCAAGGAGAAATCGCGCCGGGCGTCTCCCAGCCGCGCCTGAAGAGCCGGATGAAAAAGAAGGACATTCTCATCGACATCGGCCTGGGGCAAGGCCGGGCGGAAGCGGAAATCTACACCTGCGATTTTTCCTACGACTACGTCCGTATCAACGCCGAGTACACTACTTAATGTCGCCACAGCGGTTCCGGGGAGATTCCGGACCAAGAGTGAGCGCCGATTTGTCACCCTGAGCCTGTCGAAGGGCGTGCTTTAATAACTCCTCTCCCCTGGCGGGAGAGGATGAAGACGAGGGGGGAGGCTTCGACAAGCTCAGCCTGACAATTTGACGGCCTCCAGGTTGATCGGCGTCTTGCTTTTTCGCGACAATAGATTAAACTTTTGCATCGGTCCGATTCGGGGCCTCATACAGGTTTTTCATCCCGTAGGAAATGTCCATTTTAACCATTAAATACTGCCTCGATCCTGTCCTGCGTAAAAAGTGCGCCCCCGTCGAAAACATCGACGGCGATCTCGTGACTTTATCCGCGGACATGATCGAAACCATGTATGCGGCGCCGGGTTCGGGCCTCGCGGCAAACCAGGTGGGGATTTCAAGTCGCATTATAGTGGTGGATATCGGGGCGGGAACGGACAAGCCCAACCCGGTGACCATCATCAATCCGGAAATCACGGCGAGCGAGGATAAAATCCTGGGCGAGGAAGGGTGCCTGAGCATTCCGGAAATTTTCGCCGAGGTCAAACGCGCCAAACGGATTGAGATCAAGGGCGTCGATCTCAACGGCAAGGACGTTCGGTACGAGACCGAGGATCACGTCGCCCGCGCTTTTCAGCACGAGATGGATCACCTGAACGGAAAATTGTTTTGGGACATGATGAGCAAAATAAAGCGGGACATTTTGAAGCGCAAGTTTAAAAAGATTTTGAAGGAAGTTCAAAAAAAATGAAACTCGTATTCATGGGGACGCCCGATTTCGCCGTTCCCGCATTGAAAGCCCTGGCGCAGTCCGGACACGACGTTGCGGCGGTCGTCGCCCAGCCCGACCGGCCCAAGGGACGGGGGAGGGCGTTGCAAGCGCCGCCGGTAAAACTATGCGCGCAAAGCCTCGGCGTCCCCGTTCTGCAACCGGAAAAAGCCGGCGCCCCGGATTTTATACAGACCCTGCGCGATTTGAAACCCGACGTTGTTGTTGTCGTCGCTTTCGGTCAGATCCTGAAAAAGGACCTGCTCGATCTGCCGCGTCTTGCGTGCGTCAATTTGCATTCGTCCCTGCTTCCAAAATACCGGGGCGCGGCGCCCATCAACTGGGCCGTCATCAACGGCGAAAAAAAAACCGGCGTGTCCACGATGAAAATGGACGAAGGTTTGGATACGGGAGACGTTCTGCTGACCCGCGTCGTTCCCATTCACGACTCGGACGACTCCCAAAGCCTGCACGACGCGCTGGCGCGGGAAGGCGCGGAGCTGATGCTGGAAACTCTGGACCGATTGGAAGCGGGCGACCTGGTTCCCCAGCCGCAGGATCACGAGCGGGCGACCTACGCTCCCAAATTGAAAAAGGAGGATGGACTCGTTCAATGGGACCGGCCCGCCGAAACCATTCGCAATCTGGCGCGCGGCCTGGAACCCTGGCCCGGCGCGTATACGTTTTATAAAAATAAGCGGCTCCGCCTGTACCGCGTCGAAGTCGCCCCCGGAGAGGCCGGGGACGCGCCGGGAACGGTGGTCCGCGTTTCGGATTACGGCGTTGAAATCGGAACCGCAAAGGATAGAATCATAGCGACCGAACTGCAACCGGAAGGAAAGAAGAGGATGACCGTCAAAAGTTTTCTGCAAGGCCGTCGGATTCTATGCGGAGAAAGCCTGACGTCCGGTCCTCTTCCACAACTTTCCAATTCCATTTAGAGGAACTATGGCGAGAACGCTCATCACCGGCGGCGCGGGCTTTGTCGGCTCGCATTTATGCGATTACATGCTGGCGAAAGGTCACGAGGTGGTCTGCATGGACAACCTCATCACCGGCAATCTGGACAATATCGCGCACATCAAAAGCGCCGCCTTCGCGTTTGTCGAACACAACGTTTCCAATTATATCGATCTCGACGGGCCGCTGGACTACATCCTGCACTTCGCCTCCCCGGCCAGCCCGGTGGATTATCTGGAGCATCCCATCCCCACGCTGAAAGTCGGTTCCCTGGGCACACACAACGTCCTCGGCCTGGCGAAGGCGAAAGGCGCGGCGATGCTTCTGGCGTCCACGTCCGAAATTTACGGCGACCCGCTGGTGCATCCGCAACCCGAAAGTTATTGGGGCAACGTCAACCCGGTCGGCCCGCGCGGCGTGTACGACGAGGCCAAGCGCTTTGCGGAAGCGATCACCATGGCCTATCACCGCTTTCATGGACTGGACGCTAAAATCGTCCGCATCTTCAACACCTACGGTCCACGCATGCGTCTCAACGACGGACGCGCCATTCCCAACTTTCTGCGCCAGGCTCTGGAAGGCGAGGACTTGACCGTCTATGGCGACGGCGGGCAGACGCGGAGTTTTTGTTACGTCTCCGATCTGGTGGAAGGCGTCTACCGCTTGCTGACGTCCGGCGAAAACTATCCCGTCAACCTGGGCAACCCCGTGGAGATGACCATTCTCGAAATGGCGGAGAAAATCCTGCGCGACACCCAAAGCTCCGGCAAACTGGTGTTCGCTCCCATCCCGGAAGACGATCCCAAATTGCGGCGGCCCGATATCACGCGGGCGAAAGAAATTTTGCAATGGGAACCCAAAGTGAAACTGGACGAGGGGCTGAAAGCCACCATCGATTACTTTAAAAAAACCATGGCGCTCTCCTAGAGATTCGGCGGACTCATGGACAAGTATAAAACGTCGTCCATCAAGAACTGGCCCAAGGAAGAACGCCCCCGCGAGCGTCTGATCAAATTCGGGCCGGACATCCTGTCCGACGCCCAGTTATTGGGTATCCTCATCGGGTCCGGCGACCACAAGAGCCATAAAAACGCCATCGACCTGAGCCGCGACCTGTTAAAAGTATTCGGCAACTTCCATAAACTCGACTCCGCCTCCATCGGCGAACTCAACAAGATTCGCGGCATCGGACCCGCCAAAGCCGCGCAGATCAAGGCCGCCCTGGAGGTCGGCAAACGCATGGCCTCGCAACTGTCCGGCACAAACATCGCCATGCGGTGCAGTCAGGATTTTGCGCTTCGCTTCGAGCCGTTTCTCCGCAACCTGAAAAAGGAAGTGGTCAAGGTGGTCCTCCTCAACCCCAAACTGAAAATCATCAAGGACATCACCATCTCCAAAGGCAGTCTCAACGCCAGCATCGTCCACCCAAGAGAAGTCATGATCCCGGCTATTAAGGAATCCGCCGCTTCGATCGTGCTCATCCACAACCATCCCAGTGGCGACCCCACCCCCAGCCAGGCGGACGTGGAGATCACCCATCGGCTCACTAAAACCGGGGAGATCATCGGGATCAAACTGGTGGACCATATCATTATCGGCGACAAGGAATATTACAGTTTCGCCGACGAAGGTTTGATTTGATACAATAGCGGGTTGCTGAAAAAGTCTTTTTTTAGGAACCATTTACTGTCACCCTGAGCTTGTCGAAGGGCGAAAGCAAATAAGGGCGCGGGCTTCGACAGGCTCAGCCTGACAATTGATAACATTTTCCTGGATTTTCGCCGTCATGGAACGCATCAGACAAATGTTGAACGAAAGCGCCGACCTCAAACGGCGCATGGCCGACGAGCAGGCGGATAAGATTCTCGAGGCGGCGCGGATGGTAAGCGCAAGCCTCGCGGGCGGCGGCAAATTGTTGTTGATGGGCAACGGCGGAAGCGCCGCCGACGCCCAACACATCGCCGCCGAGTTGATCGGACGCTTCAAGCGCGAACGCAAAGCCATTCCCGCGCTGGCGCTGACCGTCGACACTTCCGCGCTGACCGCCCTGGCCAACGATTACGGATTTGAAACCGTTTTTTCCCGCCAGGTGGAAGCGCTGGCGCAACCCGGCGACGTTGTGATCGGCATCAGCACAAGCGGCAATTCCGAAAACGTGGCGCGCGGCCTTAAAGTCGCCGCCGAACGCGGCGCCCAGACCATCGCCCTCCTGGGCAACGACGGCGGCAAAATCAAAAACCTGGCCGGACTCGCCATCGTCGTGCCGTCGAACGACACCGCGCGCATCCAGGAAACTCACATCGCCGTCGGCCATATAATTTGCGAACTGATCGAACAGGAACTGACAAATGAAACATGATTTTAAATTGTTTCTCGAGGGAGACAAAATTGCCCGCGTGATGGTGATCGGCGATCTGATTCTGGACGAATACATCTGGGGAAGCGTGAACCGCATCTCCCCGGAAGCGCCGGTCCCCGTGCTGGAATCGAAATCCGAAAACCGCGCCATCGGCGGCGCCGGCAACGTGGCCAACAACCTCGTGGCGCTGGGATGCGAGGTGTACATCGTCGGCGCCATCGGTCAGGACGAAAAGGGCGACCGGCTGATCGAGCTTTTACAGGAACGCGGCGTCAACACCGAAGGGATTTACCGGTATCTGCACCGGCCCACCACGTCGAAAATCCGCATCCTGGCGCACAACCAGCAAATCCTGCGCATCGACAAGGAAGACGACCGTCAGATTCCCGAAGAGGTCGAGCAAAAATTTATCGCTTACATCAACAAGATTCTGCCTTCCATGGACGGCGTGATCTGCTCCGACTACCAAAAGGGAATGCTGACGCCCAAAATCCTGCAAGCCATTATGAAGCGCGCCAAAAACTCAAAAAAGGAAGTCATCGTCGATCCCAAGGGCGACGATTTTTCGATTTATAAAGGAGCCTCCCTCATCACGCCGAACAAAAAGGAAATCGAGGGCGCCGTGCCGATCAAAATCAACAACGAAGAGGACATGGAACGCGCCGCGCAGTACCTGATGACGCTGACCAAGGCCAAGGCCGTCCTCGTCACGCGCGGCAAGGAAGGCATGACGCTGTACCAGGCGAAATCCAAACCCGTGGAGATTTCAACGCGCGCCCGGGAAGTGTTCGACGTCACCGGCGCCGGAGACACCGCCATCAGCGTCCTGGCCAGGGCCGTTTTCCACGGACTGGATTATCAGGAAGCCGCCACGCTGGCCAACATGGCCGCGGGAATCGTCGTCGGCAAGCTGGGCACCGCGGTGGTGACCTTGAAAGAGATCAACCATTACCTGCAGGAAGAGTTGCTGCGCGTTTCCAGCAACGTTCTGGATTTCAGCGAGCTGAGCCAGATCATCAGCCACGCCAAGAGCCTCGGCAAGAAGGTGGTGTTCACCAACGGATGTTTCGATATCATCCACGGCGGGCACATCGAGTTTCTGCAACGCGCCAAGGCGCTGGGCGACGTCCTCGTTGTCGGGCTGAACAGCGACGACTCGGTGCGCCACCTCAAAGGCGACGGTCGCCCGATAAAAAACGAGCACGAACGCGCCAACATTTTATCCGCGCTGAAATACGTCGACTACATCACCATATTCAACGAACTCACGCCGGAAAGCCTGATCCGCGGCGTCCGCCCGGACGTTCTGGTGAAGGGCGACGACTACAAACTGGAAGAGGTGGTCGGAAGAGATATCGTCGAAAGCTACGGCGCGCGCGTGGAACTGGTGCCCATCGTGCAAGGACTCTCCACCACCGGCACGGTCGAAAAAATCCGGCGAGCCGGGCAGGCGCCCGGTGGCAATAGGTGAACATTAACGGGGAATCCTGCGAGCCTCGGTGAGCTTGCGACTCAGACTCTGCCCCCACGGCGAGTGGCGGCGAGCCGGGCAGGCGCCCGGCCAGCGTGACGCTGGACCCAGTTGACATAAAAAACCACCGCCGGTTCCCCCCTGCAAGGGGGGCCAGGGGGGTTCTTCCTCTAGAAATTTCAATGGTCAGCGAAGAGCAGTTTCAAAAAGAAAAACCGATCCATTAAATTTTTTAAGGGAAGAATCACCCCAACCCTCTTTGCAAGAGGGAGCAAAACATTACCTCCCGGCGCTCAAAACAGTTGCAGCTCGCCGTCTTCCTTAAACTCGATCCCGCGCGCGGAAAGGTAACTCAAGACCCGGCTCAACCCGGCCAGGGCTTGCAACTGATCGGAAATTTCCGCGAACTGTTTCAAGTTCGTTACCGGGACGCGCTTCAACGACGGCGCCTGGACGATCCCGCCCAACAGGTCGCTTTTCACCCAGGTCTCCAGGTTGATGTTGCCGTTCTCCAACCCGATCACAACGCGATGCGGTATCGCCAGTTTTATTTTGGCCCGCGTGTCGACGATGGTTGGATTGCTTTCCTCCGGGTCGAGATACAAAAGGATCCGGTCCAGCGTTTCTTCGCCGATTCGGGTGAGCGCGATTTTCAAACTGATCTGATCCAGCGAAACGCGCCGGTCCGGGTCGCCCTGGCCGATCTTGAAATTAAACTGCACGTTGCCGTCGACCTCGGAACTCTTGCCGCCGGACAGGGTTTTCTTCTCCAGCAACTCGTTAAAATCGAGTCCCGCGAATTCGCTGGAAAATTTCAGCGTCGGACCTTCCGCCGTCTGGACTAAAAACATTTTGCCCGCGACGGCGCCTTTCAACACCTTCATCAAAAAGTTCTCCAGCGCCAGGCGGTTGTCCTTGAAGTACAGGTTCATGCCCAGCCGGTCGATGTGGTGGGCGTCGAAGCGTGCGGAGTCGACGGTGAGAATATTTTTGTAGCGGGAGAACTCCTTCAACTGCGCGAAGAAACCTTTTTCCGACACGGCGTCCCGGTTGCGGTTGACTGTCAGGAGCTTCCGGTCCAAAAAATATTCCTTGGCGAAAGGAAACTTGCCGTTGATCCCGGAAAGTTGCAGGACGGTTGTTTGCGCTCCGCTCGGGTCGGGGGGAGCGAGTTGTTCGATCCCAAAATCCTTGAACCCGATCTCCCCTTCGGCCCCGGTCTTTTTCCCCGCCGTCTGTCTCACCCGCAACCGGGCGAACACCGATCCCTGGGTCCGCATGTCTTTGAGGAGGGATTGCAGGGAATCCGTTTGCGCTTCAATCCGGTTGGAGAGATCCACGTCCAGCCGACGCGCCAACTCGGCGGGCGCGGGGTCCGCCTTTTGCGTGAAGAACGGTTTCAGTCCGTCCACGTGCCCCGTCAAAGTGTGAACCACCCCCCGGTTCTTCAGCGTCAGTCGGTGGGACTTCAGGTCCAGGCGGTTCCACTCTTTCAGCGCGTAATTAAAATCTAAAGCCGGGTCCAGCCATTCCTCGTCCAGGACGTCGGTTTTGAAAAGTTTTTCCGCCGCGAGGTCGCCGGAAAATTCCACATTGTTTTTGTCCAGCTTGAGCTGGAGAGCGGTTTTGGCGTTTTCAATTTTCAAAAACTGTTCCGGCCAGTCGAGCGAAAACCCGGTCAGTCCAAAATTGCCGGACAGCGCCAGAGGCAGGTTCAACTTTTTGATCGCTTTTTCGTCCGGCTGTTTTCCTTTTGCCGTCAAGTTGAAATGCGCGGCGCCTGCGACCCGCAGTTTCCCGTAATCCTTGACCACAGCCGGCGGCAGGATTTTCCACAGGGAATCGAGATCGAGCGCATCGGCGTTGGCGGTCAAGTCGAAGGTCTCGCCCCACTTGTCGACTTTTCCTCCCGCTTCCAGTTTGAGGAGACCCGGGATTTGCAATCCGGCGAGGTCGAGGGACACGGCGCCGGTTTTAAGGTTCATGCGGGTCAGGGCGTTGGCCTGGATTTTTCCCAGTTCGAGATCCAGATCGGCGTTGTGAATTTTTGGTTTCTCGACGTCAAGATTCAACTGCGCGCGAACGCGTTCCAGGGACTTGTCGTGCAGGTCCGCGGAAAACCGGGCCAACACTTTTCCCATTTGTATTTGGTCCATGGCTCGCGTTTCGACGATCGTCGCTTCGCCTTTCAGCGTGGCGTTGCGGACGTCCTGTTTGTCCGGATGCAGATCGGCGCGCATTTCCGCCTTGAGGCCGAAGTGGGACAAATTGACCTTCGGCTCGGTTCCGGCGATGGATTCCACCTGGACGTCGGTTTCGTGAGTCAGGGGAATCATGCCCGCCTTGCCGTCCAGCGGATAAAACTTTTTCATGGTGGTGCGGGTGTTGATTTTTGTCGGGCCGACGTCCCACACGCCCATCGCCACGACGCGCTCCAGGCTCATGTTGAGGTCGAGGCTGGGAACCTTGACGCCGCGTTTCGGATCGAACATCACCGGCACGGCGGTTTGCAGTTCCAGTCCCACAACCTGAACGGGCGGCTCCTTTAATTCCACGCCGCCCTGCTTGAGCGCGATGGCCGCGTTCAACAATGACGCCCTGGGCTGGAATTTATCGTCCAGTTTTCCCTGCAGGCGGTTGTGCACGTTTAACTTGCCCTGAAGGGAATTGATCCCGGCGTCTTGTAAAACTTTTTTGGGAAGGAAGGCCTGGAGCGCTTTCAGATCGACGTCCAGGGTCTGGTTGAGGTTGAGCTGTTTCTTGCCGAAATCCTGAACCGTGCCGTCCAGGTCGGCGGAAAGAAAATTGCCCAGCCCCAATTTAAAACGGCTCAGTTGGAAGTCGCCGTCGGGCAGACTTCCGCGACCGGCGGCGCTCAGGCGCAGGCTGGTTTGCAGTTTGCCGAACTCCGGATGCTGGAAGGTCGCCGATTGCGCGACCGTGGTCAGGCCGACGCGGGTTTTGGCGAATCCCGGCTCGTCCATGTTGAGCGCGACCGTTTGGTCCAGGCCGCTGACGACGTGTTTTTCATAACCCGCGCGTTGCAAATTAAAATGCAGGCGCGCGGCGATCTTTTGCGGCTCCAGTTGGCGAACCTCAATGTCGGTTAAATCCAGATCGGCCTGCAACCCGTCGACTTTCGCCGCAAGGGGCGGGTGATTGGCGGAAACGTTTTCCAGAACGACCTTGCCGCCGGAGAGACGCAGGGTTTCCGGCTGATTGTTTTTCAGTTGTCCGGAGATTTGCAGGCCGGTGATTTTTAAAAGTCCGGAGACGGTCGTCGGGGCGATTTGATCGCCGACCCATTGCATGATCTCGTCGAAGTTCAGTTGCAGGTTTTTAAATTGCAGGTCAAATTTTGGATCGGTTTGAAAATCGCTCGCCTTGGCGACGAGTTGTATCCGGTTGTTTTCACCGATTCCCAGGTCGAGATTTCTGAGGTTCAGGGTTTCGGGTTTCAGGGAAACCGAGGCGTCCATTTGAACGTTAAGGTCCGGAGAGGGCAGGCGTTTTCCCACAACGATTTCGTTGTCGGTGAAGGCCAGCGATCCTGAAGCGTCGGCGCTGTCCAGACTCTGGGGCGCGATTTTCAATTCGCCGACGAAACGGGTTTTGACGTCCATGCCGTCGCCTTCGCTGGTGGAGAACAGGACGTTGTGGCGTCGCGCCGCGTCCTTTGGCGGCAACATGACGAGGGAGACGACGAGGTCCATCGATTCCAGAGCGATTTTGCCGCTCGCCTGCAAGTTGAATCCTTCAACATGCGCCTGGGTGTGGCCGTCGATATCGGCGTCGATTTGCAATTGGCGGATCGACAGGCTCTTTATATCGACCTGGAACGGGAGGGGAAGTTCCTCTCCCGGTTTTGGAGTGGGAATAGGAGCAGGAGTCGGAGCGGGTTTTTTCTCCGTGCCGCCGAGATCCATAAGCGGTTGGAAGTTCCAGACGCCGTTGACTGATTTCAGATAAAAAGTCGGACGGTCCAGCAGTACCTGGTTGATCACCAGCTCCCCCTGGGCCAGTTGACGCAGGTCGTAATCCAACACCAACTCCCCGACCTCCGCGATGGGCTTGCCGGAACCGAGACGGACCTGCCGGATGGTCAGCCCCTGAAACAGGCCGACTTCGAGTCCGCCAATGGTCACGGGTATTTTGAGCGCGCGGGTCGCTTCCCTTTCGATGATGGGGCGCAGAGTCTCGGCGGGGAAAAAGTATTGCAGGGTCACTGCGGTCCCGGCGACCAGCAGGAAAATCAAAATCCCCGACCAGACGAAAAATTTTACAATACGGATCGGCCAGCGGCTTTTGGTTTTTGGTTTCGCTACCGGGGGAGCGGGCGGTTCGCCAAGGGGCGGAGGCTGGTTTGGGTTTTCCATAAGGGACTCAGATTAAATCAGTTTCTTTTTTACTGCCTCCAGGCCAGCGTACCGCTGGACCCAGCGTTTGAAAATGGAAGCAACTTGTCAGGCTGAGCCTGTCGAAGCTCGCGTCGTTTTCCAGGCTCGCCCTTCGACAAGCTCAGGACAGGCTTTTGCAAGGGGGAGCCTATTAATCGCCGACCGGGCGCTTGCCCGGTTAACACAATTCGTGTTCCAGATAGCTTGCGATTCCTTGAGCCGCGTCGCGAATGAAATCCAGGTCCAGCGTTTCCAGAACGTCCGTGGGCTGGTGGTAATTGGGATTGCGAAAGTTTGCCGTGTCCGTGACCATGACGGCGGAAAATCCCAGGTCCCAGAACGGGGCATGGTCGCTCCGCCGGACGTCGGGAAATTGTTCCGCCCTGCCGGGAAGGACGAGATCGATCACGGGAAGGGTTGGGACGGACCCGCGCATGGCGGCGGACAGGCCGGACGTCAAATGCCGCGAGACCTCGTTGCCCACCACGGCGATGAAATCGCCCCGGTCGGGATATTGCGCAGGATCGATGAACGCGGGATAACTTTGTGATCCGGGTTCGTGGGAACGAAACCCCAGCATTTCGAGAGAGATCATTCCTCTTACGGGGCGGGAATTTTTTTTGGCCGCGAGGGCGTATTGGGCGCTTCCGAGCATGCCGTATTCTTCCAGCGCGAACCCCGCAAACAGCAGGGAATGAGAGAGGGAAACAGTTTCCAGACAGCGGGCGATCTCCAAAAGCGCCGCGACGGCGCTGGCGTTGTCGTCGGCTCCCGGCGACCCTGCCACGGTATCATAATGCGCGGCCAAAATGAACAGGTCCGGCGCCGGGGCGGTTCCGGGTTGCAATCCCAAAACGCTGTTGGATATCTGGCCGTCTAAGGCGACCGGTTCCCGTTCGACCCGCAATCCCAGGGCGGAAAACTGGCGCGCAATGTAGTCCTCCGCCCGCTTTAGCTGTTGCGGAGCGGTGAACAAATTTCGCTCTCCAACCAGGGCGCGGAGATGTTTTTCGATGCGGGATTTTTCCGGGACGGGAGCCATGACGCCTGATTAGAAAACAGTTTACTTTTACGGGGCAAAATCATACCATACGTTTATTATGGAGGTTTCCTGTAATTCGGGTGATCGCATGAACGACCGGCCGGTGGGTTTTCGGCTTTTGAACCGGTCCTACAAGGTTGAGGAGATCCTCGACCGTTGGTACGGGGAGTGGTCGGCTTACTTCAAGGTGCGGGCGGACGACCAGAACATTTATCTCCTCAAGTACGACGGCAATCAGGACCGCTGGGACCTGGTATTTTACCAGAATCCGCAAAAACAGGAAAAAGTCCAGTTGTGTATGTACTGGCATCAGCGAAGCTCGAATCTTCCAAGTTTCCTCAGCAAGAATTAAATTTCCTTCCTTTCAATTAAAGTTGGCATAGATACCAGGAATCTAATGACGAGCGTAGCCGCGCAAAAATTTTCCGGCCAACGGCGAAAGATGGTCGAGGAACAACTCCTCAACCGGGGAATCCGGGACTATCGCCTGCTGGAAGTCATGAGCCGGACGCCCCGGCATCTGTTCGTCCAGGAATCGTTTCAGGACCGGGCTTACGGAGACCACCCTCTGCCCATCGGCGAATCGCAGACCATTTCCCAACCCTACGTGGTCGCCAAAATGACCGAGGCGCTGAACCTGAAAGGCGGCGAGAAGGTGTTGGAAATTGGAACGGGATCGGGGTACCAAACCGCCGTGCTTTCGGAAATGGCGGGCCAGGTGTTCACCATTGAGCGGATAAAAAAACTCGGCGTGACGGCGCAGAGGTTGCTGGACGAGTTGGGGTACATGAATGTCGTGTACAAATTGTTCGACGGCACCTACGGTTGGCCGGACCAGGCGCCTTTCGACGCGATCCTGATCACAGCCGGAGCGCCGGAGTTGCCGGACATGCTGGTCCAGCAATTGAAAGACGGGGGCCGACTGGTTGCGCCCGTCGGCGAGATGGAAAACCAGAAACTGACGTCTGCGGTAAAATGCGGAGACAAACTGCGCGAGGAGTCTTTGGGAGACTGCTCGTTTGTGCGTCTCGTGGGCCGCTACGGCTGGCCCGAATAAGCGCCCGACGGCGGCGCTTGCGCCGGACAGGGAAATTCAAACTATTATGTTTGGTTGGTCTGATTTTCTTTTCAAAAAAAAGCTCTCCCTGAGTCTGTTTATCATCCTTCCCGCCGTTCTGGCGTTGACCAGTTTCGCTTCCGGATTCATCGCCCTGATTCTCATTGAGAATTTTACCGACCTCGACGTTAAATCCTTTTCTCCCCCCAGCAAGATCGAAATTCAGGAACTCATGCTGTACGTTAAAATAGAGATCCTGGCGTTCACCGGAATCGGAGCGCTGGCGGGATTGGGTATCGCCTACGCCATCGTGAACCCTTTGAAAAGTATTGTGGGCCAAACCCGGCAGGTGGCGCACGGCGATTTCAGCGCCAATTTGAATGTGGACCGTCTGGACGAGTTGGGGATTTTCGGCGTGGATTTCAACCGGATGGTTTCCAGCCTGAATCAGTATTTCATCAGCAATATGACGGCGGGTTGGCTCTTGCTGGACGAGCGGGGTAAAATTGTTTCGATCAATCCCGGAGCGCAGTATATTCTGGGTTGTCAGTCCGACTCTTTAATCGACCGGAATCTTGACGCTCTCGCGGATTATGTTTCGCCGGTAGCGGGTATTGTCGAAATTTTCCAGTCCACGCTCGATACCCAAAAACCGGTGGAGAACCGGGAGCTGGTTTTGAATATCCAGGATCAACGGGAGATTCCGCTGACGTTTTCAACTTCCATCTTAAGTGGCGCGGATCAAAAATACGTCGGTCTGAACGTCAACGATCCCACGCGCGCGCAGGAAATCACCGAGCACATGCAGCAGGCGGAGAAACTGGCCTCGCTGGGCGGTTTGGCGGCGGGTCTGGCGCACGAGATTCGCAATCCCCTGGGGTCCATCAAGGGACTCACGCAGTTGTTGGAGGAGGAACTGAGCGAAAACTCCAAGGCGCGCCAATACACCCAGACCATGGTCAAGGAAATCGACCGGCTGAACGGGGTGGTCTCCAACCTGTTGAATTTTTCCCAACCCACCGAGTCCAGCTTCGACCACTGCGACCTGCGGGAGGTGATCGAGCAGGTTCTGGGCCTGGCTTTCATGGACGCGAATAAGAAGCGGATTTCCGTCGTCAAGGATCTTCCGGAGTCCTTGCCGCCGGTTTGGGGCGAAAACAAGAAGCTTGTGCAGGCGTTTTTAAATATTTTGCTGAACGCTACGGAAGCCGTGCCTCCGGAGGGAGAGATTGGCGTTAAGGTCTGGAGCGATTCCGCGCTGTTTCCAGACGCCCGCGCCGGAGTGGCCGCGGAAATTTCCAATACCGGCAAACCCATTCCCTCCAACCTGGAAAAACGCATATTCGATCCTTTCTTCACCACCAAGGAATCCGGCACGGGTTTGGGGTTGGCGATCACGCATCAAATCGTCAATCTGCATCGGGGATCGTTGACGCATTATTTCAAAAACGGACGCACTGTTTTTGTCGTGAAACTGCCCGTCGAACCCTCTGGCAAAAGCGAGAAACAAACCCTGGCGGGCGGCAAACGCCAAGGCGCGATCCGTCCCACGGACTTCCGTCCAACGGCCTGATCGATGATTGACAAAACGCGTCCACCCCGTGCGGCTAATAAAATCCTGATTGTGGACGACGAGGAGAGCATGCGCTTTTTCCTGTCGGAAGCGTTCAAAAAGGAAGGCTACGAGTATCAAAGCGTCGCCAACGGCGCGGCGGCGTTGAAGGCGATGGAGCAAAACCCGCCGGATGTGGCGGTGCTGGACTACAACATGCCGGGGATGAACGGTCTGGAAACGTTCAAAAAAATCCGCGCCCTGCGGCCGCAAACCGTCGGCGTTTTGATGACTGCCTTCGGCGACAACAACCTGGCCTACGAGTCGATGGAAAACGGCATGTTCGACTATTTCACGAAGCCCTTCGATCTGAACGAAATGCGCGTGGTGGTGAGCCGGGCTTTGGAACGGGCGCAATTGCAAAATGAAATCGCCGAACTGAAAAAAAGCCTGAAGGCAACCGGCGACCCGTTCATCGTCGGCAATAGCCGCGGCATAGAGGGGGTGTTGCGCCGGGTGGAAAAAATCGCGGCCAGCGACGCGCCGGTTTTGATTTTGGGAGAAAGCGGAACGGGCAAGGAGTTGATCGCCCAGGCGCTTCATCACAAAAGCGCGCGAAAATCCGGTCCGTTTATTAAGGTCAATTGCGCGGCGATCCCCAAAGACCTTTTGGAAGCCGAGTTTTTTGGGCACGAAAAGGGCGCGTTCACCGGAGCAGTGAAACAAAAAAAAGGGAAGTTCGAACTGGCCAACGGCGGGTCCCTGTTTCTGGACGAAATCGGGGATATGCCTCTGGACACCCAGGTAAAAATTTTGCGCCTGATCCAGGACAGCGAACTGGTGCGCGTCGGCGGGGAATCCCCCGTAAAAATCGACGTCCGTCTCATCACCGCCACTCACAAGGACCTGAAGCAGGCCATTGCGGCGGGGGAGTTTCGGGAAGACTTGATGTACCGCCTGGACGTGGTTTCGCTGAGCCTGCCTCCCTTGCGGGAAAGAAAAGAGGACGTCCCCTTGCTGGCGAAACATTTTTTGCAAATCTACAACCAAAAACTCAACCGCTCGGTGAACGATATCTCGCCCGAAGCGCTGGATTTGTTGACGAATTATTCCTGGCCGGGAAATATTCGCGAACTGGAAAACGTTATCCAGAGAGGAATCATCCTTTCCTATGGTAATATATTGGGGATCGGGGATTTGCTGGACGTTTACCCGGCCCTGCTCCATCAGGCGGAACCCGCCACGACCGGCGCCACCCTGGAGGAAAAAATGGACGCCGTGGTTTCTTCCGCCGAAAAACAACTCATCCTGGAAACCCTCAAGGCAACCCGTTGGAAACGGCAGGAGGCGGCGGACAAACTGGGGATCAGCCGCAAGACTCTGCACAATAAAATGAAAAAATACGATCTGGCTGCTCGCCGCAGGGACGATAGTTAGCGAATGAAATCTTTTAGACGGGATTAACAGGATGGACGCTGAAAAGCAGTTGTCGGTGGTCGGTTGACAGTTTAAGGAAAAACATCCAAACGCAAACTATTGGCCCTGGTCTGTAGCGTTCGCCGTATAAGCAGCGCCTACTGGGCCTCCGGAACAACTTTCCAACCTGATACCTTCATGGCTATTTTCCAATACAAAGCGAGAAACAAAGCCGGGTCGCTGGTGATCGGCAATATGGACGCACCCAATCCCCAGATCGTCAGCCAGGAACTTGGGAAAATGGGCCATTTCCCGGTTTCGATCACGACGCTGGAGGAAAAAAAGAGCGGCGGTAAGGAGCTTGGGTTTTTAGAACGACACCAGAAGGTTCCCGATGAAGAGCTGGTTTTGTTTACCCGCCAGTTGGCCACCCTGTTCAACGCGGGCATTCCCCTCCTGGGCGCGCTGACTTCGCTGGCGGAGCAGGTGGAGCATCCCAAGTTTAAAATAATCGTTCAAAACATTCGCCTGGATATAGAGGGAGGCCGGTCGCTTTCCGAGGCCATGGGCAAGCATCCCGAGGTGTTTACGGATTTGTACGTCAGCATGATCGAGGCGGGCGAGGAAGGCGGGATGATCGACGATATTTTGAAACGGCTGGCGGATTTACTCGAAAAGGACGCGCAGTTGGAGGCGGAAATTAAAGCCGCCACCCGCTATCCAAAAATGGTGATTGGAGCGGTGGCGATCGCCATCGGTATCCTCATGAAGTGGGTGGTGCCGGTGTTTGTGAAAATGTTTCAAAAATCCAACATTGCTTTGCCCGCGCCGACCAAGTTGTTGATCGGGTTTCATTCCATCTTCGTCGAGTGGTGGCTTTACACGCTGGTTTTTTTCGTGGGCCTGTTCTTCGCCTTCAAAAAATACACCGCCACCGAGCAGGGCCGTTTGAAATGGGACTTGATTAAACTGCGCATCCCGCTGATCGGGCCGATCGTGTTGCGATCCGCCATGGCCAAGTTCGCGCGGGTGTTCGGCACCTTGCAAAAAGGCGGCGTGCCCATTCTGGACACCATCGAAGTTTCCGCGAACGTCGTGGACAACCGGGTGATTTCCGGAATCATTCGCGGACTGCGCATCAGCGTGCAGGAGGGTTTGGGAATCGCGGGTCCCCTGCAGAACAGTCGTTTCGTTCCGCATCTGGTAGTGCAGATGATCGCGGCGGGCGAGGAGTCCGGCGCCCTGGACGAAATGCTGATCAAGGTGGCGGACTATTACGACGAGGAAGTCGCCCGAGCGTTGCAAAGACTCACAGTGATGATCGAACCGATTCTGATTTTTTTCATGGGTCTCATGGTTTTATTTCTCGCCCTGTCCATCTTCCTGCCCATGTGGGATATGTCCAAAATGGCAAGATAACTGCTCGCCGCAGGGGCAAGTTGGCGCAACTTATACGGAAGCTACAGGCCTTGGTGTGCTTGCGTTTTAAACTCTTCCACCGGGCGTTGCCCGGTAAAATTTGTGGTCATTTGGTATGAATTTTGTATATTAGGTCAATGATATGAATATCTTAGGCCCGGAACGCAGACTGGATCAACGTGGATTCACCCTTCTGGAACTGGTGATGGTGATCGTGATCATCGGTTTTCTTGCCGCCGCGGGCGCCCAGCGCTTCATCGATTTGTCCGAGGACGTGGAGATCACCGCCGAAGATTCCACGGTCGAGATCCTGCGGAACAACCTCGTCACCAATTTTGGCAACGACCTGGTCAAGGGTCGGCGCGCTATTTTCCCCACCAACCCGTTCAGTAATCTCAACAAGGTCCCGGACGGGTACGACCGGCGGCGGGCCAACCGTCCTAGCGGCAATCCGTCGGACGACGGAATCTGGATGTTTATCGCCGGAGGCGCCACGGCCAATATCACGCCGGAACAGGCGGGGACCACGGTGCTCACCTTCAATACTACCGGCTTTGTTTTTCATCAGAGGCGAGACCATACGATTGTGAAATGGGCTTACGACGCCACCAACGGGATCATCAGCCAAAAGATTCTGGAGCAGGAAAGCTCGTTAAAACTGGAGTTGGACGCTCAAAAACGCCTGCGGGGCGAGATCACGGAAAAGGACCGCCTGTTCTTGAAGCAAAGACGGCGAGCCGCCGGCGGGACGTAATAAAAAAGCCGTTGCATTCCGTCTTTCAAGGGGTTAAAACGGGATAAACTACCGGGAGGTAATTTCATGGAAATGGTGTGGGGTATTTTGCTACAAACGGGGAAAATCATTGCCTTCCTTTTTATTATCCTGTCGTTAATTGTCAGTTGGATAATTTTGTTCCGCCCTGAAACTGCGGGGCGAATAAGCCAAAAGTTCAACCGTTGGATTTCCACCAATTTCATTTCCCAAAAGCTGGAAACCCAGGTGGACACCACGGAAGTGTTTATGAAGAACCGTTTCCTGCTGGGGGGCGTGTTTTTTTTCGGCGCCTTGTTTACCTTTAAATATATGGCGTTCGAGTTTGACGCCGTCAAATTCGTGGGCTATGTCATTAAGCCGGCCGGGAAAACGACCTGGGCTTATTACGATGGGTTGTTCACCGCCCTGCAATGGTTTCTGGTCGTTTGCTCGCTGGCGGGTATGGTGGTTTGCTTGATTATTTTATTCTCGCCGAGTTTTTTTGAAAAGTTGAACAATGTCATGAACCGCTTCACATCCACCGCTTCAATCAACGACGCGCTGGACGCCCAAAAAAACGTGGATTCCTGGGTGTTGAGAAACCATGTGGCGGTCGGATTGTTTCTATTTCTGGGTTCCTGTTATCTTGTCGCCGCCTTCCTGTTTTCGGTTTTTTGACAGTTGTCCCTGGTCGTCTTTGGAACCCTCTGTTCTTTCAAAAATTTTAAAGCATTTCATGATTCCAGGTTACAAAATGGGTAATGGATTACCCGTTCAGTAGAGTGATTTTGGTGGGTGGAAACGCAGAAGGATTACAGGTGAAAAAAAAGTGAGGCAAATCTTTAGCCGAAACAATTAATTTATTGTGCCTTAGAGCGCGCCTTCAAACTATGCGGCACAAAAAGTCGAATGAATCCTGGCAACGGCTCAAAAATTGCTATTATCCTATTAATGATTAATGAGCGATCAAATAAGTATTGAAAAATCAATATCTTAATGATATATTAGCGCGTAAATTTAAATTTTGGGAGGCGTCATGAAAAGGTTCGCAAGGAATGAGAAAGGTTTTACCTTGATTGAATTGATTCTGGTCATTGTTATTTTGGGAATTTTGGCCGCGGTGGCCATTCCCCGTTTCATCGATTTGCAATCCGACGCCCGCCTTTCCGTCGTTAAAGGCGTCGGCGGGGCTTTGGCGGGCGCCATCACCATGCTCCACGCCCAATATTTAATCGGCGGAACTACTTACACCGTCGCCGGCGTCATAGGTAGCATTGATTCCGCCAACTTGGACGGACTGACCCATGCAGGAGTCACCAACGTGATCACCGTAACAGTGGAAGGGGCGACCGGCTCAACCTGGGCCTATACGGAACAGACCGCCGCCCCCGGTGGACTCGTCGGACCTACCTAATCGAAAACTGTTTGTCTCCCGCTTTCTCTTTCTTTCTCGAAAGAGAAAGCGGGTTTTTTTTGCTCAAACAGCCTGCCTGGTTTAAAATTAAATTCAAATATTGAATCGGCAAAATCGTTAGAGGCGGACCCCTTCTTGTTTTGCCCACGCTAGCGCCGGTTTAAAACTCTGGCAGGGCGCTGAAAAAGTCTTAGAACTGGATTTCTTCCACCCATGTTCAAGAAAAATCCAACATAGTCTTCAGCCTTGTTTCCTCACTCCGTAATTCGATCCGCATCCGCAACCGTCGCTCTTTTTACGTTCGGCTACCTCGTCACACGACTGTACCAGTTGACGATCCTGCCCATCTACGGGGACGAAGCGGTGTATATGAATTTCGCGCGCATCCTCGCGGAAGATCCGATACACAATCTTTTCGTGTCCAAGATCGACGCTAAACCGCCGTTTTTTTTCTGGTGCCTCGCTCCCTTCAGGGACATGTTCGACGATCCGCTGGTCGGGTCGCGGTTGGTCTCGGTAATCGCCGGTGGGCTGGGATTCTGGGGGTTTTACCGGATCGCTCATCGCCATTATTCGCGGGAGCACGCCTTCGCCGCTTCGTTGTTTTTCATCCTGTGTCCCTTCATGCTGTTTTACCAGCGGCTGGCCCTCATCGAAAGCCTGCTGGGCGCATTGAGCGTCTGGATGGTTTTCGTTGCCATGAATATTGCGGAAGCCAAACGCGACCCCGGTTCCGGCTACTGGGCGCTCGGAGCGCTTTCCGGATTGGCGTTCCTGACCAAAACAACGGCGCTTCTGGTTTTCCCCGTTCCGGTGGCGATGTTTTTTTTCGCCGCCACGTTCCGGCAGGCGGGATTCTGGAAGGGCGTCCTCAAGGCGGCAACCGTTTTCCTCCTGATCGTCCTGCCTTATTACTTAAACGACCCCGATCAGAAAACTCTGCCCGGCCGCAGCCTGATCTACCATTATCCCGGCTCCTTCATGAGTTGGGAGACGGCGTCCGGATTTCCCTGGGATCGGTGGTGGAACAACTTTCTTGTGATGGTACAGTTTTATTGGGACCTGATCACCCTTCCGGGACTGGTCCTGGCGTTTTTGGGAATGCTACTCGCGTTGAAGAGCGGCCGCGCGGTGGACCGGGCGCTTCTCGTCTGGGCGCTGGCGCCGATCGTCGTTATCATAATAGTGGGCAATGTTTTCTTTTCGCGATACCTGTACATCGCTGCGCCGCCGTTGCTGTTGCTGATGGCGTCGGGTTGGATGGAACTGGCGGGATTCATCCGCCGGATCGCCGCGAAACGCCAGAACCTCCACCCAAAAGCCGGGCAGGCGGCGGCCTGGGTATTACTGGCTATCCTGCTTGTCGACAGCGTGGATATGGACCGGTACATCCTCACCGACCCCGCGCGTCTGCCGATCAACGACTGGAACCGCTTAATATTCATCGAGGGTCTACCGTCGGGATATGGAGTGAAAGAGGGGGCGCGCTTTTTGAGCGAAGAGATGAAGCGGGGCGAGATCACCATTCTTGCGCCGGCCAGCTGGACCGGTAATCCGCTGGAAGGTATTTTAATCTATCTGGAAAAGGAAACGGGATGGCGGCTGATCCCCGTCGTCGGCTGGCCGGAGGATCCGCGCCTGGTCCCCGGCGACAAAACGTTTCCGCTCCGCCATTCGCGGTTCAAGGAGGAGGCGCAAGGCTCGGTCCACGCGTCCGAACTCGGCAGGGCATATTTCATCCATCCCTTACATTTTCCCAGAGAAGCATTCGAAGCCGCCAACCCTGATTTCGAAAAAGCCTGGCAATACGAAAAACCCGGCGGCGCCGAAAAGGTGGTTATCTACAAAAGGAAAGCGCGATAGATGGGCGAAACGCCCTGGAGCGGGAAGGGCTAAAGGGCAGTTTTTATTATCCGGGGATCCGATTGTTATGTTGTAAACTGTGCGCGGTCAAGGTGGCAAGCTGAGACGCCGGTATCCAGCGGTCGATAATAATCCGTACTTTCGAATATAAACTCCTCTGAATACGATTCCAAAAATTTTCGTAAAGCTGACGCGGGGCGACTTCGCCTTTTCGCTTCTCTTCATTACCCTGGCCGGGCTTTACTTCACCAACATGCTGTCCGGGGAATACCTTTTCACGGAACGCGATCTCACGGCCTTTTTCCTCCCGCCGCGCCAGTTCTGGGTCCAGGAGATGGCGAGCGGAACCTTTCCACTCTGGAATCCATACTTCAATTCCGGGCATCCGCTGTTTGCCACCCTGCAACCGGGCGTTATTTATCCTTTCAGCGTTTTTTATCTGATCTTCCCCTTCCACCACGTTTTCAACTACATCATCATTGTTCATTTCGCTCTGGGAGGAATTTTTACCTTCTGGCTCATGCGCGCGCAAAACGCCAGCCGGGAAGCGGCCTATGTATCCGCCGTCGTTTTTATGTTCGGAGGGTATTTGATGTCCGTACACAACGTCCTGTCCACCCTTTTGTCCGTGATCTGGACGCCGCTTTTTTTTCTCGTCTTTTTCGCCGGACTGGTCAAGAACGATTTGCGCTGGGCGGCCGGGGCGGGCCTTGTGGGCGTGGCGATGTTTCTGGGCGGAGGGGTCGAAGTGTGCTATCTGGTTTTCGGCCTCGTCCTGCTCATGGTTCTGTTCCCCTGGATGGCGCTGGACGAGGGCCGTTGGCCGCCGTTGAAAAAGCGCCTGCTCCATTACCTGGTATTCTGCGCGGTTTTTTTCGGGGTTTCCGCCGTGCAACTGATTCCTTTTTTGGAGCTGGGCCGATTCTCCCTGCGCGCCTCGGGCGTCCCTTACTACCAGGCCGTCACCTGGTCCCTGCATCCCCGCGATTTGATCGAGTTTTTTACTCCGGACCTTTACGGTTACCGCAACCGGGGAATCAAGGCTTACTGGGAAAACCAAAACTGGTTGAAAACCTTCTATCTGGGAAGCGCGCCCTTTTTGCTGTCCTGGTTTTTTTTCAGGCAGAGAAACCGCAAAACCCAGGGTTATTTGATCGTCGTTTTGATCAGCATGCTCCTGGCCTTCGGCGGCAACAGCCTCTTTTATCCTTACTTGTTCGAATATTTTCCCTTCATGGACAAGTGGCGTTATCCCGTGAAATTCATTTTCATGACGGTGTTTGCCGTTTGCCTGGCGGCGGGCTTCGGCTACGACCTCCTCAAAAAGGAAATTCAAAATCAAAGCCGGTTCGTCGCCCGGTTCGCCCGTTACCTGCTGATGGCCGGCGCGGGGTTCATGATCCTATTTGGCGTCCTGAGTTCTTACGACAATCAGGCACTGGCCGCCATGGACGCCTGGGGTTGGACGACTCCCGATTTCAACGATTCCAAAGTTAATTTATTCAATTTCAAACGGCTGATTTGTTTTACCAGCCTGTATTGCCTGTTATTTTTTCTCGCCGCGAAAAACAACGCCGGGAAGAAATATTTGTTTTGGGCGGTACTGGCTTTGCTGACTCTGGACGTTTTTTTTGCCAACCACCGCTTTTACGATTTTAAAAAAACCGAACAGTTCATGGCGTCGAGTTCCAACATGGATTTCATTTTATCCCAACCGGGCCGGTTCCGCGTTCTGCTCGAACCCCACACTCTGACTACCTACGAAGAAATTATGGTCGTTCATGGCAAGAACGTTCTGGATTTGCTGAAGGACAAGATGCAACCGGGGCTGGGACTGGAGCGGAAAATTTTCCAGGCCTGGGGACCGCAAGTGACCGTGCAGTCGCGTTATAAGACCGTGTACGACTTCATAAGATATGGCCAGGCCCGTCCAATCATAACCCTTCTGAACATGCTCAATGTCAAATACCTGATTTCCGTTTTTCCCATCAAGTACTCCAACTTCAAGCTGGTCCACATGAACGTGCCAGGGGAAATGACCGAAGCTCTCGTGGAGAAAAAAACCGTAAAGATTTATGAGAACCTTGAAGCGTTGCCCCGCGCCTTTCTTGTGGGCGAATGCAGGGTCATGTCCAACCTGAAAAATTATATCGACGCGATGACCGGGCCGGATTTCCAGCCGGAACGGCACGTTCTGCTGGACGAAGAGCCGAAAGGATTTTCCTGCGAGGAGAAAAAAAACGCGGCGGCGGGAAACGTAGGCGGCGAGTTGAACGAGTTGGTCGAATTCACGGATTATCAATCCGCCTCGTTTGAACTCAAGGTGAAAAACCACGCGCGGAAGTTTTTGTTTTTGAGCGAAGCCTATTATCCAGGCTGGAAGGCGACGGTGGACGGGCGCCCGGCGGAAATCCTGCGCGCCAATTTTGTTTTCCGCGCGTTGTTG
>JAJDBD010000175.1 GCA_029261575.1 Nitrospinaceae bacterium | reverse complement strand
CTTTTTGGCGCGGAGTGTTTATAAACCTTGACTATATAAATATCGAAAATTAATGATACCCACTCCCCGTCGCCATAAAATTTTGCGCAGGCCTTTATTTTTTTTGGCCTTGTTTGTTTGGATCGGTTTGTCCGTCAATCTATGTTGGGCAAAATCAACGCCGACCGAATCTCCAGAGATTTTATACAAGCAGGCCCGCGGCGTTTATTACAGCCTGATCGAGTCTCCCTCCAAGAACGTCTCGCGCGATCAATGGACCTATAGCGTCTCTAAATTTCAACAGGTAGAAAAGACTTTCCCGCAATCCCCGCAGGGGATGAAGGCGGCTTTTACCATCGGCAAGCTGTACCAGAAAATGTTCGCGCAGTTCCGGCAAGAGGGCGACCTGGACCGCGCCCTCGGGTATTACCAGAAAGTCGCTTCCAATTTCACGCTCAGTTCGTTGGCCGACGACGCGGTGTTCCATCAAGGCGAAATCTACCTGGAGAAAAAGGATTATGTGCTGGCCAACAGGGCGTTTGTTTCCATTTTATTGAACTACCCGGACGGCGACCAGGTGGCTAAAGCGCAGAATAAAATGCAAGCGATCGAATCCCAGGTTCACCGGCAACTGTCCGGCGACTACCCGCCGTCTGAATCCCGGACCGCCGAGGGCGCGGCGTCGATCGTAAAAGATAAACCGCCGGTAGCAACGGCGCTTAATAAACCCTCCCTCACGACACTGCAAAAGGTGAGCTATTCCTCCGGGCCGGACAAAGCCCGCGTTGTGGTGTACACCAGCGCCCCGGCGGAAATTTCAGAAGCGTTTTATTCGAAATCCAAGGGCTATCGTCTGGCGTTTCAAAATTCCCGGCTGGATGAAAATTTATTACAGTCCGTAAAAATTCAGGATTCCATTTTAAGAGGCATTCGGGTGGAAGAAACGAAACCGGGGACCAGCCGGTTGGTGTTGGATTTGAATCCGGAGCAGGACTGGAACATTGTCGCTTCAAAAAACGCAGCCAAGGTGGTTCTGGAGATTGAGGCCCGGAAGGAGGTTTTGAAATCTGAATCCGTCGAACGCGCTAAACCCGAGTCGGTCGAAAAGGAAAAACCGGTACAAACGGCGGCGAGGACTCCCCCGCCCGCTCCCCCGGCGGTCCTGGTTAAAAAAGGTCCGCCTTTGGTTGTGATCGATCCCGGTCATGGCGGCAAGGACGACGGGGCCAAGTCGCATGGTTTGTTGGAAAAGAAAATCAACTTGGAAGTTTCCAGGCTGATCAAAAGGTATTTAGAAAAGGATTTCGGTTACAGGGTTTATTTGACGCGCAACGACGACACGTTTATTCCGGTGCATGACCGGGGGGATATCGCCAACGAAAGGGAAGCGGATCTGTTTGTTTCGATCCACGCCAACGCGGCCCAGCGCCGCTCCGCCAGCGGAATTGAAACCTATTACTTAGGGACAGGGTCGAGCGAACGCGCTCAGGAAACCGCGGCCCGCGAGAACGGCGAGTTGGTGAATTCCGTGAAGGACGATCAGGTGCAGGCCATTTTGTCGAGCCTTTTGAGCACCACGAAGATCAACGACTCTTCGCGTTTGGCCAGCCGCGTCCAAGGGCGTTTGTACGGCGAGCTTTCCAGGAAATATTCCGGAGTCAAGGACCTGGGCGTCAAAGAAGGACCGTTTTACGTTTTGCACGACACCAACATGCCCAGTATTCTGGTGGAACTGGGATTCGTCACCAACGCTCACGAGGCGCGTCGCATGAAATCGCGCGCTTATTTGGACCGCATGGCCCTGTCCATCGCCCGGGGCATTCATTCATTTCTGAAGGAGAAGGCTCCTTCCATCTGAGCCTGAGCGCTATGGCGATTCCAGTGGTGGCCATTGTGGGCCGCGCCAATGTTGGGAAATCTACGCTGTTTAATAAAATCGTTCGTCAGAGGTCCGCCATCGTTCATGACACTCCCGGCGTCACCCGCGACAGGAATTACGGTCGAGCCTGCTGGTTTGACAAGGAATTTATTTTGATCGACACGGGCGGCGTCGACGTCGGCGACGACCCGGTCGAATTGCAAATAAGGGAGCAATCGCTGTTGGCCAGGGAGGAGGCGGACGCCGTGGTGGTGTTGGCGGATAACCAGCAGGGCCTGACTCCAAGCGATCTGGAAGTTGTGGAGGATATTCGCAAAACCGGCAAGCCCTGGTTTTTTGCGATCAACAAGGTGGACGCTCCCGGTCATTTCGATCAATTGGGCGATTTTGCAAAAGTGGGCGCGACGAACTTGTATGCGGTTTCCGCCGAACACGGACTGGGTATATCCGGGCTGTTACAAGACGTCGTCGGAGTTTTTCCCGATTCCCCACCAGAGGAGGAATACGACGGAAAAGCCGTACGAGTGGCGGTGGTTGGGCGGCCCAACGCGGGCAAGTCCTCTTTGATAAATAAACTGTTGAATTCCCCGCGTTGTATCGTTTCGGACGTCCCCGGAACCACGCGGGACACGACGGACTCCATTTTGGAAGTCGAGGGCAAAAAATATATATTTGTCGACACCGCAGGGATCAGGAAAAAGGGAAAGACCAAAAAACTGCTCGATAAATTTAGCGTGGTCATGGCATTGAAAGCCATGGAGCGGAGTGATATGGTGGTGCTGGTTTTGGACGCCGAAGAGGGGGTAACGAGCCAGGACGCCGCCATTGCCGGGTACGCCCTGGAGAGGGGGCGGGCTTGCGTGATCGTTGTTAATAAATGGGATCTGGTTGAAAAGGGCGAAAAAAGTTTTGCGGTTTACGAGGAAGAGGCGAGGAACAATTTAAAATTTTTGGACTTTGCTCCTATAATCAACCTGTCCGCTAAAACGGGTAAACGCCTGCACAAGCTGTTTCCAAAAATCGACGAGACGTTCGCCGAGTACTGCAAGGAAATCACCACGGGAAAACTCAATTCCTGTCTGGAGAAAGCCTTGTTAAAAAACCCCATGAGCCAGTACAGGGGGAATTTTTTGAAATTATATTATTCGACCCAAGTTCGAACTCGGCCGCCGACTTTCAGATGTTTTGTTAATTATCCTCAAGGCGTACATTTTTCTTACAGGCGTTATTTGACAAATTATTTACGCAAGGAATTTGGTTTTTCCGGAACTCCGGTTAAACTGGTTTTTTCTCCAAACAAGGCGCCCTAAAGACCCTGATATATGGAAGATAAAGATTTCAAGATTCTAAAAAGGCACAATTACCGGGTTTTGCAAACCAAGGATTTTGGCGAAATAGTTTTCGGTTGCCCGCCGGGAATTGTGAAGGATTTTTCGGTCCAGAACAGGCCGTTGCCGAATCGTTTTGTGATTCCGATCCGCACATTTGTGCAAGGCCGGAATAATTTTGATTTTGAATTTATCGTTTACAGTTATCTTTTTATACAGCCCAATCAGGGGAAAATCGTTTTCTACTGCACCCCCGAACAAAAAGAGCGCTTTCTGATTATTCTGAATGAAACGCTTTTCGGTCCCAAGTTCAATCAGATTCTTCGCTCGCAATTCAAATCTATAATCAGCGCGCTCGATTTGTCCCCAAAAAAGGTCGACCGATTCAACCGATTTCTAGACGAGGTCGCCTGTGATGATTTTTTATGGGGATTTTATCAGAGCCTGCTTGCAGATCATTGCGGGGATAGAAAAGTTCTGCAAAGGATCGAGGGCTATTTTTCCGACCTTTTAAAATCGCAAAAATGGTTGTCCGTTAAAAAGGGTTTGGATCTGCGGTCTATACTTGCAAAGAATTATATTCTTTGCGCCCAGTTAAAATCCGAAATGGATTTGTTTGCGCTCACTCCGGAAAAGGAACGTAAAAAATTCACCCAAAAAATTATTCAGTTTGCCCATTTCGACTCGAGCGGCGCCGTTTCCATTCAGAGCAAAAGCGATCCCAGAAAAAAACTCAAAGTGATTCAGGCCCAACCGTCCGTATTCCGCATTTATCACAAGCGGGAACTCAAATGCGAAATCGATATCAGCGTCCTGGACATCAACCCGCATGCCGTGAAAATCAGGCCGATGCAAAAACCCTTCATGGGGGCGACTTTTTTGGGCGTGGGATCGGGCTTTGCTCCGAATAGGCACAACAGTTGCGTTGTGGTGTGGTCCGAGGGCAAGGGAGTGATGGTGGACGCGCTTCACGACAGTTCCTCTCTGGCGCTGGCCAACGGGATATCCGAGGACGACGTGGAATGCGTTTTTCTTACCCATGTCCATTCGGATCACGATCTGGGATTGGTCGAGACGATCCTGTTTGGAAAGCGGGTGAGAATTATTTCCACTCGCATTATTTTCGACAGCTTCCTGCGCAAGGTCGAGGCGCTGACCTGTTTTCCCTCGGACATGATCGAGAGCCTGGTGGATTTTGTCGACGTCGAGCCGCTAAAGAAAATCAAATTGCCGGGTTTTAAAAGCACCTATTTTACCTTCGACTATTCCCTGCACTCCATTCCCTGCGGTCGCTTCGTTTTAACTTACAAAGACGATAAGGGAAAGACCAGGTCCATCAGCCATTCCGGCGACACAAAATTCGACGTCGAAAAAATCGAGGAATGGTATCAGCGGGGAATTTTTACTAAAAAGCGGCGGGACATGGTGTTGGGTTTTATTTGGGACGCGGACATGGTTATCCACGACGTCGGGGGCGGTATTTTGCACACCAAACTCCACTCTTTGGAAATGGAAAAAAGTAGCCTTGGCAAAAAACTCGTTCTGGTGCATCAGCATGAAGATCCGGTCAAGCACAAATTTTTTCATTTTGCCAGCGAGGGAGAAACCCGCGTCGTCATAAACAAAAAAGTGGATGGAAAAAATTCCCAAATCGAAACTTTAAAGCAAGTCCCCTTGTTCAACGAGGTCAATCAGAAAAAGCTCCTCGACATGCTAAAAAACTCCGAGGTGGTTCACTACAACGCCGACGAAACGGTGTTCATGCAGTACGATACGGGCGAATCCTTTTATGTGATTCTGGAAGGTTTTGCGGAAATAATTATCAATGGGGAATCCTCCGCCATTTACGAAAAAGGCAAGTTTTTTGGCGAACTTGCGGTCAACACTTCAAACCCCCATCGCAGGGCCACCGTTCGAGCCATGACCCCAGTCACCGTGTTAAAAATTCCGAAACGATTTTACCGAAAGCTATTGCTTCCGAATATCCAGGATGATTTTTACAAGATTCGCAGTTTTTACAATGATATTATCAGCCCAAGTTTTATCGCCTCTCTGGCGTTTGGCAAAATGACGCACTGGAAAAAGAACGACGTTATTTTTAAAAAGGGAAGCAACGACCGGGACATGTTTATCATTTTGTCGGGAAACGTCGACGTTTCAGGGGCGAATCAAAAGAAAATGGCTTGTTTGAGGGAGGGAGACGTGTTTGGCGAAATGGAGCTTTTAAAAAATATTCCGCGCGCCACCACCGCTATTGCAAAAAGCGCCGAAGTTTTCGCCATTCAGTTGAAAAAGGAAGAGGCTTACAAGCTGTTCAAGCTGTTCCCGTCTTTCTTTGGAACCGTTTATCAAAAGGTCAGAAAAATTGAATTCGGAGGCCTTCGAATTCCTTAGATTCTTTGATTGTTTGGCCTGCGCGTTTGCTCTCTTTCTAACACACAGGGGTAGGGTATGAAAAAGTACAAAGTGGAACAAATTCGCAACGTTGGTTTCATTGGCCATGGATCCTCTGGAAAAACCTCGCTGGCAGAAGCGGTTCTTTACGCCTCCGGGGTATCCGACCGCTTGGGAAAAGTTGGAGACGCCTCGTCCGTCATGGATTACGATCCCGATGAAATCAAGTGCGGACATTCCATCAACGCGTCGATCGCTTTATGCGAATGGAACAAACATAAGATCAACTTGATCGACACCCCCGGAAACAGTAATTTTATCGCCGACACCCCTTCCAGCCTGAGGGTGGTGGACGGCGCGGTGGTCGTGGTTTCCGCCGCCGATGGAGTGCAGTTTTATACCGAGAAGGTTTGGAAATGGGCCGATGAAGCGGGATTGCCCAAAATAGTTTTCATTAATAAAATGGACCACGAGCGTTCCAACCTTCAGGCCGTCCTGGATTCGATAAAGAAAAAATTTAAGAAATCGCCCGTTCTTCTCCAGATTCCGGTCGGTTCCGCCGAGGAGTTTTCCGGGCTGGTGGACTTGGTAGGCAACGTGTTCAGAAAATATGAAAAAGGCGGCAAAGGCATGGGAGAGTCCGGCGAGGCGCCGGCAAACGTCGCCGAAGACGTCGAAATAATTCGCGCCGAGCTTGTAGAGAGCGTCGCCGAATCGGACGACGAGTTGATTGAAAAATATCTGGAAGTGGGCGAGCTTTCCAACGAGGATTTTATTTTCGGTTTGAAGAAGGGCGTCCAAAGCGGCGAATTGATACCGGTGGTCTGCGGATCGGCTACGTTGAATATGGGAGTCGACGTCCTGCTGGACGCCATCATCGAATATCTTCCTTCTCCAGCGGATCGACCCAGTATAAAGGCGAAGTCCACCGGTGACGATTCGGAAGTCGTCGTTCAATCCGATGAAGACGCGCCGCTGTCCGCTTTGGTTTTCAAAACCGTGGCCGATCCTTACGCGGGCAAATTGACCCTGTTTCGGGTGTTTTCCGGGACGCTCAAAGGGGATTCCTCCGTTTTTAATTCAACGCAAAATGCCGCCGAGCGGGTGGGGCAGGTTTTTGGCTTGCAAGGGAAAAAGCAGATCCCGGTCGGAGAAATTTCCGCCGGCGACGTCGGCGCCGTGGCCAAACTCAAGACCACCACAACGGGCGACTCATTATGCGCCCAGGACCATCCCGTAAAATTTGATCCTATCACCTTCCCGCATCCCGTGATGGCGCGCGCGATGGTTCCCAAAACGCGGGCGGACGAGGAAAAAATCAGCAACGCTTTGCATCGCTTGGCGGAAGAGGACCCGACCCTGAAAGTGGATCGCGACCCTCAAACTCACGACCTTTTGGTTTCCGGAATGGGGCAGGTGCATTTGGACGTTATCATCGAGCGCATGAAGCGCCGGTTCGGCGTGGAGGTGGACCTGCATGCTCCCAAAGTTCCTTACCGGGAAACCCTTCGGGGCCGAACCAAGGTTCAGGGGAAATACAAAAAACAAACCGGCGGGCGCGGTCAATATGGAGACGCGTGGTTGGAAATTTCTCCCTTGCCCAAGGGCGAAGGGTTTGCTTTCGAAAATAATATTGTTGGCGGGTCCATTCCCAAAACCTACATTCCCGCCGTGGAAAAGGGCGTTGTGGAAGCCATGCAACAAGGCGTCATGGCCGGTTATCCCATGGTCGACGTCCGAGTTTCCCTTGTCGACGGCTCTTATCACGACGTGGATTCATCCGAAATGGCGTTTAAAATCGCGGGATCCATGGGATTTAAAAAAGGCGTGATGGATTGCAAGCCCATTCTGCTTGAGCCGATCATGGAGATGGAGGTCAACGTCCCCAGCGAGTACGTGGGAGACGTCATGGGGGATCTCAATTCCAAAAGGGGAAAAGTGATGGGAATCGAAGCCGGAGAAAGCGACCAGAGCATCAAGGCGCTAATTCCCATGGCCGAGGTTCTGAATTACTCCGTCGATTTAACCGCTATAACCGGCGGGCGCGGAGCGTTCACGATGGAGTTTTCCTGTTACCAGGACGTGCCCGGACATATCGCTCAAAAAGTAGTTGAAACCGCCAAAGCCGGAAAAAAAGATGAGTGATCGTTCTTTTTTTTGGAAACTCCCGGCCTCATTTCCCAGGTTCCGCTCATGATAACGACTCCAGCCTTCAAGGAAAAAAGCGCAGTCGTAAAGGCCGACATCGTGGAACGCGTTTACGAGAGGGTGGGATTTACCCGCCAGGAAGCCGTTCACGCGGTCGACGTGGTGTTCGAGGAAATTAAATCCGTGCTGGGCCAGGGCGAGGACATGCGCATTGTCGGTTTCGCCAGTTTCAATCTGAGAAATAAAAAGGAAAGAATGGCGCGAAATCCAAAAACCGGGGAACCCGTTCTCATAAAACCCAAAAGGGTTTTAACGTTTAAACCCAGCAAACAACTCCTTGCCAAAACCAACCAGTTCTCCCATGACCCGCTTCATTCCAGATAAAATATTTTTCAAAATCGGAGAGGTCGCCGAGATCGCCGAGGTGGAACAACACGTTCTCCGCTATTGGGAAGAAGAATTTGATATTCTAAAACCGTCCAAAAATAAATCCGGCCAGAGACTGTATCAAAGAAAAGACGTCGATCTGGTTTTGGAAATCAAACGGCTCCTTTACGAAGAAATGTATACCATTGCCGGAGCCAAAAAAAAGTTGAAGGAATCCAAAAAATCTGTCGGCCAGTTGGAATTCTCCTTCGACCGGGAACAAGCGGTTAAATTTAAAAATTCCCTGAAAAGCGATTTGCAGTCATTGCTAAAAGTACTGAAGGATTGACCCCTCCATTTCGCTCGGATGGATTCTTGATTTTCTTTCCGCCCCGCAAAATTTCAACCCATAATATCCCGTCCATCGCCTCCCTTTGGCTGGCCCTTTTTGTTTTTGGATTTCCAGGTTTTCAGGCCGTCTCTTCAGCCCAAAAAGCAAGCCCCGCAGTTGAAATGTTGGAAACTTTGCAAGTGTCCGCCGCCCGCGGGAAACGGCCCAGCCTTAAAGTTCCCGCCGCCGTCGACGTTTTGAATAACGACGATCTTTCGCCTGTTTCGCCGGGGATTGTTTTAAACGAATCGTTTCAGGAAATCCCAGGGATATTCGCTCAAAACCCTTTTAACTTTGCCCAGGATTTGCGTTTGTCGATTCGGGGATTCGGCGCGCGCTCCAGTTTTGGAATCCGCGGGATCAAGGTGTTGGTGGACGACATACCGCAAACCCTTCCCGACGGTCAAACCCAGGTGGACTCTATTGATCCCTGGGATATTGATCGCATGGAGATTCTCCGCGGTCCTTCCTCGTCGCTTTACGGCAACGCCTCCGGGGGCGTCGTTTCCATTTTTACGGAGCAGGGCGGCAAGGAGCCTCTCAATGCGGGCGCGTCATTTTTGGGAGGAGAATACGGCTTGCGCAAAACCCGGATAAAATTTGATGGGACCGCAGGCAAATTCAATTATCGGGTTTCCGCTTCGCATTTGACCCTGAATGGATTTCGCGAACACAGTTCCACGGAATTCACCCAGATGAACGGCAAGCTTTTATTTGAGCCGGACTCCATTAACGACTGGATGTTTGTTTGGCGAATCTTGCGCTCGCCCAGGGCGGACGACCCCGGCGCCTTGACGCTGTCCGAGGCGCAAAACGATCCCAGACAGGCCTCCGCCGGAAACCGGTCGTTCGACGCCGGCGAGGAGGTGGATCAGGAAAGCCTCGGACTGCGCTATCGACGTACAGTTGGGACTGCCAACGAATTCACTCTTGTCGGGCATTTAGCCCACAGAAACTTTTCCAACAAGCTTCCTTTTACGGACGGCGGAGCGACCGAGTTTGAACGGTTGGCTCCCGGCGCGGGAATCAAATGGGACTCCAGCGGAAAGCTGATGAGCCGGCCCAACAGGTTTTTGGCCGGATTGGATTTTTTTCTTCAACGCGACGATAGAAAACGTTTCGACAATCTTTCCGGAACTCGCGGAGACTCGACTCTCGACCAAATAGAAAGTGTAGCGACGGTCGGCTATTATATAAGGAACGATTTTGAACTTGGAGAAAAGTGGATTGCCGTAGCGGGCGCGCGATACGACTGGGTCGACTATAAGGTCGAAGACGCTTTTCTATCGGACGGCGATCAATCCGGCTCTCAAACTTTGACGCAGTGGAGCGGCACGGCGGGCCTCGTTTATCTTTTGAGCAAGCGGTGGAGCCTTTATGGAAATTATTCCACGGCTTTTGAAGTTCCCACCACCACCGAGTTGATCAACAGCCCCTCAGGACTGGGCGGTTTCAATTCCAATTTAAAGCCTCAACAATCGTTCAGCCGCGAGATCGGAATAAAACGCGCGTTCCACAACGGTTTTTCCTTCAACGTTGCGGCGTTTTTAATTCGCTCGGAAGATGAATTGATCCCCTTTGAGCTTTCGTCCTCCCCGGGGCGCGCTTTTTTTCGCAACGCGGGTGAATCAAAAAGAATCGGTCTGGAAACGAAAGCGACGGCTGAATTATTTGCCCGCGCCTCGGTTAAAATTTCCTATACCCTTTCGCATTTTGAATTTGACAGCTTCTCCACTGGAGACGTCAATTTCGAAGGGAAACAACTTCCGGGAATTCCGAAGCATCGTCTTTTCGCGTCCTTTCGATATTGCCTGCCCGGTGATGGGTATTTTCAGTTCAACCTCAACCGGGTGGGAGAAATTTTCGTCGACAATGAAAACAGTCTGGAAAACCCTTCCTATGTTCTGGCCCACCTGCGATTAGGGAAAAAGGGTCAAATTAGAAAATTGAGATACTCCCTGTATTTTGGGGTTAGCAACCTGTTCGATCAAAACTACAACGCCAACATACGCGTCAACTCTTCCAGAGGACGCTTTTTTGAGCCTGGAGCTCAGGTTAATGTCTATGGCGGTCTTGATTTGGCTTACGGTTTCCTAGGTTGAGCCGGAATAATTCTACACGGCTGGAATTTAAAACGGTATCATTGAGGAAGGGATAAAGCTGGTTTCTTCATTGATGAAGAGGGAACGCCTAAAAAAATACGCCCTGGTCGGTCCGAACCCAGGGCGTATAATTTTAGAGAATGGATTAACCTGCGAACGCTTTTTTAGCGACGTCGACGAGACCGTTCAAAGGTCGGCAGGCGAGCAGGGGCGAATCTTCCCTTGCGACTTCGGCGCCGTTTTCATCGACGGCGATGACCGCGCGATTCAGGTACCGGCTTTGGACGCCGTCCAGTTGAAGTTTGTTGGCCTTGGCAAATTCCTGGTCGATATCCTGAAGCAGGTTGGGTATGCCATGACCCGCGTTGGTAAGAATGTCCGTGCCAACCACAACGATCACCTCGTCCGCTCCGGCGCTTTTGAATTGGTCCATGTTATCCTTGATCAAGTCGAGTTCGTTGTTGCAAAACCCGCCCGCTCCGGGAAGCGTGACTACCAGCCGCTTGCCTTTGAAGTCCGAAATGGAGGCGCTGGCCTCCAAGGGGACGCTTGCCGCTTTGTCAACCGACCATTCGGGATTTAACTTAATCATTTTAACGTCGCTTCCAGGTAATGCTGCCATTGAGTTCCTCCAGAGGTATAAAGTAATTTATTGGAAAAAAGTTAGGTTTTATATGAACTAAAAATCATATAATATTTTTATAGACTCCTACAACCAATTTTTAAATAAACCTCTAATCATTCGGTAATTTCCCCAGAGGTTACTTCAATTCCGGGACGGATTATGCCTAAAACTTTTAGCACAAAAAACAAAATAATTGTGGCGGCGCTGGTTTCTTTTGTTGGGTTTTTTCTTTCCGGGGCGGCGGGAGACGAAACGCCAATCCCCAAAGTTCGGAAATTCTACGCGGCTCCCGCAGATTACCCAGAGCAACTTAAGCGGGCGCGGGAAAACTTTGCGAAGAAGTATGGATATCAATTGGCGGACCTCGATAGGGGCTGGAAAAAGGAGGAGATCGAAAAGCTGGATCGAGCCTTTTCCAAACTGCCGCCGGGGTTTTTATTTTTGTCGGGATTGGATAACTTGTACCGCGTCTCGGAAATCATGGGGCGCGATCTGGGACCCTCTTCGGAGGACGTTCCCGCCGGCGTCTTTCCCTCGTTTATGCCGGTTTATCGCGCCGAGGGCGGTCTTTACAATGTGGTTTTAAATGATGAAGATCCAAGAGTTGAGTTTTATAACGCGCTATTTTACGAAGACGAATCAGATTTTGAAAATATCGTTCATCATGAAATGGGGCACGCTTTCGATTTGGTCGCCGGGTTTTTAAGCTTCTCGAAAGACTGGCTGGCGATTTCCAATTTCCGGATTTTGCATTTGCCGCCCCTGGACGCCGTTGAGGGAGGGGACTTTTTGTATACCCTTGTCAATGATCCGAACGTCGACGTGTACGCTCCGGTTTCTTCCCGGCATATCTCCACCTATTCCCGAACCAGTCCTCAGGAGGATTTTGCCAATTCGGTCGCGGCTTACATTCATTATCCCTTTTTTCAATGGACCCATCCCAGGCGCTATGCGTATTTGAAGGAAAAGGTTTTTAAAGGAAAGGAATATTTTGCGGAGAATTCCGCGACGAAATCCTGGGAGGAGCTTGCGGAAAAACTTTTTAAAGCCGCGCTCAATTCCACCCATTGGGACGAAGCGATAAAGGTTGCGCGCGAAGCGGGCAGGAGCCACAATCCCGGCCTGCAGATCGGCCTGACGGCGATTTTAAAATCGGCGTCTCTGGAGGGGCTGGGGCAAAGCGACGCCCTTCAATTGGGCGTGATCAGTTGCCATCTTTACGCTCCAGAGGCTTTGGAGTTTCGCCAAAATTTGATCCGGAAGCGAGGAGTCGAATCGGAAGCCCTTTTGAAAGACGAACAATGCGCCAAAATGGGACGCGATGGATTTGAAAAAATATTAGCGCCGCGCCCGTTGGAAAGCCTGTTCTTTTATCGCGAAAATGGAAAAGAGTTTTTACAGTTTCTGGATCCTGCCGCCCCGGCGGCCTGGGCGCGCGATTTTGAAACCATCTATTCGTGGAAAATGTCCTATGAAGGCGACGATACCGGGACGTTTGCGTTGGGAGAAATTTCAGCGCGCCGGGGGAATGGAGCGGTCAAAATCGATCTGGAAAAAACGGCGAATCAGCCGTATGATTTGGAACCCGGCCGTCCGGTGATTCTGGAGCTTTTGGCGGAACGGGTCAATCGCCGAAACTTTAAACGCATTAAATCGGTCTCGCAGGGGATACGGTTTGCGGCCCCCCATTGGTTCCGGTATTTTCCAGATAAAGAGTCCGTCCCGCGTATCGTTTATCCCATTCGCAAGGCGTACAAGGGGAAGTAGAGGCTCATTCCAGATCGCGCGTCAGGCGAACGGCCATATTCATATTGGCGTATTGCGAGGGCCACACTTTTTCCCCGTCCTCGAATTGAACCACCAGAGCGGATGAATCCTTGACGTCCGAGGTCCAGGTTGTTCCGCCCGCGCCCTTTTCAAAAATCGGGTTCAGATAAATATCGTCCCCATATTTGTCCTGGTTGGTTTTATCAAGCTCGAACAAACTCCAGGCCTCTTCCTCGTTGGGAAATCGCCAATCGTCGCGTCCCGCAAACTTCATAACGTTCATGATTTCCATGTAGTCGTGGGCTTTAAAATAATTCAGCCACTTTTTCTGATCCTGAAACGAATCCAGCTTTTTCCACATTACTTTTTGTTTGTGATCGGAAACGGTGCCGTCCCCGTTATCGGTAAATCTGGGTTGTTCCGTCATATTCTCTCTCTGTAATTGTTCATCACAAGAAGTTTGATTTCCGTCATTTCCTCCATGGAGTAGGGAATTCCCTCGCGTCCAAAGCCGGAATTTTTTACTCCTCCGTAAGGCATGTTGTCGACTCGAAAAGTCGGCGCATCGTTAACGATCAGGCCGCCCACTTCCATCTGATTGAACGCCTGCATGATTTTGTCCATTTGATTGGTAAAGAGACCCGCCTGCAGGCCAAACTGGGATTCGTTCACGGCGTTAAGAGCGGCCTGAAAGTCTGAGTAGGACTCCAGAATTAGAACCGGGCCAAAAGCTTCCTGACACGAGATTTCTTCTCTGGGATCTACATTGGAGAGCACGGTGGGTTCCACCATGGTTCCTTTGCGCGTTCCTCCCGTAATGATTTTGGCGCCTCCGTTGTCGGCTTTTTGAATCCAGTTTTCTATTCTTTCCGCGTTGGCCAGGTCGATCAAAGGACCAAAGTTGACGGAATCGTCCAGAGGATCGCCTGATTTTAACGCCTGGATCTCCGCCATCAGCAAACGTTTGAATTCGTCCATGCGGGATTCGTGGACAAACGCCCTCTGCACCGAAATGCAAACCTGGCCCGAAAAAGCGAACGCCCCCGCGCAAACCTTTTTAGCCGCCAACGGCAAGTCGGCGTCGGGTTCTATGATCACTGCGGCGTTGCCGCCCAATTCCAAAACCGTCTTCTTCTTTCCGGCCCGGCTTTTAATATCCCATCCGACGGGAGGGCTTCCCGTGAAGCTGATCATTTGGAGCCTGGGGTCTTCCACCAGGGGGGCCGCGTCGGAACTTTTACAAGGAACGACGCTCATGCTTCCTTCCGGCGCCTCGGTTTCCATGACGATTTTCGCGAGCGCCAGCGCCGTCAAGGGAGTGGTGGACGAAGGTTTCAGGACGATCGGGCAACCGCACGCCAGGGCGGGCGCCACTTTGTGGGCCACGAGATTGAGGGGGAAATTGAACGGGGAAATTCCCGCGATGGGTCCGATGGGAAACCGTCGCGCGATCCCCATTTTCCCTCGACCGCTTTCCGCAATGTCCAGATCCAGAACCTCGCCGCCGATGCGCTTGGCTTCTTCCGCCGCGACTTGAAAGGTTAGCGCGGCGCGGGAAACTTCTGCCCGGGCGTATACCAGAGGTTTGCCGGATTCGAGGGCGATGGTCCGCGCAAACTCTTCCGATCGGTTTTCTATTTCCTCCGATACTTTTTTGCAAATGCGACTGCGTATGTATGCCGGTTGAGTTTGCGTGGTCTTGAAAGCCTTCTCCGCGAGATCGATGGCCTGCAACAACTCATCGCGTCCGGCGAGGCAAACCTCGGCGACCACCTCTTGGGTGAACGGATTGAGAACCGGCAAGGTATTTTTTGCCTCGCGCCATTCTTTCCCAATTAAAAAATTATGTTTTTGCGTCATAACAAGTTCGCGGATAAATTTGAGTTCACCAGCCTTGACCTTTGGCTCCATAGGAACGACTGCCGGGTTTCCCGGAATCCAGGTATTCTTTCAAACCGTCGACGTTCAGGTTTTTCCCCGGCGCCTCTTTTTCCGGAATGTCGCCAAGCTTTTCCTTCACAGCCTGAACGATAAATTCGCGCGCGGCTTCGGGGTCGTCTCCGCACAACTGAATCAACCGGGCGCAGGTCTTCTCGTCGAGGAAAATGGTCCAATCTTTTTTCATAAAATGTTTTGGGATCGATAAATTTGTTTGGCTGGCTTGATTATAATATAGCCCGCCGCTTATTCAAACAGCCGGATTCAATTTTCGACATAAAAACCACTCAAACGGGCGGGGAGATTTTTTGAAACGGTTTGGGGCTGATCACTTTGGCCGCCGCCTGGGATTTAAAAGTTTGTGGCAGGTCGATGATAAACGCCGTGCCCTTCGGCAGGTTGTCCCGGACCTGAATGGAACCCCCGTGGTCGACAATGACCCGGTGGACGATGGCCAGCCCGAGTCCCGTCCCGCGATTTTTGGTCGTGAAGTGGGGCAGGAAAAGTTTGTCCCGATCGGAGGAGGAAATTCCCATGCCGTCGTCGCAGAATTCGATCTGGACGGCGTTGGTTTTTGTAATCAGGCGGGTGGAGATTTCAATGCTCCCGTTGGGTTCCATGGCGTCCAGAGCGTTATTAAATAAATTGATGAACACGCGCCGGATTTGTTCCTCATCCGCGTTGATTCGGTTGACGTTCGGGTCGTAATTTTTTTTGACCGCGATGTTTTTCTCATTGTCCGAGTACAGCGTGACGACGTCGTCGATGATCTGCCGCAGGGAAACGGGTCTTGGGTTTGGCGCTGGCATTCGGGAAAACCGCACGAATTCATTGAGCAACTCTTTCATGCCCTCCACTTCCTGCATAATGACTTTCATGCTGCCGTCGAAAACTCTCGCAAAGTCCTTTTTGTCTTCGTGATATTTTTTCAACAAACGTTGAGCGTTTAACTGGATGGGCGTCAGGGGATTTTTGATTTCATGCGCGATTCCCTGCGCCACCTCTTGCCAGGCGGCGATCTTTTGGGCCTTGAGCATTTGCGTCAGATTTTCAAACACGATCACCATGCCCGCGTATTTTCTATTTGAATCCTGCAGGGCGTTGATGTTGATTAAAAGAGTCAATTGGGAATCGCCGACGGGAAACGAGATTTGCTCTTCTAAAAAATCCGAAGCGTCCCGAATCATTTGCCGGATCATTTTCCGAATGGGGTTCTGGAACGTTTCGGAAAAAATGTATTTGTAGCTGGAACCCAAAACGTCCTGATTCTCAATGTTGAGGATTCTTTTGGCGGCCTTGTTGAAAGTGGCGATCCTTCCCATTTTGTCGACGGACACAACGCCCGCGCCGATGTTTTCCAAAATGGTTTCGATATAGCGACGGCGGCGCTCCAGTTCAATGTTGATGAGTTTCAAGGCCTCGTTGGCGTCCTGGAATTTTGATCGATGCTCGTTCAACTGGTTGGTCATTTTATTGAACGAGTCCACCAGGACTCCGATTTCGTCGTTGGCCTGCACGCCGATTTTAAATTCCAAATCCCCTTCGGCGATCCTGCGCGTCCCCTCCGCCAGTTCCTGAATCGGGACGGTGATTCCGCGCGCCATATAAAATCCAAGCCAAATGGCCGAGAACAGAATCAACAGAGTGACCAATAAAAACGTGATGTAGTAATTGGCGCTGACCGGCCATTTGAGCAGGCTTTGCTGTTTGTAATCCTCGTAATATTTTCGAATATTCTCAATTTTGTGCAGGGCCGTTTTTGGAATATGCGACAGGGTGACGATGTAACCCCAAACTCTCGTCTCGTCGGCCAGTTTTTGCGTCAAGGGGACGGCCGTCACTAAAAAATCTCCCCTGACGGCGGACCGGACTTCGGATCTTTCCCGCTCGGGGGACAAGGGGGTCACCAGCTCGGAAAAATCCATAGAGACGTAATGAGGAGGAAGGGTCTCGTGGTAAATAGAGGCCACGTGTTTTCCATTGTTATCGTAAACGACCACTCCGCCCAGCCCGTATTCCCCCACTTTTTCCGATACCATATCGTCCAGTTGGCTCCGGTTTTCGACCAGGTACAATTCGTTTTTGGTGATAAATTTTTCAATCATCCGGGAATTGTGCATGGCTTGCTTTTCCATGTGCACATAATATTCCCGCGCCACTTCCATGGATTGTTCCAGGGGTTCCTGAACTTTTACGCTGAACCAGTTGCCGATACTGAAACTGAATAATTTACTGGCCACCATGAAAAGAAAAATAGTGGGAAACAGGGCGAGGATCAAAAAGGAGATGATGAGCTTGGTCTGAAAGCGGGAACCGAGGATCCGGCTCTTGCGCTCGTTGTAAAGCTTGACCAGGTTGCGGGTGATGAGCAGGAGAAGAACGAAAATGAGGATCAGGATGATATTGAAGACCGACAAGACCGCCAGGTTGTTGGCCAGTTGGGGACCGTTGGTCTCCTGTCTTAAAATCCAGGTTTCCAGGAACGTGAGGCCGGCGAGGGCCAAGACAACCCCCACGATGGCGCGGCGTATGCGAAGCCTTTTTTTTCTTAAATGTTCCTCGCTGGGAGGGGTGTAACGGGGATTATTGATTGAAAGATCGGATGACATGTTTTAAAACCTTCGACCCTGGGCCGGATTCCGTTTTGGAATCCAGGTTGGCTTCTTCGGATTCCGCTTGCGCGGGCAGTTGAAGCGGCGAGGATTCGGACCAGGAGGTTTTTATGTCGTTGAAGGGAACGAAAAAGAGGAGGTGGTTCAAGGGAAACCAAAAACGATCGGTTTTTAAATCCGCCTTCACCCTCACATAATATTTTGCTTCCGGATCCAGCTTGAAAAACGAAGCGATCGGGACGTCTTTCAAAGTCGTTAACAATTCCTGAAACCGGGCCTTATCGTGAGTGGACAGTTTACGCTTTACGTTTTTGCCTGAGGCGAGGAAACGAAAAGTCTTTTGCAGGGAATCGTATTGAACGGATTGGACCACCTCTGTGGATGCGATCAGACGGTCTCTCCAAAAAGGAGTCGAACGCCGCAGTTCAATCTGGTAAGTGAAATTAACCGGGACGCCGCTTTCAACCACCTCCATCAAGTCGTGGTTGAAACCGTTGGTAAGTTTGGCGTCGACGGTTAAAAGGTTTCCGGATTGGCCGACGCCAATATTCACGATGGAAGGGCTTGCGGCGTGAGCCGGACCGGCGATCAGACAAACCGCCATAAAAAATATAAACAAAAAAGCTTTGCGCGCTGGACGGAAACAGGCAATCCATTCGCCGCTCAAAAGAAAATCGTAAAATATTTTTTTAAAAGCCATAGATCGGGCTGGTAAGGGATCAATTTCCAGGAACGTGAGCCAAGCCAGCGCCTGGCCGACGAGGCCCGGAGCCAGTGGTTTGGGTTTGCAAACCCAATATAGCTTGTAGCGTTCACCGCATAAGTAGCGCCTACTGCCCCTGCGGCGAGTAGTTCGATGTTACAAGATTGTCAAGGAAATGTAAAGTAACAATTCGACGTTGGATTTTACTCAAATATCGCTATAAATTATTTACTATCAATAAGTTGCCGTATTTCATACAGAAAATCCAGGGCCTGGCGCGGGGTGAGTTCGTCTGGATGGATTTCTTTTAATTTTTGCAGGATGGGGGAGGCGGGTTCCTGGAACAGAAGGATTTGTTTTGGTCCGCTATTTTCCGGCGCTTTTTGTGGACGACCGATTTTCGGCGAGCCGTTTTCATCCAACTCCCCGGTTTCCAAATTGTAGAGAATTTCGCGGGCGCGCGCCAAAACAGTTTCCGGGAGTCCGGCCAGGCGCGCCACCTGAATGCCGTAACTCTTGTCCGCCCCGCCGGGAATGATTTTCCTCAGGAAAATGATTTCGTCGTTCCATTCCTTGACTTGAACGCTGTAATTTTTTACCCCTGGGAGAGTGAGCGCAAGTTCCGTCAATTCGTGGTAATGAGTGGCGAACAGGGTTTTGGCCCCGATTTTATGCGCTCCATGAAGGTACTCCACAATGGACCAGGCGATGCTGACGCCGTCGAACGTGCTGGTGCCTCTGCCGATTTCGTCCAGAACGATCAGGCTTTTTGAAGTGGCGTTGTTCAAAATATTCGCGGTCTCGTTCATTTCCACCATGAAGGTGGACTGGCCTTTCATCAAATGGTCCTGCGCCCCGACGCGGGAAAAGATCCGGTCCACGAGTCCCACCTCGGCTGCTTCGCAGGGGACAAAACTCCCGATCTGGGCCATGAGGGAAATCAGAGCGGTTTGCCGCAGAAAAGTGGATTTGCCCGCCATGTTGGGACCGGTGATGATCATGATCTGGTTTTCATCGCAATCGAGCGAGGTGTCGTTAGGGATGAACTGCAAAGACGGGTTCAGATGCTCGATCAGCGGATGGCGGGCGTCGACGAGCTTGATTTCTCCGCCTTCGCGAATCCTGGGGCGGCAATAGTTTTTCCGGTGCGCGATTTCGGCGAACGCCAGCAAGGCGTCGAGTTCGCCGAGGATCCGGGCCATGTGTTGGATTCGCGCGCCCTCCGCCGCAACCTCCGAGCGAAATTTTTGAAAAATCCGGTTCTCCAGTTCGATGATTTTTTCTTCCGCTCCAGCGATTTCGTTTTCATAATCTTTCAACTCCGGCGAGATGTAACGTTCGCAGTTGACCAACGATTGTTTGCGGATGTATTCGGGAGGCACGCGCTCCAACTGCTTTTTGGTGACCTCGATGTAGTAGCCATAAATTTTGTTGTAGCCCACTTTCAGGGTGGGAATGCCCGTGCGCTCTTTTTCCTTGATCTCGTGGTTGGCGATCCAGGTTTTGCCGTCGCGGCTAACGGTTTTTAATCGGTCCAGTTCCTCGTCGCGTCCGGGTTTGATCAGGCAACCGTTTTTGAAGTTCAGGGGCGGATCGTCGACGATGGTTTCATCGATCATTTTGTAAACCGATTCCAGATCGTCCCAGTCCTGCGCGTATGGGCCGACGCGGTCTTGCGGAATGCCGTCCAGCAAGCGGCGGATTACCGGCAGAACCGCGAGGGAGGTTTTCAACGCATGGAGATCGCGCGGCGAGCCGGCGTTCATGGCGAGGCGTCCCAAAAGCCGTTCCAGATCGAAAATGGATTTGAACTGCTCTCTAAAGTCCGACCGTAAAATGGGCTGAGCTACAAATTCATCCACCAGGCCAAGGCGTTCGTCGATGGGCGGTTTTTCAATCAGCGGCTTGACGATCCATTCCCGGATCTTTCGCGATCCCAGCGGGGTTTGGGAAACGTCCAACAGGTCGAGGAGAGAACCTTTTCGTCCGCCTTCGCTGGATTTGATAAGCTCCAGATTTTTCAGGGTGGCGGGATCCAACAACATGTGTTTGCCGACGTTGAATGCGGTCAGCGCGGTGACATGGTCGAGGGATGATTTTTGGGTTTCGTTTAAATACTGCAGGAGCGCGCCGGAGGCGCGAACGGCTTTTTTCCAGGTCTCGCATCCAAAGCCCTCGAGCGACGCGGTTTTGAAATGCTCCACCAGGCAACGGTAGGATTGGCTATGGCTGTAAGTCCAGTCTTCCAGTCCGCGCAAATAATCGCAATGACTCTTCAACCAATGCGCATGGGTTCCATTGGAATCCAGCAGAGACTGCGGGACCAGGATTTCCCGGGCCTCCATTTTTTCCAACTCGTCGCGCAGAAGGGACTCGCCGCCCTTTTCGGAAAACTCCGTCGTTTTAAAAAGTCCGGTGGTGATATCCAGAGCGGCCAGGCCGAATCCGTCCTCGCCGAAAAACAGGGAAACCAGAAAGTGATCGCTTTGGGGATCCAGCAGGGCGTCGTCCAACACCGTTCCGGGCGTGACGACCCGGACCACCTCGCGTCTGACGATGCCTTTGGCCTGACGCGGGTCTTCCACCTGTTCGCAAATGGCGACGGTTTGCCCGGCCTGGATCAGCTTGGCGATGTAACCTTTGGCGGAATGGTGCGGGATTCCGCACATGGGTATGCCTTGCGCTTTATTTTTACTGCGGGACGTCAGGGCGATCTGCAGGATCTTCGACGCCGCCTTGGCGTCCTCGTTGAACATTTCATAGAAGTCCCCCATGCGGAAAAATAAAATGGAGTCCGGGTGGTCCCGCTTGACGCCCTGGTACTGCTTCATCATCGGGGTTTCGTCTTCGGGGGGGGAGGGAGCTTTCGTGGGCGACGTCATGCAAACAAACCGAGGTTATAAATTTTTGAACAGGGGACTCAACCGGGCGTAGGTTTCCTGGAGAAGTTCCGGATGAATTTTGGTCTCTCCCAGTATCGGCATGAAGTTGGTGTCGCCGGTCCAGCGGGGAACGATGTGGTTGTGAACGTGCTCGTCGAAACCCGCGCCGCCTTCTTTTCCCAGGTTGATCCCCAGGTTGAAACCGTTGGGTTCGTAAACTTCTCTCAAAGCCGAAACGCATTTTTGCGTCAGGACGCCCAGTTCGCTCATTTCATCGGGCGTGAATTTCGTGATGCAGTCGATATGGCGATAGGGGGAGACCATGAGGTGTCCGTTGTTGTAGGGAAAAATATTCATGATCACGAAGCATTTCGATCCCTGGAAGAGGATGAAGTTTTTTTCATCCTCTTTGGCCGGTGGCAGGGTGCAGAAAATGCAGTCGTTGGATTTATCGCTCAAGATATAATTCATTCTCCAAGGCGCCCAGAGATGTTTCACGGCGTTCGCTCCCCATGGCGGGGATCAGAAAGGGCAGTTGGGACCGGGGCGTTTTCCGGGAAAAATTTCGGAAAAAATTTTCCGGGTTTTGCGGCGCATGGCTTCCGCTTCGCGGTCCGATTTTTCATGGTCCATTCCCCTCAGGTGAAGGATGCCATGAATGATTAGAAGGATCAACTCCTGTTGCAAAGAAAGTTGATGCTCCCTCGCTTGCCGGGAGGCGGTTGCCACCGAGACGGCGAGGTCGCCCAACAAATCGGTTTTTGGTTCGTCCGGGTCGTCCGGATCGCCCTCGCTCTGCGAGAAGGAGAGGACGTCCGTCGCCCGGTCCACATCCCGGTACTGGGAGTTCAAGCTTCGGATCTTCTCGTCGTTCATGAAACACAGGCTGAGCTCCGAATGAGCCAACCCCAGAACGGCGAGAATTTTTTGGGTTTTTCGCCGCAATTCCCGGACGTTTAATTTGTGTTTTCTTTGCGCGTTTTTAATCAGAACGGTCATGACTCGGAGCCGGTCGAAAATTGGGCGGGAATGGGGGCGATTGCGGCGCTCACTCGTTCTGGTCGTAGGCCTTCACGATTTCTTTTACCAGGTCGTGGCGGACGACGTCTTTATCGGTGAATTCGACGAACTTGATTCCTTCGACGTCCTTCAATACATGCTTCACATGGATCAGGCCGGAGTGCTTTTCGCGCGGGAGGTCGACCTGGGTGACGTCGCCGGTGACGACCATTTTGGATCGGAATCCCAGGCGGGTGAGGAACATTTTCATTTGCTCCTGGGTGGAGTTTTGCGCTTCGTCTAAAATGATGAAGGAATTGTTCAGGGTGCGGCCTCGCATGTAGGCCAGAGGCGCGATCTCGATCACTCCTTCTTGAATCAGTTCCTGGACGCGGTTGAATTCCATCAAATCGTAAAGGGCGTCGTAAAGCGGCATGAGGTAGGGATTGATTTTTTCCGAGATGTCTCCCGGCAGGTAGCCCAGTTTTTCGCCCGCTTCCACGGCGGGTCGCACCAGGACGACGCGGTCGAATTTATGTTTGAGCAAACCTTCCACGGCGAGAACGACGGCGAGATACGTCTTTCCGGTGCCGGCGGGTCCGATTCCCAAAACGATATCGTATTGGTTGATGGACTCGATGAATTCTCTTTGGGCGACGCCTCGGGGCGTGATGTAACCGCGCTTGGGGGAGACGTAGACGCGCTGGGAGAATATGGATTTTAAGTTGGCGCGGGGATCTTCCGCCATCAGGCGGATGGCAAACTTGACGTCTCCGTTGACCAGAAGATTGTCTTCGCCGAGCAAGGCGTCCAGTTGGGCGAGCAGGTTGGCGACGGTTTCCGTCGACGCGGCGTCTCCCTGAATCCGGACCTGATTGTCCCGCGTGGTGATGCGTACGTTGAATTTTTTTTCGATGAGTTTGAGATGGGCGTCCTGGGGACCGAATAAATCCTGGAGGCGTCGGCTCTTGTCTAATACCAGGTCTTTGGAAATGGACGCGCTGGTGGACGTGGTTTGACTCATATAAAGGAGAAACTAGAGGACGGGGTTTTTTGATTCATGATCAAATCCGGACGTTGGTGGAGTTTTGAATCAAGCTGAGGAACTCGCTTCGCGTGATTTCATTTTTCTTGAAATCTCCGAGCATGGAGCTGGTGGTGGTGTAGGCGTTTTGTTTCATCACCCCGCGCATGGACATGCATAAATGCAGGGCTTCGATGACGACCGCCACTCCTCTGGGTTCCAGAATTTTGTTCAGGCAATCCGCGATTTGGGTGGTCAGGCGTTCCTGCACCTGGAGCCTTTTACTGAAGACGTCGACCACCCGGGGCACCTTGCTCAAGCCGATGATTTTTCCTTTAGGCAAATAGGCGACGTGGCACCTGCCGTAAAAGGGCAGGAGATGGTGTTCGCACAGGCTGAAGACGTCGATGTCTTTTACGATCACCATTTCGTCGTAATCTTCGGTAAAAATGGCGCCGTTCACCAACTCGTCGATATTGGTCAAATATCCGCTGGTCAGGAATTTGAGAGATTTTTCCACCCTTTCCGGGGTGTTTTGAAGTCCCTCCCGAGCGGGGTCTTCGCCCAATTCGGCGAGCATCTTTTCAATTAACTCTTTCAAGCGCCTCTCCTCGGTAAACCACAAAATTTTTGTCGGATTCAAAAAGTTTCACTTCGTGCAGTTGGCCGTATTCGATTTTCGGCTCCAGAATTTCCCAGATTTTCAAGGCGATATTCTCGGCGGTGGGGATGAGTCCCAGCAAAAACCCCACGTCGACGTTGAGGTTTTTGTGATCCACTTTTTCGATGACTTCCCTATTGATCAATTGTTTCAAAACTTTTAAATCAAGGACCATTCCTGTTTGCGGGTCGACTTGGCCGCGGACGGTGACCTCGAGAGTGTAGTTGTGCCCGTGCCCGTTGGGGTTGTTGCAAAGCCCGAAAACGGCCTCGTTTTTTTCGTGGGAAAAATCCGGGTTGAATAAGCGATGGCTGGCGCAGAATTCTGTTTTTCGCGTTATGTAAATCATGGGGTCGGGCGTTTCCGGAGTCAATCCTCGGGAAAGGCGCTGGAAAAGGAGTGGGGATATTGTAACGCCATGGGCGTCCAGGTTATTTTAAATATTTTCTTTTGTTGTCCGTGGAATAAAACCCCGGACCGTAGAGATGGAAAGTTGAGTTTGTCACAAGTTTTGTCAGCTTTCCACCGCATTTTTCGCATGTTTGCAAAGGTTCGGCGTTGGCGCTTTGCAGATGCTCGCTCATTTCTTTGCATTTTTCGCATTCGTATTCGTAAATAGGCATATCGGTCTCGCTTGTTGATTCAAACCAACGGATTCAATTTTTCCCTCAGCCGACGCTTGAAGTCGGCTGGAGGAGATGCTCTTTAGTTTACCATAGCGCTAGGAGGCGCCGCTGTGAATTTGAATTTTGCTGAAAAAATAACCAGTTTCAAAATCTGCGTTTTCCTGGGAGTCCGATCCATGAGTGGCGTTTTTTTCGATATTGACGCCGAAATCTTTTCGAATGGTTCCCGCTTCGGCTTCTTCGGGATTGGTGGCTCCCATGATCTTGCGCCAGTGGGCGACGGCGTTTTCCCTTTGCAATGAAATCAGGACAGCGGGACCGGAACTCATGTAAGCGGTCAGTTCGCCAAAAAAAGGTCTTTCTTTATGGACATAATAGAAACCCTCGGCTTGCCGCCTGCTCAGGTGGGTCATTCGCAATGCGATGATTTTGAATCCTTCCTCTTCGATGCGCTTGAGGATGGCTCCAATTAAATTTCGTTCCACCGCGTCCGGCTTGATAATCGCAAAGGTTTTCTCCATTAGAATCTCCAGATATTAATCAAAAAAGGATTGAATAAAAAAAGAGGTATCCAGGCGCTGAGACCCAAATACCTCTTTTTGAAAGTACAAATTACCTGATAACGAGTCCCGAATGTTTAAAAACGAATTTCTCGTTGAGGTCGTTAATCCATTTCATGGAAATGGCGTTTTTCTTTGCGATATCCCTGCATATATAAACGCAAATTTCGCAGGACTTGCAACGGTCTACGGAAACATAAGCCGACTTGTCCGCCTCGCTATAATTGATACAGTTTGCCTCCGGACAGTAGGTGGTGCACAGGTGGCAATTGGATGATGCGCAAATTTCCTTATCAACGTCTGCAATGTAGTACATGATTTCTCCAAAATAATGATTTAGATTGCTCCCAGAACCAGTCCGTATTTCGCCGCGATCTCCTCGGTCAATGTGGGAGCGTCTTCGCAGGGTACAGCGTCCGGATGGCCCCATCCCTGTACAATGGCGTATTGATAAGAAGCCTTGATGGTGTTCATATTGGCTTCCAGAAGCTTCGCTTTTTTGGCGAACTTTCTTTCAATAACGCTGTCCAGGGCGGCGGTGCCGCCGGAAACGACGATGCCCTTGCCGATAAAGCGATCCTTGACCGACGCTTCGAGAGATTCCATAGACGGCATTCCAAAGATCGCCGCAATGGCGCCGCACATAGCCATGTTGGTGGCCAGTTCGGTTTTGGCGATCTCGTTGGCAAGAACGGTGGCCGGGATGTAATGGAGCTTGGCCTCCAATTCTTCCATTTCCCTCAACTCGTCGCGGGAAAATGGAATCGGTGAGTTGCTGTTGATCAAAATGATCCCACCTTGCTTGAGTCCCGTATAGAAAGGATTGGTGTAGGATTTACCAAGCGTGATGACCTGTTCGCTAAAAATCATCAACACGTTGGGATAGATGATCTCGCCGATTTCATAGATCGGCAAATTGGAGATACGCACATAACTTTCAACCGGGGCGTTCCGTTTTTCGGAACCGAAGAAAGGAACCAGAGAGCTTTCTCCCTTGTCGATGATCACCCCGTTACTGAGGATGTGAGAGGCCGTAACAACTCCCTGACCGCCCAATCCCGCCATTCGAACGTTGTAGCGTTTAATATCTTTTGACATCAGTTTAACTCCTCCGGATTATTTTTTATCTTTCTTTTCTTTTTTCTCAACTTCCGCAAGAAATTCTTTCGCGCGATCCGAAATGATTTCCTCGAAACCGTAACGATCTTTTTCGACGTCAAACGCGTCTTGCATAACGTCGGGAGTGGGAATCGCGTATTCGATATTGCAGGAAGTGTAAGCCTGGATATAGGAGGAGCCTATTTCTCTGGCTACCAGTACCGCGCGGCGAACCGTGCGGGCAACGCGAGCCGGATTGGTCGGAGCGATTCGAGCGATGTAATCGACTTCCGAAACTTTAGCCAGCCCCATGGCGTCGATTTTACCGGTCTTTTTGCCGCGGGGAGCCATTTTCAAAATCTGGCCCTGGCGCGTCATGCCGCTTTCCTGTCCGCCGGTGTTTCCATAAACCTCGTTGTCCAGCAAAATGGTGGTGAATTTCTCCTGCCGGAACCAGCCATGCATCAGATGCTGGAAGCCGATGTCGATCAGGCCTCCGTCGCCGGCCATGACCAGGACGTCTTTAAACTGATTTGGGAAACGCACGTCCAGTCCCCGTTTCAGACCGGAAGCCGTGGCGTTGGTGTCGCCGTAGTTTCCATAAATGAAAGGAATGGAACCTTGGCTGATGGCCAGGCGACCGCAACCGGCGGTGCCAACGATGACGGTGTGTTCGGGACTGGGCAGTCCGATGAAGACCAAACGAATGAAGAGAGTCATGGCGCAACCGGCGCACATGGGATGCTCTTCCACTATTTCCTTGAATTTGCCCATGTCGGACACTTTTGGCTTTTTGTCTCTAAAGTAAGGACCGTTTTCCACCAGATCTCTGTACTCGATAGGAAGCCACTTTTCAAAGCCCGGAGACGGGGTTAGATTAGCTAATGACATTTGAGTAACCTCTCGAAATATATGTTATGAATTTAATTAGTAAAGTTAGAAAGTAATGATTAAAAAACTTAAAGAAAACCTCTTATTTAAAAATCACGCGGCTAAAATTACTTTCACCGCGTTTGATCAGAATGTGTAACTCGGACTCGCCTTGCGTCCCTCTGCCATCCAATCGAGCAGAAGCTCGGTCGGCATCGTCATGCCGCCGTAAACGCGCGGACCGGCGATGATATTCGCCTTGCACTTTCCATAAAGCGTGGAGCAAACTTCTTTGTGCAACCAGCCGGCCTGGTTGAATTCCGGAATATAAATCCGTTCGGCGTTCTGGACGGCGTTGAGGATTTCCTCTTCCGGGAAAGGCCGAATGGTTTTGACCTTAATCAATCCCACCTCAATGCCTTTTTCCTCGGATTGCCGGACGCATTCGCGCGCCTGGGACACTGCGGCGCCGGAAGCGATGATCATTTCTTTTGCGTTGGGATTAACGACTTCGATGAGATCTCCCAGATACTTTCTCCAGTATTTTGCCGAACGCTTAACGGCGGCAAACACTTCCTGCTGCCAACTGGCGTGCATGTGGTAACTGATGAAGTTACTTTTCTGGATGGGAGCGTCGCGCGAGATTCTCGCGGGAGGATTTTCGTTGTCCATTGCGGGAACGGCAGACCTCCAGCCGTCTCGCGGGGGCAATTTGTATTTCGCGTCCTGCATGCTGACATGGCCGCGGGCGTGGGTGACAAAAAAGCCGTCCACGGAAACAACTGCAGGTAAGGTCACGTCGACCTCTTCACTCACCATGAAGGCGGCCAAGGTGTAATCGTAAAAATCCTGCTGGTTTTCGCCGTGGGCATGCAGGATTCCGGTATTCAGAAGAAATGAAATTTCAATGTTGTCGGGCTGGATGGCCAGCGGAGTGTTGATGACCCGGCACATGTTTAAAAGCACAATAGGGGTCCGCGCTCCCGGCCAGGAGGAGATGGCTTCCATTCCCCGCATCAGCCCGGGGCCGGAGGTGGCAGTCAAGGACCGCACGCCCGCTCTGGATGCGCCTGAGATGGCGGACATGGTGCCAATTTCTTCTTCCGCCCGGTAATATTCTTTTATATAGCCTTCGTCGTAAAGGTATCCCGCCTGTTGCATGGTTTCGCTTTGCGGGGTGATGGGATAAGAGATGGCCACGTCCACGTTGCACCGCCGAATGGCTTCCCGCGCCGCCTCGCTCCCGGTAATAAACTCGGTGGTGCGTGGGGCTTCGTGCATCAACCATTCCGGATCGACAACTTCCTGTTTGTCTCCCGCTGGAACCCAATCCGCCGGTTTCCCTTCAGGTACTTTGCTAGCTGTCTGGGTGGACATAACGCGACTCCTTATCTTTAAATATTTATGTATAAATAATTGGTTTATTATTCTTAAGGACGAGGGATCGGTTCCCTCTATCCATAATATATAGATAAAACAAGCCCGGTGAAGTTACCATAAACAAACGATTTTTACAATTTTTTTCAACGGGTTAATTGCAATTTAAAGGTAATTTTGCCGATTTTTTTTCAAATTGCCCCGGTCAAGGGGTTAAAAAATAATTTTTTATCTCCACAACCCTAAAAATAAGACGATAACCTGGGCCTGGGCGGTTTTAAAAACGAATTTAAAAACAGATTTTGTCCTTAAAGTTACAGTCCCAGGTTGAATTGTTTCCCGGAAAAGCAGGAAAAAATCATTTGTCCATCATGCTTTCCAACGAACCCAGCTCCTCAAAATAGCCGAAAGCTTTTTCCAGAAACTCGTTTGCGGATTTGTCGTTGTAAAACACCAGGGTTTTGTCCGCCAAATCGGTGTTATGGCAGATTTCGTACTTTATCGTCTCGCCGTCGGAGAATTTAAGAACCTCAAGCTCCCAGTTTATTTGGGAAATCTCTTCCTGGGGGCGGCTGATGGCTGAGACGCCGTAATTGGCGACTTTGTACAAAAATTGAACGCCGCCGTTGCCGTTCGGTTCGGCGCGGGTTAATATCAGGTTCTTTTCGATTAGCATGTTTTTTCCTTGCACAAATGACTTTGGTATTGGTTTGCAACATGAAGCCTATGATATCATTTGCCCGTCGGCTTGCAAACTTCTAATGGTCAGGCGGGGCGATTAAAGTTTTTTTTCACCCAAAGATTTTTAAAATTTCAAAATATCGAGGAGCGCATGGACGCTATTCAGTTGAACGACCCGGCAAAAATCCAGGAGTTTTTAATCAAGATATCTCTCACCGGAGAAGGGTTCACCACCGACGCGCTCATGGTGGACGTGATGGACGCGGGATTGGATTATCCGGACTTTCTCAAGGCAGAAGGAGAAGACCCTGACGCGCACTACGACGGCAAATCCCCCGCCTGGGCGAAGTACCATGTGCGCCAGGGCAAGAGGGTGTTCATGGTGTACGGCGGAGCCGAGGGGAAACGAAGAACGCATTTCTCTGAAACCCCTTGAGGCGCTTTTTTATCTAACAGGCATTGAGGCGCCTGATAAAGGATGTTTCCGTTGCCCGGCCAGGCAAGCGCCTGGAGGCAGTAATCAAACCTGAGACGATGTAGGAGATTGGCTATTGTTCGCTTTTGATAAAGAAACCCAGGAAAGAATTTTTTACGTGGCCGAAGCCCGGACGCAGGGTAAAGAACTTGAGGGAATCGAACTGGAGGTTGCAAAGGTTCTCGATTTGCACCCGGAATTCGACTTTCTCTGGCCCCAGGGCGACGTTGCCCTGATCGCGCAACCGATTGAAGGGCAGTTGGTGAACCCCTTCGTCCACGTGGTATTGCATGGAATCGTTGCCGGGCAGTTGCGCAATGATAACCCTGTTTTCGTCGCCGAAACTTTAAAGAGGCTAAAGGAGAACGGAGCGGACGAGCATGAAGCCCTGCACGCGGTAATGGGTACTTACGGGGATTTGTATTTTCGCGGCGTTCGGCAGGGGGGGCAGTTCGACCTTCTGGAGTATGAATCTTTATTGCTTCAAATGATGGTCGACACCGGCAAGTGATCCAGGCTCCCCGATCAGGAATTTTGGCCTGATGAAAACAACAGGAGTTATTTTTATCAGGCCAAATAGCTTACTGAATTACTTTAAAGTTTGTTTTCTAAGTAATTGTTTTTACTTGTAATTTATTCTTTATATTATTTGATGCATTTCGCCAGGGTGGCACCGATGTCTCCCGGACTCTTGACCACCTTGATGCCGCACTGTTTCATCACCTTCATTTTTTCTTCCGCCGTTCCCTGACCGCCGGAAATGATCGCCCCCGCATGGCCCATGCGCCTGCCCGGAGGCGCCGTTTGCCCGGCGATAAACCCGACCACGGGTTTTTTGACATGCTTTTTGATGTAGAAAGCGGCTTCCTCTTCCGCGCTTCCGCCGATTTCGCCGATCATGCAGATGGCCTTGGTCCCGCGATCTTTCTCGAAAAGTTCCAGGACGTCGATGAACCGCGTGCCGATGACCGGGTCGCCGCCGATTCCAACACAGGTGGATTGTCCGATGCCCAGAGCCGTCAATTGCGACACCGTTTCGTAGGTGAGGGTGCCGCTCCGCGAAATGATGCCGATATTGCCCTTTTTGTGAATGTGGGCCGGCATGATTCCGATTTTACATTTGCCGGGGGAAATGACTCCGGGGCAATTGGGTCCGACCAGACGCGACGAGGTTCCTTTTAAATATTTATAAACGTCGACCATGTCCGTGGTTGGAATCCCCTCGGTAATACAAATGATGAGATCGACTCCGGCGTCGGCGGATTCCAGAATAGCGTCCGCCGCGAAGGGGGGCGGAACGAATATGACGCTGGCGTTGGCTTTGGTTTTTTTCACCGCGTCGCTGACCGAATTAAAAACCGGGACGCCGCAGGCTTTTTGTCCGCCTTTTCCCGGCGTCACCCCTGCGACGACGTTGGTTCCATATTTCTGGGCCTGTTCGGTGTGGAACGTTCCCTCCCGGCCCGTAATTCCCTGCACCAGCAGGCGCGTATTTTCATCGACTAGAATACTCATTGGATTGACTTGACCGCCTTTCTCGCGGCGTCCTTGATGCCGTTTCCGATTATGAAGCCCAGTCCGGACTCCTCAAGTAAGCGATGGCCTTCCTCCATATTGGTGCCTTCCATGCGGACGACGATAGGGAGTTTGCATTTGAGTTTTTTTGCGGCCGCAACCACGCCGCGCGACAGAATGTCGCAACGTAAAATGCCGCCAAATATATTAATAAAAACCGCTTTGACGTTTTTGTCCGACATGAGAATGCGAAACGCGTTCTCGATCATTTCCTCGTCGGCTCCGCCGCCGACGTCCAGAAAGTTGGCCGGCTCTCCGCCGGAATGTTTGATGATGTCCATCGTCGCCATGGCAAGCCCCGCACCGTTGACCATGCAACCGATATTGCCGTCGAGCTTGACGTAGTTCAAATGATGATCGGTGGCTTCCACTTCCAAAGGATCTTCCTCGTCCAGGTCGCGGAACGCCGCATTGTCCTTGTGGCGATACAGGGCGTTGGGATCGAGTCCCACCTTGGCGTCCAGCGCCAGCAGGCGACCGTCCCCGGTTTCGATCAGGGGGTTGATCTCCAATTGCGCCAAGTCTTCCTTCACAAAACAATCGTACAGATTCATGATAAAGGGAATCGCCTTTTTAAGCGCCTCGCCTTTGAGGTTGAGGGCGAAGGCGATTTTTCTCGCCAGAAATGGTTGAACGCCGATGACCGGGTCCACCTGTTCGCTAAAAATTTTTTCCGGGTTTTTGGCGGCGACCTCTTCGATTTCCATGCCGCCCGCTTCGCTGGCCATGATAATGATCTGGCTGGTTTGCCGGTCGACCAGGATGCTGAGGTACAGCTCGCGGACAATATCCATACCCTCTTCGACTAATACCTTTTTAACCAGGCGGCCTTCCGGTCCCGTCTGGTGGGTCACTAGAGTCATGCCGATGATTTGTTTGGCGTATTTTTCCGCCTCTTCCGGGCTTTTGGCGAGTTTGACGCCGCCGCCCAGTCCCCGGCCTCCCGCATGGATTTGGGCCTTGACCACCGTGACCTTGGTTCCAAGCTTGCGCGCCGCTTTCGCCGCGTCCGCCGGCTTGTCCACCAAAATCCCATTGGGAACGGGAACGTTGTATTTGGCAAACAATTGTTTGCCCTGGTATTCATGAATATTCATGGGCTTTTAATTGGGATCGAATTGAATTGTTTTTGGGTTAAAGGCGAAACCTTTTACCATATGTCCCAGGGATTGTCAAAACAGAACAAGGGCGGTAAGCCGGGAGAATTCAAGGTTAAGTGTAATTTCTACTTTTCAAGAGGGCGCCATAATATAGACTCTGTAAATCAGGGACTATTTTTGCAATAACGCTTTATGGAAAAATTTTAAAAAAATATTTGTCAACGAGAAGATTGCGAACTATAGTATGCTATTGTATAAAAGAGCATGAGGTAGGTCGTGGCCAGAGAAGCGAAACCGAAAGAGATCAAATTGTATGAAGATGCTAACGGCAATAAGCCGTTCGCAAATTGGATTGCTTGGATTCAACTCGTAAGTACAACTTTGGAGACGGTATAAGAAGCCATGCGTAAATTGCAAAACTTTGACGAATATGAAGAAGATTATTTCCGTAAGCATCCAGAGGAAATAGACGATTACCTTGAGATCATTTTTGACGAGTATGCCAAAGATAGCGATAACGGGGCGTTACTTTCATCTTTACGTATTCTTGCCCGCGTGAAAGGGATTTCGATGATTGCTGAAGAGACTGGCATGACGCGGAAAGGCTTGCAAAAGGCCCTGTCTCCGCAAGGCAACCCGCGACTGGAAAATATCAACGCCATCATGCACGCCATGGGTTACCGCCTG
>JAJDBD010000174.1 GCA_029261575.1 Nitrospinaceae bacterium | reverse complement strand
CCGAGCATCGGAAAATGGCAAAAACGCTTTCCGCCAAAATATACTTCGCTCATCCCTATGCGTCCTGGGAACGGGGACTGAACGAAAACACCAACGGACTCATCCGCCAATATCTGCCGAAGTCAAAACGCCTGGACAACGCCGCGGACGAAGAACTCAAAATCATCATGGAACGACTCAATCACCGGCCCAGAAAATCGCTGGGATTCAAAACGCCCTATGAGCTATTCTTCAAAAAGAAAACTTTACTAACTGTTGCGCTTACGGGTTGAATCCACCATCAATTTTAGAATAACATCACCGTTTTTTAGCAAGAAATTTTGAAGACTGATTTGTTTCCCAAACATTTTGCATCGTAGGAAGAGGATTACGAGTTGCCAGTTTTGCAACACGTTCCAATATTTGAATGATTGGTCGATGTGCTAATTTTTTACCCTTTTTTTCTGTAAGCATAGCGGTAGTCAAAATGCTACTTAACTTCACTTTATTCAGGTCGAAACCGGTTTTTTGTCTATAGAGCTTTGAAAGATCCACTCCCGAATTATCCGGTTTTTTACAGGAAATCACGTCAGACTTTGAAAACTTCCCATGTCCTAATGCAAGTGTATTTAAAGCAACCGAGATTTCAGTGCTTGAGAAGTTATCCATCTCAAAACAATCCCGCCATATTTTGATGTATTCTGGCCGCGTTATGTAACGTTTATTGTGGTGTTTGGATTTTGCTTTTTTTGCCCGATTTTTTAACTTCTTAGCGTGACCCTCATTATCGAGAATTAGAAAAGTCAAAGTTTGATGGTGGTGTAAATAATCTACAAGCCTGAGAATGGCCTGAAAATGGTCATCTTTTTTATTTCCTGTAGCAGTATCGACTCCGCCTAAATCAATAATCTCAATACTAAGTTTCCCCGGATGGACGCCAAAATATTCATCGAAGATCATTGAGATAGCGATCACTTCACTTTGACCTTCGACAAAAAGAGTGAGTTTTGGCTGTGGATTTAGGTTGTAGCGATTAACTACAAACTCTAAATATCGACGCGCATCATTTCTCACATCCTGCTCAGGAATATGTTTTATTATTTCACCGGTAACTTCATTGGGATGAGGTAATTCACGTTTGTACAAATCCTGGTAGAGCATCCGAAGCATGTGTGCAGCAGAACGAAGTGTTTCTGCATATAGAGCATCGCCTTTTAATTCCAAACGTTTACGGGCAGGAATGAATTGGGTAAGTTGATACCATTTTCCCATTGGATCGCAATGAGATTGAGATATCGCCAGACCGTTGTAGGTCTGCTCTAATTTTTCAGGAGTTAGTTTAAACAGTCTTTCGGTATTTCTAGGTTTCCAGTTTTTTGCATAGTTGACCCAATCCCAATTTGAGATACAAATTCTCATCCATTTATCTGAAGAGTTTCTGCTTAGAGGAACTGTAATTATCCTTTGATCTCCTTGAGTTGCAGGGTAATAGCGATCTGAGATGAATTGACACAATAAAGCCATAGCCCTTCCTTGCTCATGTGATACCAAGTTTTCTAAAGTCGCTTTTGCATATTTCATCCATTTTTCGCCATTGCTTTTCCAATCTATGATTTGATCAAGAAATGTATCTAAATTTATTGTGAGGGTCATAGAGGACAAAACTATATTCAAGTGGAAAACCTGAAATGTTGAATAGTATGCCTCATGTTCTTGATCATTTTTATTTGGTATTTCATAATCTGATTTCAAACCGGTTGTATTCCATGCCCAGCCATTCTTAAACCAGCGCTCACCTTTTTTCAGGGGAATTTCCAGCGGCGAAGTATATTTTTCAGGAGTTTTTACCCTGAATATAGGCTTGAACAAACCCAGAAGTTCCAGTCGAAACAGACGTTCCCGATTAATGGAAAGGCCTCGATCTTTGCCAAATTTTATAAACTTATTTGTTGATAAAAGTGGACACGCAATTACACCGCCCGTTTTTAGGATTTTTTCAGCAGCGTTTTTCGGCACAGAAAGTAAATTATGGCTCATAATCGCTCCACTAATTCTTTTTGTTCACAAGAGCTATGATTGAGACGGCTGTAAAATTAGTTTCCTCTTTTATTGGATAATTTGGAATTGCTATTATGCTATGGAAAGGTTAGGGATGGAAAAGTTGCGTACAACGTTATATTCTTTATAAAAAAACGGAGACCACATGAAACTCAAGGCGATTGTTCACGAAGCGGAAGAAGGCGGGTTTTGGGCGGAGGTTCCGGCGATTCCCGGTTGCGCCACGCAGGGGGACAATTTTGACGACCTTCTTAAAAACCTCCACGAAGCCGTCGAAGGCTGTCTCTCCATCGACGTCGATTCCATCCAAAAATCCGACAAAGACCGCGTTATTGAAATAAGCGTGTGAAGACCCTCTCGGGTAAAGAATTATGCCGCATTCTCGAACGGTTCGGCTGGCAACTTCTTCGTATCAACGGGAGTCATCATATTTATGGGAAAGAAGGTTCCAAAGTAAGACTCACCGTACCGGTTCACGGCGCCAAAGCCCTGAAAAAAGGTTTGACGCTCCATTTGATTAAATCTGCGGGATTGAAAGAAGAAGATTTAGATTAAAAACCGTGTAGCTCTTGCCTGGTTTCATGTCTGGCTGGTCGCTGAGTATAGTTAAACCGTCCCCTTGTTCTTCCTGAAACTACATCCCCTGATCGCGCGCTTTCCCGCAGGACTTCTGGTGAAGCGGCGCGATCCTCCAGACTTACGGTAAACTCCAGAACGAAGAGGCGGCGCTCGTCGCCGGGGATTTCAACCTGCGTCTTGTTTTTTTCTCCGCCAAAACTCCCAGCCGAGCCACAGGTAAAAAGGCAAATACTCCATCCATGGAAGCCAGGGCACAAACTCGCCCATTTCCTGATAGTCGAAATAAAAATCCAGGTAATACATTCCCACCAACCCCGTCAGCGCTATCCACGGCCCGCGCGGGAAAAAACAAAGGAACGGCACGGTCCAACACAAATACCAGGGGTTCTGCACCGGACTCAACAAAAACACCAACGCCATCATGATGAACACCGGTCGTACGCGATCGATAGGCTCGCTCTCTTCCTCCCGCCGCGTCAATAGATAAAGCAGGGCGCCGCCCAGCGCCAGCGCAACGGCAATCTTCGCCAGCAGGGACGGCAGGTCGTAGGAAAACAACACCGCGTCCTCGGAGCGGAATCCCAGCGCCTCGAACAGGTACACCAGCAGAGCAAACAGGCTGTCGTTGTTCTGCCAGTAAATCGAATACACGCGCAGTCCCTCGAAAGCCTTGAGACCGATCCCCAGAAACGGCGCGTAGCCTGCGGCCACCGTCGCGGTAAACAACAACGCGGCGCTGGCGGGCTGTTTCCATTGCCCTCCCTGCCCCTCGCCCGCCCGCGCCATTTGCTTGAGGTACAGCGGCAGGAGGACGACCGGATAAATTTTCCCCAGCACGCTCAGCGCGAGAAAAAACGTCGCCCAGCTAAAACGTCGGGCGACCAGGAAAAATACCGAAGCGCACAAAAAAGCGATCCCGATGATATCGAGATGCGTCGAGTTAAACGTTTCTTTAACGACCAGCGGCGACCAAAAATAAATCATGCACAGGTTGGGATTCTTCCCCAGGCGCGTGAGCGTCAGATAAATAAAAACCAGGGCCGTCAGGTCGAACAACAAAAATCCCAGGCGCAGGGCGAGGATACTGTCCGCCCGGACCGTCGCCACGGCGCGGAAAACGTATTGCGCCAGCGGCGGGTAAATCGTCGGCACGTCCGGATGGTTGATTCGCCCCATGAAAACGTAGGAGTCGGGCGTCGCAAATTTCAGGTCGTGGAGGGTTTGCAATTCGCGGATCTGGCGCTCGTCGTACATGAGCCGCAACTCGTCCGGATCGCGGATCTGCAGAAATTTAAATTGCGTCGCTTCCTCCGGCGCGTACTCGAAGGGATTGATCCCGTGCGCGAACGTTTTGCCGTCCCACAGGTAACGGTAGACGTCGTCCTCCTGAATCTGTTGCGACGGCAGGATGAGCGCGCGAAACAGAAGTCCGAAAGCGACGACAACGACCAGCGTCCCCTTGTCCGCCAGGCGCTTTTTGATCAGCAGAAAAATCCCGCCCGCCTGCAAGGCGAATAGGGCGAAGTACAGGACGAGGTATTCAAGAATGGGCCGCTCGGCGTAGCCCTCCCCCCAGTTGAACTGATAGGACAGGTCGGC
>JAJDBD010000173.1 GCA_029261575.1 Nitrospinaceae bacterium | reverse complement strand
TATGGACCCCATTCGATACGGTTTTATGGAAACGATTATTCAATTCGTCGAGGGTTTTGTCCAAAAACTCCCGCCGCTTCTCCAGTTGATCCTCGGAGTGTTCGTCGCGCTGGGAATGTTTAAAGTGATCCTGATCGTCGCAAATCATTTTGAAAAAAAACGCTCCGACGACGATGGATACGGATAGTCCTCATTTCAAAACGCCGGGTCCAGCGTCACGCTGGCCAGGCGCCCGCCTGGACCGCCGCGCCGGATTCGAAATTGAATTCGCCGCCGAGGACGTCCGCCCCGTAGCAAGCCTGGTCCATCGCCTCTTCCAGGGAACGCTGGAAAAAATCAACCCGCACCGCTATCAAATCACCGGCTCCACGCTAGGAAAATTCACGGTGGAGTTGGACACGCAATACGCGCACCCGGACAATCCCGGCGCCTGGAAGGACATGGACGACATCGAGGACATGCTGGAAGTCGCGGTCAAGGAATACGTGCATACCCTGATCGGCGACCTTAGCAAAAACGTGGTTCCGTATGAAATCGTCACCCCGCCCATCCCGTTCGACCGCCTGGACGAACTGACCCCTTTGATCGCAGGACTGCAAGCGCTGGGCGCCAAGGGGACGGACGAATCGCCCGTTTACGCCTTCGGCCTGCACATCAACCCGGAAGTCCCGGCGGAGGACTGCGAAACCCTTTTGAAATATCTGCGCGCTTATTTACTGCTGTCCGAATGGTTGCGCGAGGAATCGCGAGTCGACGTACTGCGCAGGCTGAGTCCCTACATCGACGCCTTTCCCATGTCCTACGCGATGAAGGTCCTGCACCCTTCCTATCAGCCGGATTTATCGCAATTGATCGACGATTACCTGCTGGACAATCCCACCCGCAACCGCGAGCTGGATTTTTTGCCGTTGTTCACGTGGCTGGACGCCGACCGCGTGAAGTACTCCCTGCCGGACGACAACCTGACCTCGGCGCGGCCCACCTTTCATTACCGTCTGCCGGACTGCCGGTTGAACGATCCCGGCTGGAGCGTCGCCCGCGAATGGAACCTGTGGGTCGAGGTGGAGCGGTTGGCGAACGATCCCGCGAAGCTGGACAAAATGAGCCGGGCCTACATTAAGAATTCGCAGAAATGGTTTCCGCGCAACTGGCCCGCGCAAGTGCGCAAATGGCTGGCGCAATGAAACGCCGACCGCGCATCGGCGTGACCACGTCCATACGCCGAAGCGCAACCTCCTGGGCGTTCAACGCCCTCGCCGTGTGGCGCGCCGGCGGCGAACCCGTGCGCATCACCTCGCGTCATTCCCTGCCCCTGCAGGTGGAACTCGACGGATTCATCATCGGCGGCGGCGACGACGTCGACGCGCGGCTGTACGACGGCGAGGTGGAGTTGAACGTGCGCATCGACCCGAAACGCGACCGGGTGGAACAGGAGATGCTGGACCACGCGCTGGACAAGGGCCTGCCCGTGCTGGGAATCTGCCGCGGCGCGCAGATGATGAACATCCACCTGGGAGGAACCTTGCACGAAGACGTGCACGAAGTTTTTGACGACCTTCCGAAAATGCGCACCGTATTGCCGCGCAGGCTTGTGCATATCGAAACGGACAGCGCGCTGGGCAAAGTCCTCGGCCATCATCAATACCGGGTCAACTGTCTGCACCATCAATCCATCGACAAACTGGGAGAGGGACTGCGCGTGGTGGCGAAAGACGACCACGGTATCGTGCAGGGAATAGAAAACTCCGACTTGCCGTACTTCATCGGCGTGCAGTGGCACCCCGAATACCTCGTGGCCAACCCCAGCCAGCAACGCCTGTTCAACGCGCTCGCCGCTAGGCAAGCACCTGGAGGCAGTTGAAACGGCTAAAGAGGGCTGGGTGAGATTAAAAAATAACTTTGCCTTTATTTTTGACGTTGCCGACAGATGCAAGGGACATATATTAATTGAGTGAATTAATGGGAATACGAGGGCCAAATGTAGATTAACTTTCTCGGGACAATAAAATGAAATCACTCAAACTCATATTAATTATTTTCCTCTTTGTGAGTGTTCCTGCCATCGCAATTGCCGATGATTATCAGGATGCTTTGGATGTTTACGATAAGGGGGATTACGAGTCTGCCTACAAATTGTTATTACCGTTTGCCAAGTTAGGTGACTCTAAAGCGCAAACCAGCCTGGGTTGGATGTACGCCAGAGGACGAGGCGTTCCACAGGATTATAAAGAAGCGGTAAAGTGGTACCGGCTCTCCGCAGAACAAGGATATTCAAGCGCACAAAACAACTTGGGTGCGATGTACGCCAAAGGACAAGGCGTTCCACAGGATTATAAAGAAGCGGTAAAGTGGTACCGGCTCTCCGTAGAACAAGGGAATGCTCTGGCGCAACAAAGCCTGGGTTCTAAGTACGAAAAAGGACAAGGCGTTCCACAGAATTATAAAGAAGCGGTAAAGTGGTACCGGCTCTCCGCGGAACAAGGGTTTTCTTTGGCGCAAAACAACTTGGGCGCGATGTACGGCAAAGGACAAGGCGTTCCACAGAATTATAAAGAAGCGGTAAAGTGGTACCGGCTCTCCGCGGAACAAGGGTATTCCGTTGCACAAAACAACCTGGGTGTGTTGTACGCCAAAGGACGAGGCGTTCCACAGGATTTTAAAGAAGCGGTAAAGTGGTACCGGCTCTCCGCGGAACAAGGACATTCTAAAGCGCAATACAGCTTGGGTTTGAAGTACGACGATGGACAAGGAGGCGTTCCACAGGATTTTAAAGAAGCGGCAAAATGGTACCAACTCTCAGCAGAACAAGGGTATTCTAAGGCGCAAAACAACTTGGGCGTAATGTACGACGAAGGACAAGGCGTTACTCAGGATTATAAAGAAGCAATTAAGTGGTACCGGCTCTCCGCGGAACAAGGGAATCCTAATGCACAAAACAACCTGGGTGTGTTGTACGCCAAAGGACGAGGCGTTCCACAGGATTTTAAAGAAGCGGTAAAGTGGTACCGGCTTTCGGCAGAGCAGGGGGATTCTTGGGCGCAAGGCAAACTGGGTTGGATGTACAAGGAAGGACAAGGCGTTCCCCGGGATTATAAAGAAGCGGTAAAGTGGTACAAGCTTTCGTCAGAACAGGGGGATTCTTGGGCGCAAGGCAAACTGGGTTGGATGTACAAGGAAGGACGAGGCGTCCCACAGGATTTTAAAGAAGCGGTAAAGTGGTACAAACTCTCTGCAGACCAAGGGAATTCTAATGCGCAATCCAACTTGGGTTTTATGTACGCCAAAGGACGAGGCGTTCCCCAGGATTATAAAGAAGCGGTAAAGTGGTACAAGCTTTCAGCGGAGCAGGGGGATTCTTGGGCGCAAGGCAAACTGGGTTGGATGTACAAGGAAGGACAAGGCGTTCCACAGGATTATGTGTATTCGTATATGTGGTTCAATCTTGCGGCGCTTCAGGAAAATAAAGAGGCGATCGAGAACAAAGATAGCCTCGAAAAAAAGATGACCCCAAGCCAAATAGAAAAAGCCCAGGAACTAGCGAGAAACTGGAGGCCAAAGAAATAAGGTAAAGTCATTAAATGAGTAGTGCAACTTAATTTCTGTAAATTGTTTGCTTCGATGTTTGATAGTCTGAATCGTAAGGAGTCCGTAGGGCGACTGAAGATACAGACTATGCGGCCTTTTTCCTCCTTGTTTTTGGAGTCTCGGTGACCCGATTTTTCCGGCCCTCAAGATGTTCCATGTTGAAGTAAGGCCGTCTCTCCACCTGCCATTTTTCGTCGGTTTCGATGAGAACAGCCCCGACCAGGCGGTCGCAAGAGGCCCGGTTGGGAAACACGCCAACCACACCGCTCCGCCGCTTGATCTCCTCCATCAACCGTTCCAGCATATTGGTCGAGTTCAGTCTGCGCCGATGATGTTCTGGAAAATCCAATACCGTCAGGCAATCCTCCAGACCCTCGCGGAACATCTTCGATACCCTGGGATAATGCTTGTCCCATTTGGCAGCCATCTCTTCGCCACGCAAAAGGCATTCTCTACGTTCGCCAGGAAAAAAGACTCCCTTCAAATCGGCCATCAACCCTTTAACCGCTTTCCAGGAAACTTTCTTGGCCATCTCGCGTTTGAAATGCACCCGGCAACGTTGCCACGCCACTCCCTGAAAATGCCGCTTCATCGCCGAGATGATCCCTTGATGCGCGTCGCTGACGATCAGCTGAATTCCTTGAAGGCCTCGATCCTTCAGATCCCGGAATAATTCGCCCCAAGTCTCCTCGGATTCGCTGTCGCCGACACGCCAATCCAAAATCTCGCGGCGGCCCGATTCATTGAAGCCCACAACCACCAAGACCGCCTGGCTCACCACATGCCCGTCCACCCGGACCTTCTCATAGCGAGCGTCGATCATCAGGTAGGGATACACATGGCCGGACAAACGCCGGTCGCGAAAGGTTGAGAGTTTCTCGTCCAACTCCGAGGCCACGCGGCTCACCGTCATCGACGAAATACCCGTCCCGCACATCTCCTCCAAAACCTCCTGGACGCGCCGCGTCGAAACTCCCTGAAAATACATCTCCGCGCAGGCCACCAAAAGCGCCCGCTCGCTCCGTTGCCATTTGGCAAACATCGACGGATGGTAGGGCTCGCAATCACGCGTCTGGGGAACCGAGAGATTCAACTCGCCCACGCGGGTTTTTAAGGTCCGGGGCTTGGTCCCGTTCCGATAACCCCGACGCCCTGCGGGCTTCCGCTCATGGGGTTTGGCTCCCACGTGAGCCGTCACCTCTTCACCCATCACCTGATTCAGCAACAACTCCAGGAGATCCTTCAATCCGTCGCGGCTCTGAAAAACCTCTTGCGCCAATTCCAATATCTTGTCATTCTGTTTTTGGGCCATCGTTTGTCTCCTTTAAAAAAATAAATTCGCGTTTACTTTTTTATCGAAGCAAATGGCGGCCCTTCTTGCCACCCTTTTTACAGAAATTAGTTTACGTAACC
>JAJDBD010000172.1 GCA_029261575.1 Nitrospinaceae bacterium | reverse complement strand
TTGATGCTGGTCGCCGTCTTTGGAATTTTGTAAATATTTTCAGTAAACAACAAACAATCAGAGTTTGAAATGAGCGAGATTGAGTCGGCGGATATTGTCGTTATAGGCGGCGGCGTGGCGGGGATTTCCGCCGCATTGCGGGCCGTGGAGCTGGGCGCCAAGACCTGCCTGGTGGAGCGGGCGGAACTGGGCGGCCAATGTCTGCATCGTGGCCTGTATTCCATTAAAACCGCGCTGATGCAGTTGGACGCGCTTAGGGAGTCGGGAGCTGGCGCCGAGCTTCCGGGCGTAGCGGATTTTTTTCAAACGGTCAAATCCGCCGCGAAAAATATTTCCGCGCAGTGGGAACAGAATCTGGAAAAAAGAAAAATCCGTTTTCTGAGAGGAACCGGGTCTCTGGTTGGCGGCGGAAAAATTCTTGTGCAGGGCGCCGAAGGGGAACGGTTGGTAAAAAGTTCAAAGACCATACTGGCTCTGGGGTCTGTTCCCAAAGAGGACCCTCTGATCCCTTTCAACGGGGAATGCGTTTTTTCCAGCGAGGAAATTTTTGACTTTCAAACGTTGCCTGAAAATATTTTGATCCAGGGCGCGAATCGGTGCGGTATCGAACTTGCCGCCCTGTTGAACCAACTGGGAAGTCGCGTGTTTTTGAACGACGAAGGTTCCCGTCTGCTTTCGGGGTTCGATCCCGATCTGGGGCTATTTCTGGAAGAGCAAATGAAAAAGCAGAAGATCAAATTATTGCTCAACAAGAAGATCAGTTCCGTTTATAAGAACGCCGGAGCTTTATTAGACGTCAATCTGGAAACGGGAATCAAGTTTTCAACGGACGCAATGATTTTGTGCCGGGCTAATATGCCCAACAGCGCAACGCTTCAAGGAACCGGAGTCGACCTGGGCGAACGGAAAGAGGTGTGGGTTAACGAGCATATGCAAACGACTTTAAAAGGGGTATACGCCGTTGGAAGCCTCACAGGCCGGGAACGCGATCCGCTTTTATCGGAGGAGGAGGGCAGGGTTGCCGCCGAAAACGCTCTGGGGAAAAAAGTTCCCCTGGATTCCAAACAGACGCCTTACCTGCTCCATTCAAAGCCGCCCATCGCTTCGGTGGGAGTCGTTTTTGCCGAGGCGCACCACCATGGCTTTCAGGCGGCTGAGGGAAAATGCGATTTAAGCAAGCTGGATTATTCGCTGGCAAGAGGGGATACGGCCGGATGGGTGAAAATTGTAGGGGATAAATCCAGTAAAAAAGTCGTCGGCGTCCATCTGTGCGGACCCGGCGCTCATGAGGCTCTTCACCTGGCCGCGCTGGCGGTTAAAAAAGGATTTTCTGTGAAGGATTTTGCAGAGTTGACCTGCAATTGGCCCAGTCCTTTTCTGGGATTGAAAAAAGCCGCGCGGGCCTGTTGGAGCAAATTGAACAAAGCCAGTTAAAACGGCGGGATTGGATTAAATATCTTGCCTTGACTCGTATTTTTAAATATGCTAAAAACTCTCTTCTTTGAGGTTGAAAATAAACCGGGATTTAAGACTTGGAATTGATTTAAAGGCCTGGTTTTTAAGAATTTTGGTGCGCTATGGCAGATAACGAGACTCCATCCAAAGCAAAGCCCGCGAAGGCGGAAAAAAATAAAAAAGAGGAAGCAAAGGATACGTTGTGGTCGCGGCGGGATTTTTTCTCCCTCGCCGGATGGGCAAGCTTTGCGGCCACTTGCGGTTTGTCCTCGCTTTACTTTACCCGTTTGCTGTTTCCCCGCGTACTTTTCGAGCCTTCCCCGGTGTTCAAGGCGGGAAAACCAGGCAATTATACCGTTGGCGAGGTGAGTTCCAAATGGAAACAGGAGCAACGGGTCTGGATCATTCGCGAGGAAGACGGGATTTACGCCATATTGGCGCGATGCACCCATCTGGGTTGCACTCCTCTCTGGTTGAAATCCGAGAGCAAATACAAATGCCCCTGTCATGGCAGCGGATTCACTATGCAGGGAATAAACTTTGAGGGACCGGCGCCGAGGCCTTTGGAAAGGTTGAAAATCACGCTGGCGGCCGACGGGCAGATTCAAATAGACAAGAGCAAAAAATTTCTTTTTGAAAAAGGAGAGTGGGGAAAGCCCGATTCCGTTCTCAAGGTCTAAGCGATTCCCGGCTCCGAATTTCGTTTTATTAAACATTGGAAACCCACTGGCGGCTTAATAAATGGGTTTTGTTATAGGGAGGTTTTAAGCTTTGGCTGGCAAACCCCAAATTCCCAATCTTGCTGAAATCTGGAACGACATAAAAAGCGGCAAAATTATTAGCGATATTTCCAAGTCCGTGACCGAGTCCCAGGTTTGGACCTCCTCGTTCCGGCACGGATACGCGGACACTCCGCGGAACCGGGTCCTGCAGATAGTAAGCAACGTCTGGTTGCACTTGCATCCCGTAAAAATTCACCGTCACGCGCTAAGAATCAAATTCACCTGGTGCATGGGCGGGATCACCTTCCTGATGTTTCTGGTGACCGTGGTGACCGGCGTCGTTTTGATGTTCTATTACCGTCCGGTGGGAGAATACGCTTATTTCGATATGAAATATCTGCAATACGACGTCCCCTTTGGGATGTTGATGAGGAATATGCACCGCTGGGCGGCGCACTCCATGGTCATTACCGTTTGGCTTCACATGCTCCGGGTCTTTTTAACCGGGTCCTACAAGCCGCCGAGAGAATTCAACTGGGTCATTGGCGTGTTTTTGGTAACCTTCACGCTGTTGTTGAGCTTCACCGGTTATCTTTTGCCTTGGGATCAATTGGCCATGTGGGCGGTTACCGTTGGAACCAACATGGCGCGGGGGACTCCATTTCTCGGTCATGAGGGACCCTTTGCGGAGTTTGTGGGCGTTACCTCCAGGTACGACGCGCGCTCGGTTTTGCTGGGAGGAAGCCTGGTGGGTCCGCCGGCATTGTTGCGATTTTACGTTCTGCACTGCATTTTGATTCCCCTGGTTGCGGGCGCCTTGATGATCGTTCATTTTTGGCGCATTCGCAAGGATGGGGGAATTTCCGGCCCCTTATAAAAACCTCGTTCTTAAATGACTTTGTGAATTTGTAAAAGGGATAGGATAAATGGCGGCTCCAGCAAAGAAAAAAGTAGAGGTGGTTCCAGAGAAATTGCATGTCTGGCCCTACCTGGTTCGGTTGGAATTCCTTTGCGCAATCATTGTGATGGTGCTTTTGACCGTTTGGTCCATCACCATCGACGCTCCTTTGGAAGAAGCGGCGAATCCCTCCAAAACCCCCAATCCTTCCAAAGCTCCCTGGTACTTTCTGGGATTGCAGGATATTCTGGTTTATTTCGATCCGTGGTTCGCCGGGGTTATCGCCCCAGTGCTGATCATCGTGGGGTTGATGCTGATACCCTATCTGGACGTCAATCCCAAGGGCAACGGGTATTATACTTATACGGAGCGAAAGGCGGCCATCTGGATTTATAGTTTTGGGTTTCTGGTTTTGTGGATCTCCTTGATCATCATGGGCGTTTTTCTTCGCGGGCCGGGCTGGAACCTGTTCATGCCCTGGGAATACTGGGATCCCCATAAGGTGGTGGCGTTGACCAATGTCGACCTGCCTTATGCCTTTGGTTTTCGAGATTATGTTTGGTCGTCGATTTTTGGCGGTGCGGTGATCATTGGGTATTTTGCGATCGGCACGGCGGCTTATTTTGTGTTGGAGCGCAAGGCGATAAAAAATGTGGGCTTCATGCGCATGTTTTTGAAAATCAACCTGTTCCTCATCATGGTTGGAATAGTGATTAAAATTGTTTTAAGGCTAGGGTTTAACATTAAGTATGTTTGGGTAACTCCTTGGTTTAATATATAAAATTTAAGGAATACTCCATTGGCTGAAGCGCAAGAAAATAAAGAAGAAGCCCAAGAAGACTTAAAGACTGAGGATTCCGGACCGGAGTACTTTGAGGACGAGAAGTTCTCTTTCAGTCTGCTGTTTTTCCTGACGTCCGGGGCTTTGTTGTTTGTTACCCTGTGGTCGTTTTGGGATGACGAATATGGAAGGCGAGGGTTTAAAGCCTATCAGGAAACGTATTTCAAGGCTCAATACCAGCGAGCCGAAGATGAGTTGACGAAAATCAACGCCGAAATCGGCCAAAAAGAGCAGACATTGCTTGCTGAGCTGGAGCAGGCCGGTAATAGCCTTGCGGGGCAGGAGGATTATCAGGGGCTGGTTGAAAAAGCGCGCCTGGCTAAAATCCGGTTTGATGAAGAAACGGAGATAAGGAAGTTCACCGGCAGTCGTTTGGATGAGTACTATTATTACTACAAAAAGGCTCAGCACGAAGGGCATAATTTCGACGTCGAACTTGCGCGCATAAAGAATACCGAGGTAGAACTTGCCGACCAGACTTTGGTTGTTGAAAAATACCAGAAACTCTATGAAGAGGCTGAAGACAAGGTTTTAGAGAGAAAGGCGCATCAAGTAAAACTTGAAAAGGAGTTGCAAAAACTCACCAACGACAGGAGTGGCGAGATCCGTAAAAAGGATTTTTATCAGCCGTTCCCTTTCTTTTGGCGACCGGCGGAAATACTTCAAACCGTCATTCCCGGTTACGGGCGAAACAATTTTGCTGAAATTACTTATAAGGTAGACCGGTGTCAGACTTGCCATATCGCCTTCCAGGACGATTATTATAAGGATTTCGAACAGCCTCTTAAATCCCACCCCAACATCGATCTGTACATAAAGAAGCATCCCGTTGAGCAGACCGGGTGTACCTGGTGCCATAAGGGTCAGGGTTCTGCTACCGCTCCGGCGGAACACGCTCATGGGTCGCATCATGAAACGGACCAGAGCATCGGCATAAATGAGATGATTCTGCGCGGCGATCAAATGCAGTCCAACTGTGTCGCCTGCCATAACAACGTGATGGACCTGGAAGGCGCCCCATTGTTGAGCAAGGGACGGCGTATCTTCACCAAACTGGGTTGCCATGGCTGTCATTTGGCGGATGGATTTGTGGCATTGGGCAAGGTGGGACCGCGGCTCAACCGGATTGCCGCCAAGGTCAATCCGACCTGGCTTTTCAAGTGGATTAAGAACCCAAAAGAATACCTGCCGGAAACCCGGATGCCGGATTTCGATTTGAACAATAAGGACGCCGTCGCCATCACCGCGTATTTGATGGCCGCTTCCGAGAAGGGCTATAAGCTTTCCGCCAAGTACAAGGGCGGGAATGCGGAAAATGGACAAAAACTATTTGAATCGGTCGGCTGTCTGGCTTGCCATAAGCTGAAGGGCAAGGGGGAGGAATTTGGTCCCAGTTTGAACCGCATTGCCAACAAGGTCAATCCTGATTGGTTGGTGACCTGGATCAGCAATCCCAAGTCGTATAATCATAAAAGTAAAATGCCCGACTTGCGGCTTTCCGAGGAGCAGGCCTCCGATCTGGCGGCTTATTTGATCCAGTTTGGCAAGCCCAAACGCATAAAAAATATCGAGGAGTTGATCCAGGTTCCCGAGACCATTGCGCTTGGAGAAAAGCTGGTTCGACGCAGGGGCTGTTTTGCCTGTCACGATATTCCTGGCATGGAAAAGGAAGGGCGAATTGCCCCGGAGCTTTCAAACTTTGGCATTAAGCAGGTCATGAGCCTGGAGTTTGGGGATTCGCATATTGCCAGAACCTGGGAGTCCTGGACGCGGCACAAGATCAAAAATCCGCAGACTTATAAGACTGAGCGGATTTTGGATAAAATGCCCAACTTCGGCCTTAAGGACGATGAAATCGACGCGTTGGTGGTTCTTCTAAAGGGTTTTAGCGGTTCCAAAATTCCCCACCAGTATAAAAAGAATTTGACGAAGCAAGAAAAAGTCGTCGAGACCGGCAGGCGTCTGGTGGAGAGGTATAATTGTAAAGGTTGCCATCATGTAGAGGGCGAGGGCGGAATAATCCAGAAATACATAAGCGCCAAGGCCAAGTATCCGCCGCCCCTGGAATTGGGAGATTATCATGTCGGCGAGCGCATCAAGGGTTCCTGGCTGTATTCGTTCCTGAAGAATCCCACGCCGGTTCGCACCTGGTTAAAAGTGAAAATGCCGACGTTCTTTTTTACCGACGAGCAGGTTCGCGATTTGACCGCTTATTTTGAAGCCTTGGCTCCTGGCAAGCCGTCTTACGATGCCGGAATGAATATTAAGAAAGATAAAGTTGTTGTAGAAACCGGAGTTAAAATTGTAAACTATATGGATTGCGGTAAGTGCCACGACGACGGCGCCAAGGGAATCGATTTTAGCATTGCGGGCGAACGATTGAGGGAGAATTGGATTCCAAAATGGCTCAAGAATACCCGGGAGATGATCCC
>JAJDBD010000171.1 GCA_029261575.1 Nitrospinaceae bacterium | reverse complement strand
AGCCGGGACCAAACCTGAAATTCGTCTGATCGCCGACTCATCGTTGATGAACGATTCGGGGACGATGGTCGCGGCGGAATTGCTGATGTTGCACGCCGACCCGCTGGACAAACTGGAAGAGATACTATGAATCCGGAACTGAAAAAACTTTACGATTTATTGCCCGCTCTGTACCGGACCCAGGACGCCGACCAGGGAGAGACGCTCAAGCAATTGCTGTCCATCGTCGCCGAGCAGATGGCCGTCCTTCGGGAAGATATGGACCAGTTGTACGACGACCAGTTCATTGAAACCTGCGCGGAATGGGCGATTCCTTATATCGGCGACCTCATCGGGTACCGCGCGCTTCACAATATTCCCGCGGACATTTTGTCGCCGCGCGCGGAGGCGGCCAACACCATCGCTTATCGCCGCCGCAAGGGGACCGCTTCGGTGTTGGAGCAATTGGCGAGAGACGTGACCCACTGGGACGCGCGGGTGGTGGAGTTTTTTCAGCGGCTGGCGACCACGCAGTACATGAACCATATTCGTCTGAATAACCTGGCCACGCCCGACCTGCGAAAATGGGAGCCTCTGGAGCGGTTGGATACCGCCTTCGATTCGCTTTCCCATACCGTAGACGTGCGGCGCATTTCCACCGCCGGAGGGAAATACAATATTCCCAATATCGGAATTTTTCTCTGGCGGCTGGACGCCTGGCGGATCCACAAGTCGCCCGCATTTCCCGTTGACCGCGTCGCCGACAACAAGCGGTTTATGTTCAGCCCCCTGGGGAACAATATGCAACTGGTCGCGCGCCCAGAGAAGGAAGCAACCATCGCCCACCTGGCCGAGCCGATCAACGTGCCGGAACCGATCAGCCGCCGGGTTCTGGACGAAAATCACGGCCTTTATTACGGCGAGGAACTCAGCCTGTTCATTGAGGCGGGCGGCGTGGATACCTCGATCGGGAACGTTGAGATCTGCAACCTTTCCGACGATGGCGGCGGCTGGGCGCACGTTCCTGAAAATAAAATTGCGATCGACCCCGTGTTGGGGCGCATCGCGTTTCCGGACGCTCCGCCCAACGACAGCGTCGTCCGGGTAACTTATCATTACGGTTTTAGCGCGCCGATGGGCGGCGGCGAGTACCGGCGAAGCGATACCTTCGCGGTGAACGAAGCGCCCACGCATAGCGTTTCACAGGGGGAAAGCCTTCAGCCGCGATTGGACGACCTGACGGGCGGCGGCCTGGTTGAGATCGCGGACAGCGGGCGTTATGAAGAGATTTTGGGATTGGGATTGAAGGTCGATTCCGGTCTGGCGGAGCTACGGTCTGCGCAGGAGGCCCGGCCAACCATCGTGTTGAACGGGAACCTGAAAATACTCCTCGGCGACGGCGCCGCGGCGGAATTGAACGGTCTGCTGATCGGCGGCGGGCCTGTGGTGGTCGCGAACAACCCTGGCATTGCGATCCGCGAGTTGCGCTTGAAGCATTGCGCTCTTGTGCCGGGTCTGGAACTGGACCAGGAAGGCCGCCCGGTTTCTCCCGAAAAGCCTTCCCTGATCATTTTGCAAGAGGGACTGACCCTGGTCCTGGATCGATGTATCACGGGACCCATTCACTGCCCACCCGGCGCGAAAATAAAAATCAGCAATTCTATTATCGACGCAAACGGAAGCGACCGCGTCGCCTTTTCCGGCCTGGACGGGGAATCGGAGGGAGGCGAGCTGACTCTGGAAAACACCACCGTGATCGGAAAAGTACACGCCGAAAAAATGCCGCTGGTTTCCAACAGCATTTTTCACGCCCGGCTGGCGGAAAGCGACGACTGGCCCGCGCCGGTTATTTCAAAACAAACGCAGACGGGGTGCGTACGGTTTTCCTTCGTTCCGGAAGGGTCGGTGGTTCCCAAACGGTTCCGTTGTCAGCCGGAGTCGGCGGTTTCCCAAGCGCTTCGAGCCGCCCGCAAGGAAAATCCGGCGCTGAGCGACGCTCAAAAAACGAATTTGGCGGCGGAAATAATTTCCCGTGTACAGCCCTCTTTCACATCTCTGCAATATGGAGAAGCCGCCTACGGGCAACTGAGCCGTTGCCCGGAAGAAATTCGCTCGGGCGCCGACGACGAGTCGGAAATGGGGGCGTTTCACGATCTGTTTTCGCCGCAACGCGAATCCAATTTGAAAACCCGTCTGGATGAATATTTGAAAGTCGGTCTGGAGGCGGGAGTGTTCTATGCGAATTAACATTATCAGGAGATGACACATGAGTGGCGACTACAGCCGTAAACGATTCAATCCGCAAAACCATTATAGCGGGGTGCTACAGCAACAAGGGCGCGTGGCCCTGGACGCGGACGGAAACGAAAACGTCGACCTTCAGGACCGGCGCTGGCGCGCGGAAACCATCGACGTCGTCGGGCGGTGCGGAGTTCCGAGCGAAACGCCGGACGGATTCAAGATCGGCGAGGCCAACGGAAACCTGTTGATTGGGCCGGGCCGGATGTACGTGGACGGTCTGCTGGCTGAAAATCATGGAGTCGATTTTGATTTCCTTCCGCATCTGGAAGAGAAATACGGTTCCAAACCGGTATTGATAAAAGATCAACCTTATTTTCCGGGCGACGAGGCGGTCTCGGTTCCCGAAGGCAGGAGCCTGGTTTATCTGGACGTGTGGAAACGCGAGTTGACGCACCTTCAAAAAGCCAATCTCATCGAACCGGCGGTGGGGGTGGACGCCACCACGCGCAATCAAACCGTCTGGCAGGTCAAGGTATTCCCGGAAATTGGAGACGAGGTCGATTGCGAAACGCCCTTGAACCATATCAAAGGCTGGCCGGAGCAAAACGGACCTTCCGGCGCCCGGTTGAGCAGCGATACGGTCCCGGTGGATGAAGAGGACGACCCCTGCCTGCTTCCCCCCACCGGCGGATACCGGGGGACGGAGAACCAGTTGTACCGGGTCCAGGCGCACGACGTGAAGGCGGGCAAGACCCGGATCAAATGGTCGCGGGACAACGCCAGCGTCGCCAGCCGCGTCCTGGAGATTCTGCCCGGCGAAAAGAAAATCCGTCTGGACAGTCTGGGGAGAGACGACGGGCTTTCCTTTAAAACCGGGAATTGGGTCGAGATCACCAACGACCTTCTGGAGTTGCGGGGAGTTTCCGGGGCAATGCGTCAGGTTACGGTGAACGAGACCGACAAGACGCTGGAATTTTCGGAAGCTTTGTTGACTCCTGAGTTGGCGGATCAACCGGGCATCAATCATCTGCGCGTTATTCGTTGGGACCAGACTAAGAACCTTGACGACGATGGATTGATTCCTTTGGATTCGGGAGATTCCGTCACGCTTGAAAACGGGATTCAGGTAACGCTGGATTTTCCAACGAACCTGAAAGCGCGTCCCGGAGATTCCTGGCTGATCCCCGCGCGCACGACCGACACTTCCATAGAAATTTTAGATCAGGCCCCGCCGGAATCGATTCATCATCATTATTGCGGCCTGGCCATCGTGGAGTTCGCCAATGGAAGCCCGGTCGGCGAAATAGATGATTGCCGCAAGGTCTTTCAGCCTTTGACGGAGATCGAAGAAGGTTGTTGCACCGTAGTCGTCATGCCGGGAGAGGATATTCAGGCCGCCATCGATTCATTGCCCCGCGAGGGCGGGTGCGTCTGCATCAAAACGGGGGTGCATGAAATCGAGGACGTCCTGAAGATTTCGGGGTCGAATATCAAACTGACCGGGGAAAGCCCAGGATCAATAATCCGTCGGCAAAACGGGGTTGCGATGTTAAAAATTGAAAGTCCAGGCGTCCTGCCGATTAGAAGCGTAACGATTCAAAATATTAAATTTGACTCAAAGCTGGCAGGGGTTCCTCCCAATTCCGCGCAGAGTGAACTGCGGGCAGTACAGGCAATATTTACCGAAAATTTTGTTTTCAGGGATTGCTCCATCACTTCCGTAAAAAATTCAACGTTCAACATTGGTATTTACCTGGCGGAATGCACGGGGGTTACGATCCATAGCTGTAATTTATTGAACTTTTCTGTAGGCATATGGACCGAGGAAGAGAGCCGACAGGTAAGTTTGGCAGATAACAACATCCAACTGGCCGCGGAAAAAATTAAAAAAGTTGGAGCGGGATTTGGAATTCTGATCCAGGAAACTTTTGGCGTCTGCAGGATTTTGAATAACCGCATCAATAATTATTTCGGCGCGATAGTCGTAAACGATGAAGTAGGAAAAGGGACGTCGGGTTCTTCCGCTGATGGGTCGATCATTCAAAACAACGAAATTATTGGGATGACAGCGTCTCCCGCTGTCGTTCCGGAACCGGGTTTTCTGATAGACGTCGCGGCGGACGACTGTCTGATTACGGGAAACCGGTTGTCCTCTTCCCAGGTTTTCCAAAACGGAATCCGCGTGTTAGGGGACGGTTGTTCGGTCCGGGAAAACCATGTGGAGTTTATCGGAAAGCCCGCTTCATCCGGCGATCCGACCCTTGGAATCATGGTTGGCGACGCCGACCTGAAAAGCAGCCGGGTGATTGAGAAAACCGACGTAGTCTCCAATCAGGCGACGGGTCTGCAATGGGGCGTATTTGTTCACGACGCGGTGAACGCGCGTATTCATGGCAACAAAATAGACGGACAAGGCATGCGCGGATCCATGGGCATAGTCCTGCTGGAAACCGAATCCGTTTTGGTTGCAGAGAACGCAATAAACAATAGCGCCGGCGGTATTTTGTCCGTGACCGGAAGGGGAAATAAAATCGTCTGCAACACCCTTTCCCAGGGAACAGGGGGAATTCTTCTGGCGGCTCAGTCGGAACTGGACGTGGACCAAAACCGGGTCGAGTTTATGGAGAGCGCGGGAATTTTTTGCCTGTTCGCCTTCGGGCGAACGGCGTTTACCGGAAATCGCATTCAATCCTGCGGCTACGCTTCCGAACCGGCAGTGGGTTTGGGAGTGTTGGCCGCTTTCGGCGAAGTCGCAGTCCAATCCTGTTACATCCTGGATACCGGCGAAGGCCCGAAGGGAGAAACCGTATCGCCCGCCTACGGTCTAGCGACGCTGTTTGTCCGGGAAGCCCAGGTGGAGGGCAATCAAATCACCTACTCCAAACCTGGCGATCGCGGTTTCTTGGGGGAAGACCGGGCAGTGTTAATGGTCGGTTTGTTTGAATTCCGCTTTCCCGTTGCCGCGAGAAATTTAAGCGTCGGTTTTGGCGCTCAGGTTAACAACAACAAATTTATCGGAACTGGGTTGAGCGCCTTGGTCCAGGTTCTGGGCGTCTCTTCTTCCAATAGCAATATGCTACATCGTTTTGAACGCATCATTTTTAACAACAACGATTGCAGGCATTATTCCTCGGATAAATCAAAAACCTCCGTAGATTTAAACGCAAGCAGTAGCTTGGTAATTGGGAATCATATTAAGGCCGGCCCAGGAGTTCCGCCAGTGGATTTCCACGAATCGAATGGGGTTTTCATGGGGAACGACGTCCAGGCGGCTCCGAAAAACTTTACCACCGGCCCCAAAAGAATAAACGTAAATAATATTTAAACCTAACCCCAGGGATAAGAATATGGCTAAAACAGTTTTTGACTCAATTGAGGAAAACCGCAAGTCGATACTGGATTCAAAGAATAAATTGAAATCCGGTCAGCCGGATACGGGAACGATTCGGAAGGCGATAGAGCATGGCAAGGAAAACATTGCCGATTTGAAGGAACGGCTGGATCGGGTAAAAAAGGAAAAGGCAACGCGCGTCTTGAAATTTGACGAAAAAATAAAAATGTATGAAGCTCGAATCGAAAAGCGGAAGCAGGAACTGGCCGACGCCGAAGAGTTGATCAAACCTAAACACACAGGGCGGACGGCGCCTGGCAAAAAGCCGACCCAGAAAAGAAAAAAAGTGGCAAAAAAGAAAGGGGCCGTGAAAAAAGGGGTTAGCAAAAAAGCGGTTCGGAAAAAAAAGGCGAAAAGCAAAACAAAAAGAATCACCTGACGGGTTGCGGCGGCGATCGGGGCGCTTCCCATTCCCGATTCGTTGGAGAACAGCCCGCCCCTAACAGGAGGAACAAAAGCCAGGGATCCCACATCTAGCTCGCAAATTCCGCAAAGAAAAAATTCATTGAATCGGAGGCCTCGAAAAAAAGGGGCTTTTGACTTGAAAGAGAAGCCTTTGACGTGGGAAGAACGGGGCTTACGGTAGATCCCGTAAGCCCTTATTTTATATGGAGCCAGCGGAGAGAATTGAACCCCCGACCTACTGATTACAAAACGGAAATCAACTCATTTTGGAAGGGATTGATCTTTAACTGGTTTCCCCTAAAAGCTGTGTTTGCAAGTAGTTGAAAAGCGTTTCAACAATTCTATTAAGTCCATACATTCTGTCCAGGGGGTTTTGTTCTGTCAAGTATATGGCAAGGTTCTTTGCAACCAGTGTTTGCTGTTTAATTCTTGAAAGCCAATATGCTCAATCTCAGCAAATTATTTAGGGGCTGTCCTAGATAACGAGAAAATGTTATCAGTATGGACATGCGAAAAAGCCGGTTGAGTGTTGAGTAAGGAAAAACAAGAGCGGTTGATGGAGGAGATCAAGCGGCGGAGCGGTGTGGTGGGCGTGTTTCCCAACCGGGCCTCGTGCGATCGCCTGGTGGGGGCCGTGCTCGTCGAGACCGACGAAAAATGGCAAGTAGAAAAACGGCCTTACTTCAACATGGAACACTTGGAAAGACAGGAGCCGGTGGCCAGGGAATCCCGGCGGCCACGAAGAAAAAAAGCGGCATAGCCTGATTCTCCAGTCGCCCTACGGGCTTCTTCCGATTCAGGCTATCAAACATCGAAGCAAACTAATTACAGAAATTAAGTTGCACGACTGAAACGAAGGTGGGTTGAAGGTGAGAAATTGAATTTTATGAGGATAGAGTTAAATTACAAATACAATAATCTATGGGATTTTTACATTGATCGTTTTAGGGGAAATTAAATCATCGGTTACTGTAAAACTCTTTGACCATTTTTCGAATCCAAATGGGACCGCACCTTTCTCGCCCATGCTCCTTGAGCCAAATTTATTTGGCAAAAGCTGGTGAGAAATATTCAGAGCATATCTTATTCGTATCATTGACTTTGCTGGAACTGCAAATTTACCTAGCGACACAACCACATGAGGATTCTGGAAGCAGTTTTGCTGATGGTATTCGGCTTTTCTTTGTAATAATTCTTCATAAAGGGGATCGCCGCTACTAACATTCAAACCACTTTCATTGATTTCTATGTCAACTGGTATGGGTTTAGGATAAGTAGCTCGAGACCCCTTTTCTACCATGCATTGCTCATTACTTTGACCGCTAAATTTCAAATAAGTACCTTCGCCATCATATGTTCGGTCTAATGGATTATAAATTTCGATTTCCAAGATTGGTTTTCCTTTCGAATTAGTGAGCCAAGTCGCAGATTTTAGGATTATCCAATCAGGATCTGTTTCCTTTGATAAAATTATTGTCGACATTTTTCCAGTATTAATTTTATATTTTTCACCAGTTGAATCCAAGGGTCATGATTTCTTGTTAAAAAGATTTTGGGCTTCTAAGGATTCAGCCTGACATATGAAGGCGCCGTTAATCCCCCCCTGCAAGGGGGGCTAGGGGGGTTCTTCCTCTAAAAAGTTCAATGGTCCGGGAAAGGCAGTTTCAAAAAGAAAAACCGATCCATTAAATTTCTTAAAGGAAGAATCACCCCAACCCTCTTTGCAAGAGGGAGCTTAAAACACTGCCTCGCCGGTCCGTGTTCATCTGTGTTTATCCGTGGTTCCTGTTTTTATCCCGTTGATCCTGTCTAAAAGTTCTTTCTCTTGGTTTGCTACTGCCTCCGGGCGCTGGCCCGGTGGCGTTTCGCTATGTAAATGACGAGGGCGAAGACGAGCGACCCGTAGCCGGCCAGCCATAAAAACCAGTCGAGCCTTCCCATGATCCCGAACAGCGCTATGACGTAAATAAAATTCCTGCTGGCCAGCAGCTGGATGACGTCGTGCAGTTTCGTCCCCTTAAAAAATCCGCCCTTGCCCGCGCCGCGCGGAAAATAGATCAGACCAAAAATCAGTCCGCCGCCCAGGACCAATAGCAGAAACGGGATCAATGCCTGCTCCCATCCCTGCTGACGGGCCACTCCCAGCGCGATGCCTGTGAACACGAAAATGTTGATGATGTTGTCGCAGGCGGTGTCCAGCGCCTCGCCGAAATCGGATTCCTGAAACCTCAGCCGCGCCACGTCGCCGTCGCAACAATCCCACACGGCGGTGAATGCGGCG
>JAJDBD010000170.1 GCA_029261575.1 Nitrospinaceae bacterium | reverse complement strand
CTTCCATATCTCCAACGCGGGTTTCGAGTCGCCAAATATCGGGGTGAACTCCAACCTTTTCACCCTCGGTTATTCCTTTAAATAAGCGCTATAATGCAAGATTCATTGATTATTGGGGTTTTTTAATTTCCAGCCGCAAATGATATCATGATCTTTTTCCCGAACCGTTCGTCCGGGGAAACTCGCGTAAAAAATTCCGCTAAACCTTACCGCAAAATTCAGGGCGCATGGCTCAAAATGCTACTAAAATGACTCCGGATAAAAACGGAGGCGATTCCGATATGCTGGACCGCCTGTTTTCCCAATTGGAGCGCTTCTCCTACAATTATTCCGTCGGCGTCGTCGTGGTCGCCGTGGTTTTGGCCGCAGTTTGCGTCTGGTTCACGGCGCAACATTTGACCTTCAACACCAGCCGCCGGGATCTTATTTCCAAAAACCTCGGTTACGAAAAATTCTACCAGCGCTATAAAGACGCCTTCGAGGATTTCAGCGGCGTCACCGTCGTGGTGGAAGGCGACCAGCCGGAAGCCATGAAAAATTTCACCGAAAGCCTGGTCCAGCGGCTCCGCCAAAACGCGCCGCTCTATTCCGAAATTCTCTACAAGATCGACGTCGATTATTTCCGCAACAAGGGTCTTTTGTATATGGACCTGCCGGAGATCAAGGAACTCGCCGGGAAACTGGAATCGCACCGGAATTTCCTCGAAGACCTCAACGCCGCCCCCGGCTTGAATCAACTGTTGCGCGGAATCAATTCAAAAATCAGCTCCGGAATGGTGGACTCCCTGTTGTCCGACTTTCTGGGAACCGGGTCCGACGACGAGGGGAACGAAAAAGACGATACGGCGGACCTGGCGCTTCTGACTTCGATCCTGAAACAGATGAACGCCTTTGTCGACGGCGGAACCGAATACCATTCTCCGTGGCGATCCTTCCTCGCCAACGACGGGGGAAAACAGTTGGAGGAAGAGGGTTATTTCGTTTCCGACGACGGATCGTTGATGTACATCATCATGAACCCCGACGACGACGCGCAGGATTTTGCCGGATCCAGAAACGCCATTGAATCGTTACGGAACCTCATCAAGGAAGTCAAAAAAGACCATCCCGGAGTTCAGGTGGGAGTGACCGGCGGCGACGTGATCGCCTCCGACGAAATGGTCACCACCCAGATCGACGTCCGCGACGCCTCGCTGATCGCTCTGACCGGAGTCACCCTGCTTTTCATCTTCGCCTACGGCGGCGTGGTCAAACCCCTGTTGGCCGTGTTCAGCCTGCTGGTGGCCCTCTGCTGGTCGCTGGGGTACACCACCTTCGCCGTCGGCCATCTCAATATCTTGTCCGTGGTCTTCACCACCATCCTCATCGGACTGGGAATTGATTTCGGCATCCACGTGCTGGAGCGCTTTCGCGAAGAGCGGGCCGCGGGCAAAGAACTTCTCCCCGCGCTGGAAAGAACCCTGCAGTGCACGGGACGCGGCAACCTCGCCGGCGCCATCACCACCGCCATCGCCTTTGGGTCCATGATGTTCACCGATTTCATCGGCATGGCAGAGTTGGGCGAAATCGCCGCAGGCGGGATTTTATTATGCCTCGTCGCCATGGTCCTTTTGCTCCCGTCCCTCATCACCCTGGAAGAAAAATGGCGGGGCGACGGACGCAGACCCTCTCTCGCTTCCGCCGCCTCGGGTAGCGACCGCCTGGAAAAATTCTTCGATCATTACCTCTGGATCATCGGAATCTGCCTGTTCGCCATCGCCGTCTCCGCGCTGGCTTTTCTCAATCTGCGCTTCGATTACAATTTACTGAACCTGCAGGCTCATGGCTCCGAGGCCGTCCAGTACGAATTGAAAATCCTGGAAAACGATAAACGCTCCACCTGGCACGCCGCGCTCATAGCCGATTCCCTGGAAGACGCGCAACGCAAACAAAAAATCGCGGAGTCCCTTCCCACCGTCGGCAAGGTGGAAAGCATTCTCTCCGCCATTCCCAATAACCAGGATGAAAAAATAAAAACCATTAAAACCCTGGCGCCGATCCTGAACTTTATGGACGTGGAACCGGTCAATGAACCGGTAACCATCGTCCCATTGACCGCCACCCTGAAAAAGATTCGTTTCAAACTTCAGGAACGCAAGGGGGACGAAAACGCAGAAGTTTCGCTGGCGGGAAACCTGGCGCAAAGCCTGATACAAAAACTGAAAACCGCCGATCCCGATCAATCCAGAGAACGCCTGCAAACCCTGTCCGGCAAACTGTTCGCCGACTACCGGGACAAGCTGGCCGACCTGAAAGCGGGAGGACGCCCCACCCCCGTTCTTATCGAGGAATTGCCGGACTTGCTCAAGCGGCGCTTCCTGGGGAAAAACGGAAAATTCCTCATCCAGGTTTATCCCAATATTAATATTTGGGAACGCGAGGCGATGGAAGCCTTTCTGCGCGACGTCCGGCGGATCGACCCCATGGCCACGGGCAACGCCGTGCACATGTACGAGACCTCGCAACTGATGAAAATGGGCTACCTGCGCGGCGGACTCTACGCCATGGTTGCGATCGTTTTCTTTTTGCTCGTGTCGTTTAAAAACCTCCGGACCACCTTGTTCATTATGTTGCCGACGGTGGTGGGAGCCATCTGGACGGTGGGGTTAATGCATATCATGAACGTGCAGTTCAACCTCGCCAACCTGGTGATCCTGCCGCTCATCATCGGCATCGGCGTGGTCAACGGAATCCACATCGTGCACCGCTACCGCGAGGAGAACGAAAAAGGCGTCTCCGTTTTATCGCGCAGCACCGGGCAGGCCGTGGCCCTCAGTTCCCTGACCACGATGATCGGATTCGGCAGTTTGATGGTGGCCGACCATCAAGGCATCTACAGTCTGGGCCTGGTGCTCACCCTCGGCGTGGGCAACGCCCTCATCGCCTCCATCACCCTGCTCCCCGCTCTATTAAAAATGTGCGCGGTCAACGGATGGAAGGTGTAAAATAAGTTTTTAGGAAGGTTGTTTGGCTCCCCCTTGCAAAGGGGGTTGGGGGGATTCTTCCGCTAAAATTTTAGATAAATAATTTGTAGACAGGATTAACAGGATAGGCGCCGAGAAGGAAGTATCAAGTTGTCACGCTGAGCCTGTCGAAGCGCCCTTTAAAAAAATTAAAGCGCCATGCCTACCTATCAATATTATTGCGAAGAAAACGACGCCGCGCTGGAAGTGGTCCACTCGATCCACGACACGATCAAGACCTGGGGCGAGTTGTGCGAATTGGCCGATCACCCCGTCGTCGGCGCGCCTGCCAGCGCGCCCGTCAAACGCCTGCTGTTCGCAACCAATATCAACGCCCCCGCCGGCGACTCCAAACTGAAGGAAAAAGGCTTCACCAAACTCGTCCGCCGCGACAAAGGCGTCTATGAAAACGTCACCGCCACCGGAACCGAAAGCCGATACATGAAAGCCGACGACCCCTCCACCCTGCCTCACCTCAAGAAAAAAATCAGCGATTGACCAGCGTGCCGCTGACCGGGCAACGCCCGGTAGAAGGGTTCGAGGCGCAAGCTCACCTAAGATCGTTACGTTATCCCAAACAAGTTACACTATATGCCCCCGGGGGCTTCCCCGGCGCTGGACCCAGCGTTTTGTAATGGCAACAAATTGTCAGGCTGAGCTTGTCGAAGCCCCGCGCCCCTGGTTGCACTCGCCCTTCGACAGGCTCAGGGTGACAAATGAATACCGGCCCTGGCGCCTCGCCGGCTTGCCTGGCGCCGGGGTTATTCGGTCATGGAGACGCCTGAGCGGCGCATGAAAATGGAAACGCCCGCCGCCTGATACAACGCTACGGCCAGGTCGGTCAATCCGTCGCGGTTGAAATCGGCGCTGGTCATGGCGCGGGGCTGTTTGCCTACCGGATAGTTCGCATGCGGGAAAACGAACGTCCCGTCGCCGCGTCCCTCCAGGATGGAAATGGACCCGTCGCGCCGGTTGCAGATCGCAAGATCGGGGAAGGCGTCGCCGGTGAACTCGCCGGGGACGATATACTCCGGTCCCTTTTCTCCCGCAAAGTCCGGATGTTTTGTAAAATCCCCCCGCCCGTCTCCGGTAAATATCGTGAGGCTGTCGAGCATGAAACTTGAAACGATCAAGTCCGCGTAGCCGTCCATGTCCATGTCGCGCGATGCGATGAACGAAGACTGATGCCCGCCTTTAAAACTCTTGGGCGGCTTGAAAGTGCCGTCCCCCCTGCCGAGATACACGCGGACGTAATTGGCCTTGACGGCGTTGAAGGCGATGGCGAGGTCGAGGTTTTTGTCGCTGTTGAAATCGCCCGCGACCAGCGACGCGGGAGTGCCGTTGGCCTTGTAGGCCTCCGCCGGCTTGAAGCGTCCGTCGCCGACGCCCAGCAGGATGATCAGCTTGTCGAAACGCAGGGTGACGGCGAGGTCGATTTTCTCGTCGTTGTTGAAATCCCCGGCGACGATAGCAATGGGCAGCCGGCCCACCTTGACGCGTTCCTTCATTTTGAAGACCCCGTCCTTTTGGCCGAGGATGATAGAGATATCTCCATCGCCGTAGTTCGCGACGGCAACGTCGGGGATGTTGTCGCCGTTAAAATCCTGCGCCGCCAGGGCCAGGGGTTCCCTGCCGGTTTCCAACCGGGCGGGAGACTCGAAGGAGCCGTCGCCCTTGCCCTGCAGGTAGATCAGGTTGTCGTCGCCGGCGTTGGCCACGAGCAGGTCGGGATAACCGTCCGCGTTCATGTCCGCGGCCGCCAGGGCCGACGGTTTTTTACCGAC
>JAJDBD010000169.1 GCA_029261575.1 Nitrospinaceae bacterium | reverse complement strand
GTATCGTTGTTCCTGGGTCAACTGGGTGTAATGTTTCACAAGCGCTCCTTGGATTTGACGGTTTAAGAAACGCCAGGAATATTATCCCAGTTGGCTTCTTATACCGTCTCCAAAGTTGCACTTACCAGTTGAATCCAAGTTCATAAATTTACTTTTTTGGTTTCACTCTCTTCACAACGGGAGGCGGAGCGGAAAGGTAACGTAGTCTCTGATAAAAACAAGCCGTAATAAATTTACCCCCGGCGGCTCGCCGGTTTAGTTATTCAAATGGACCGAAACGACTTTGGAGACGCCGCGCTCTTCCATGGTCACGCCGTACAGGACGTCGGCGAACGACATGGTCTTCTGGTTGTGGGTGATGAGGATGAACTGGGTCTCGTCCGACATGTCTTTCAACAGGTCGTGGAAGCGGATCACGTTGGCCTCGTCGAGCGGAGCGTCGATTTCGTCCAACAGACAAAAGGGGCTGGGCCGCACTTTGAAGATGGCAAACATCAGCGCCATTGCGGTCATGGCCTTTTCCCCCTGCGACAGGAGATTGATGCTCTGGTTCTTTTTGCCCTTGGGCTGGGCGAAAATATCGATTCCCGAATCGAGCGGGTTGCTGGGATCGATCAGGATCAGTTCCGCCCTCCCGCCCTGGAACAGGCGCTCAAAGCAGGTCTTGAAACTTTCGTTCACCTGATGAAACGTATCTTCAAAATGCTGACGGGTGGTCTGGTCGATTTTTTCAATCGCCTCGTGCAGAGACTTAATCGACCGATCAAGGTCTTGCTCCTGACCGTTTAAAAATTCATACCGCTCGTTGGTCTGTTCAAAATCCGACAGCGCGGCTAAATTCACCTCGCCCATTTTCGCGACTTTGTTTTTCAATTCGTGCAGGCGCTCGTCGGTTTCCGTCTCGTCCATCGCCTCCCGGTAACCTTCCAATAATTCCTCCAGCCCGGCGGCGAAATCCTCGTAGGCCTTTTCCTGAATGTGTGCGATGCGCAGACGGAGTTCCGAACGTTGCAGATCGATTTTCGACAACGCCTCGGCGGTCTCCCTGGATTTCTGCTGGGCGACGCGGGTTGCCTGCTCTTTCGTTTTCAACTCCTCGTCGCGGGCGTTCAGGTGTTCCTCCTGCCGGGTCGTCTCTTCCTGAAGCTGGTCCCGGGTTCGCGCCCGTTCAAGAATGCCGTCTTCGATGGTCTGGATCTCGCCGTTCAGCCCGGCGATTTGCCCGCGGTTGTCCTGGATATCCGTCTGGCGTTTTTCGATACGGCGTTTGAGTTGGTCCTGATGAAATTCAATGCGCTTGATCTCGGCAAAGATGTTGTCCCGCTTGCCGGTTAAGGAAGCGATGTACACGTTGACGGCGGAAACTTCTTCGGCCTTTTCGCGAATGGCCTCCCGGGTCCGTCCCAACTCGAGTCGCAGTTGGGCGACCCGCTCTTCCTCCAGGATTTTTGCGTTTTCGGTTTCGGCGGCCAGGCCCCCCACGCGTTCGCGTTCCGCGTTCAACGCGCTCATTTCCTGAACGTCGGAGTCTCTTTCGTATTCCACTGCGGCGCGTTTTTGTTTCAAGCGCTCCACTTCCGCCTGCGCCTGGTTGCGGTCTTTCATGTCGGCGGAAAGCGCGATCTCCGCTTGATGGGCCTCTTCGCCCAGGGTTTTCCGTTGGCTTTCCAAAGCGGCCAGCGCTTCGGCTTGCTGTTCTTTTTCGGTTTCCGCGCGGCCCAGTTCCGTTTTCAGCGCATCCACTTTTTGCGCCAGCTCTTCCATCTCGCGGTTTTTGGCCAGCAGGTTGGATTCGGCGTCCGGGTTTTCCCCGCCGGTAACGATTCCCTGCCGGTCGATCACCTCGCCGTTTTTGGTGACGACCACGCCCTGAAACTCCTCCTTGCCGTGCAGGTGGAGAGCGGTTTTAAAATCCGCCACCAGCACGACGTTGTCCAGCAGGCGTTCGATCAACGGACGATACTCCTCCTTGCACTGCACAAAGTCGACGGCTTTCCCAATCACGCCGCCGTCGCCGTTCAGGTACAGCGGCGTTTGCGGCAGTTGTTTGGCTTGCATGGGGATGAAGGAGCCGCGCCCGGAATGCTCGGATTTCAAATAGTCGATGGCCTCGTCGGCGTCGTTGTAGGAGTCCACGATCACGCTTTGCAGTTTTTCTCCCAACACCGCGCTCAGGGCCTGCTCGTATTCTTCCGGAGTTTGCAGAACGTCGACCAGAACCTCGCGCAGGCCGGTGAGCCGTCCGCCGTTGCCGTTGTAGGCCATCAGGGATTTCACCCCGTCCTGGAATCCCTCGAACTTGCCGCGCAGTTCCTTGAGCGAGTTGAGCAGGGACGATTGGTTGAGGAAAGTTTCCTTGACCTCGGCGAGGCGTTTTTCGCGCTCTTCCAGAAGCGGGCGCTTGTCGCGGACTTGCCGCGTCAGCTCCGCGTTTTTTTCTTGCAGGGCGGCGAATTCTTCCGAGCGGGCTTTATGCGCGAGAGCGGTTTGATCCAGCGTTTGCAGGGACGTCTGGAAAGCGCTCGCCGTTTCCTCCAATTCGATTTCGAGTTTTTGGCTCCGGGTTTCTAACACCTGTCCGCGGGTTTCCAGCGCGGTGATCTCGTTTTTCTTTTGCGAAAGGTTTTGGTACAGGTTCAGGACTTCCTTTTCGCCGACCCGCGCCTGCTCTTCCTGGTCGGTCAGGATTTGCCGCTGGCCGTCCAGAGCCTGATTTTTTTCGGCGCGGATTTTTTCCCGTTCGTTGATTTCCTCCGAAACTCCGCCGAGAGTATGGCGTTGCTGTTCCGCCTCCTGTTCCAGTTGGGCGATCTCCTCGCCCATGCCGCCGATTTCGGTTTCCGCCGATTGGCTGTCCTTTTCCGCCTGCGCGATTTCCTGTCGTTTGAGGGCGACGGCGTGTTCATCCTTGCCGATTTGCGCGGACAAATTATGCAGGCTTTCCTTTTTCTGGTTCAGGGCGACCGAGAGTTCGTCGATCTCGATTTTTAATTGTTCCACCTGGTTTTCCAGCGTGGAAACCTGGGAGGCAAACAGGGCTTTCTCCTCGTCCGTCTTTTTGAACTCGGCCTCGATTCCCTCCAGGTCTTTTTGAAACTTGCGGATTTTCTGGCTGAACAGGTTCAAGGACAGGTGTTTGATCTCCGCCTGATAGCGTTTGTAGCGGTCGGCCTTGGCCGCTTGGCGCTTGAGCGATTCCACCTGCCGCGCGAGTTCCTGGACGATGTCGCGGATGCGTTCCAGGTTTTGGCTGGACGCCGCCAGCTTGCGCAGGGCTTCGTTTTTGCGGTGTTTGAATTTCAAAATACCCGCCGCCTCCTCGATCAATATCCGGCGCTCGTCGGGTTTGGAGGTGACGATATGGTTGATATGGCTCTGCTCGATCACCGAGAGGGCCTTGGGGCTGATCCCCAGATCGAGGAACAGGTCGGTGATGTCTTTCAGGCGGCAGGGGGCTTCGTTGATATAAAATTCGCTTTCGCCGGAGCGGTGGAAGCAACGGGTGACTTTGATTTCCTCGCTGATGTTGGGAACGTTGGCGATGCGCAGGCCGCTGGGGACGCCGGAAAGCGTGAGGGCGATTTCAGTGCGGTTGACGGGTTTGCGGATGTCGCTGCCGTTGAAGATCAGATCAGTGTTGCACTTACCGCGCAGGTTTTTGGAACTTTGTTCGCCGATCAGCCAGCGGATGGCGTCGGAGATATTGCTTTTGCCGCACCCGTTGGGTCCGACAATGGCGGTGAACCCCTGGTTGAAATCGACTTTGGTGGAGTCGACGAAGGATTTAAACCCTTGAAGTTCCAAGCTTTTTAGAATCATGAAACGCCCCGAAAAAAAAGGTGATGGTTGGCTGAGAAATCAAAATACCCGTTGTTTTACATTGGCCCAGAGGGAGGGCAAAGTCAAGAGGATTATACCATTTCTAGGGTCATTTTTGCACAATACCCCAATATATTGTGGGTTATACTGAATAGGGAGATTTTTATGAAACCCAAACCTTTCCACAAACAGCTTCGTCAAAATTCTACCGATGCCGAGCGAAAACTCTGGAGCCGTTTGAGAAATTCACAACTGGAAGGATATAAGTTTCGGCGGCAAGCGCCCATTGGAAAATATATCGTAGATTTTGTTTGTTTGGAAAAATGTTTGATCGTGGAGGTGTGTAATCCTCCCGTAAAATAGTGCCACTTCTAATTAGAGTTCTCCTGGATAATACGAAAAAAAGGAGAATGATAATGAAGAAGACCCGTTATACAGAAAGTCAGATTATTAAAGTCCTGCATGAGGTTGAAGGCGGACGAA
>JAJDBD010000168.1 GCA_029261575.1 Nitrospinaceae bacterium | reverse complement strand
ATGAGCAAGCTCGAAACCTGCGACAAAGATAAATTAAAAATAACGGACGAGGGCAAGGTAAAGTTTGCGGACTATGAGTTTCAGGTCGACCCAACCCGGAACACGCGCCAGGATTTGTTGATCCGCGGCTACCACAAGACCGTCGGCGAAGTCTGGGAGATCGACCAGACCGGCAAACCCTCGCTCAAAAAATCCGCGAACCAGGAGAGAGGGCCAGCGTGACGCTGGACCCAGCGTTTTGAAATGATAGCAATTTGCCCGGCTGAGTCCTTCGACAGGTTCAGAACAAGCTTTGTCGAAGCCCGCGCCGACACCTGGAAAAAGCAGAGTCGCCAATTTGTACTTATGCAAAGCTATCTTTTTCAGGATGGCGCGTTGTGGTTCTCGAAATAGGAACGCAGAACGGCGTTCATGCGCGTTTGCCATCCCTTGCCCTGGGATTTGAACCAGTCCAGCACGTCGGCGTCGATGCGGATTCCCGTATGTTGTTTGGGGCGCGGATCGGGAATGACTACGCGAGCGTTCTTCCAGAAATCCTTATCGACCACGTATTGAGGAGCTTTCGGATCGGTTTTGGTTTTGCCGTGATCACGGAGTTTCCTCAAACCCTTCAGAGAGTGTTTCCGTATATCTTCTTTTACTTTCATCGTCCAATCTCCACGCTGAAATAATCCGCCGGTTTTGCCCACGCCAAGTAAAGGCGATCAAAAAATAATCGCCGTCGACATGGCCCAAAGCCCGGTAGCGAGTTTCGCCGTAATCTTCCCGCTCGTCGACCGCTTCCAGAACCGGGTTTTCGAATATCAAAGCCGCGTCGGCGAAATCGACGCCGTGTTCTTTAAGATTCGAGCGCCTTTTATGTTCATCCCATTCGAACACGATTTATTGTAGCAACAATTGTAGAAACGATCAATAAGTGAATTGAGGCTTGTTCACAGCCACAATTAGCGCAGAGTTATTCCCAATGTCTTTCAATTTCCCGATAAGCGAGGGTATTCATCAAGCCTTCTTCATTGCCGAAAAGAGAGAAGGCGTTGATATTCATTAAATCGAGTTTTTTAAGAACCTTTTTTCTTTCGCTGGCGGGAAGGATATATTTTGTCAAAATATCTTGATCGTCGCCAAACTCGACGTCTTCATGACAACAATAAATGAGATCTTTATTTTCGTCGTATTTGGCACAATATGTGTATTGGCATTGTTGAATATGATGCCTTTTGTGTGTAACCGCATAAGGACCTAATTGTGTAATGCCAGGACGGTTTAATGTTCCGCCCTTCGTGTCACTTGAGCGATCCATAAAGGAAAAAATTGCTATCTCATCTCTTTCTTTAGCTTCATTGAAGGCAAAAAAGGCCGCCACATAGGGCGAAACTGTCCAATCCAATAAAGGCGATGGAAAACCATGATGCCTCAAATAAACCATGAATTCATAACCAGGGGGTTCCCAAAGGAGGCGATACTTTGGTTCAGTAGGAAGTTCATATTTGTTAGAGGTCAGAGACTTAACGGAAGGCAAAACGGCTAGAAGAATGTGGTAATAATCACGCCACGGCCATTCCGTGACTTTTAAGTTTCTTTCTTGAAAAAACCTTTCCAAAGTGGTCCGTAGACGCCAATCTTTGCTCGCGTGGCCCCGAAATAATAGGTTATGAAAAGGCCGATCATGAGGTTCTTTTTTTGCTTGTTGTTCGGCTTCCTTTTGGAGGGAATTAATTTCTTTCTCGAATGCTTCAAAATTTTCCAGTTTTACTTCTTTCCTTTTGCCAGGCATCTAAATTAGTCTCTCTATTTATCGATCAGGTTCTTCTCTTTGTCACCCTAAGCTTGTCGCGAAGGGCGAAAGCAAGTAAGGGCGCGGGCTTCGACAGAGCTTGTCCTGAGCCTGCCGAAGGACTCCGCCTGACATATCAACGCTGGCCTCGGCGCCTTCGCCGATCCTGTTAATCCTGTCTAAATTTTTTAATTGGGTCCAGCGTCACGCTGGCCAGGCGCCTGCCTGGTTATTTTTTGTGCAGGGGACTTTCGAATCCGGGGATTTTCGCGTTGGGAACTTTCAATCCGAAAAAATGCACCTCGTCGTCTTGAATGGTTAACTTTTTGTACAAGGCTTGAAACGCCTCGGTGGTCAACGACTCGTCCAGCAGTTGCTGCAACTGTTCGGGCGTGATGGTCTGTTGCGACGGTTCGTCGAACATGGTGGCCCCGACGGCGAAGTAATGCGGGGATAAAAAAGCCGGGTTGACCAGCGATTCGACGCCGTCGGTGTATTTCAACGCGGTTTGCAAAACGTGCCGGGCGATGAAGGCGGGCACGCACCGGCCAATCCCCACCACCTTGGCGGTTTTTCCCATGGGAAACACCCGCATCCGCACCTTGGTGTTGCCCATCGCCGCGAATTCCTTAAAAATGGCCCGGCTCTGTTTTCTATGCTTTTTGGAGATATAACCTTCAATTTTTACCGGCTGGTCTTCCAGAGTGGGGCAGGGTTCGGGGGCTTCCGCCGCGCCGCCCGGAGCGGAGCCGGTTGCCAAAAACGTTAAGGCGCATAAAACAATCATCCATCGTTTCATTCATTCATCCCTTGTTAAAACGTTAATCCTTTGTTTATGGAACAACCGCGCTCAGTCCGCCGATTTTTTTTCGGCGAACGCTTTGGCGCAATCTTCGTTGCAAAAATATTTTCCCGCGCCTTTCTCTTCCCATTCCCATTCCAAAGCTTCCTGTTTGGGAACATAGGTCGCGCAATTCTGGCATTCGACCATTTCGGACGCTTCCGGTTCGCCTGCGGACGCTTCATCTTCCGACCCTCTAAAAACATACTGGATCAGGAAGAAGACCCCCACGACGAACAACCCTATTACCGCTAGACGGACCATAGATTTTATTCTATGGGGTTAGCGGGGCGATTTCAATTTTATTTCCCCGACGCTTGACGCGGGCGGCGGGCAATTTTATTTTGCTTTTAATCTCTCCAGAATCTAGTATGAATGCATGAGCCAAAAAGAAGATAAGGACCAGAATACCAAGCCAGATTCCGCGCCCGCCGACTCACTCCTTCCGGTTCCCGTGAAAAAAAACGACCGGGCCCTGGCCTCGCTCGATCCGTTGTCCGCCTATCTCAGCGAGATTCGCAAGTACGAGGACCTCGACGCGCAGGAAGAATTCGATATCGCGGTGCAGTATCAAAAAACCGGCGACCCGGCCCTGGCTTACAAACTGATCACCTCCAACCTGCAACTGGTGGTTAAAATCGCCATGACTTTTCGGCGCGAATGGCAAAACCTGATGGACCTGGTGCAGGAAGGCAACGTGGGACTCATGAAAGCGGTGAAGAATTTCGATCCCTTTCGCGGCGCCCGCCTGCCCGGCTACGCGGGGTGGTGGATCAAGGCCTACATCCTCAAATACCTGCTGGACAACTGGCGGCTGGTGCGCGTCGGCACCACCAACACGCGGCGGAAACTCCTGTACAATTTGAAAAAGGAAAAGGAACGGCTCGAACAGGAAGGCTACGTCCCCACCACCAAACTGTTGGCCGAAAACTTTGGCGTGGACGAACAGGAAGTGATCGACGTTGAAGCCAGCCTCGGCGCCGCCGACGTTTCCATGGACGCCCCGATCGGCGACGACGAATCCTTCACCCCCATGCACACCCTGACGCGCGGCGAAGTTCTGGAATCCAGTTACGAGCTGGAACAGTTGCGTGCGTTGTTGCGGGAAAAGGTCGAACGGTTTTTGGTGGACGCCAAACCCATCGAGCGCGACCTGGTGGATAAGAGGATTCTGTGCGACGACCCCTTGCCGCTCCAGGAAATCGGAAACCAATACAAGATCACCCGCGAAGCCGTGCGGCAGGCGGAGCAACGCCTGCTCAAAAAACTCAAGGAATACCTGAACGAGGAACTGCCCGAAGCGGCGGACTATTTTAAAAGCTAACTACTCGCCGTAGGGGCGGATCAGGCAATCGTTTAGGTTGAACGCCGCAAATCACGGTGCGCTTGCAATTCAAACTTTTCCACCGGCCAGGCAAGCGCCTGGAGGCAGTTAAAAACAGAAACCGTAGATAAATTTTTAATAATTCCTCTCCCGTCAGGGGAGAGGAATTATTAAAATCCTTTCAGCATCTATCCTGTTGATCCTGTCTAAAATTCTTTTATCCAGTTCCGGCAGGCCTTCGCAAGGGGCGATGTTACTCAATATGTCCGGCGTTGAGGGCGTAGAGGTGAACCGCGTCCTCCTTGGAGTCCGGGAACTGCTTTAGAATTTCGAGCATTTCCGGCAAATGATTTTTAAAGGCCCGCACCAGTTCGGGATCAAAATGGATCCCGCTATTGTTTTCAATTTCCTCCATCGCGTCCGCCACGGTCCAGGCTTTTTTGTAAGGCCGCTCGCTGGTGAGCGCGTCGAATACGTCGCACACGGCGACGATACGCCCGACCAGCGGAATCTCCTCGCCCTTTTGCCCATTAGGATAGCCCGATCCGTCCCAGCGTTCATGGTGGGAGACGGCGATGGTCTCCGCCAGTTTCATCAGGTCGGAGTTGCCGCCCGCCAGAATTTTTTCCCCGATGGTGGTGTGGGATTTCATGATCTCCCACTCTTCGCCGTTCAGCTTGCCGGGTTTCAATAAAATCCTGTCTGGAATCCCGATTTTGCCGACGTCGTGCATGGGCGCCGCGTCCTGGATTGTCTGGCATTCTTTTTCTTTCAGGTGGATGCGCCGGGCCAGGTGTCCGCTCAGATGACCCATGCGGATGACGTGCATGCCGGTTTCGTTGTCGCGGTATTCCGAGGCTCGTCCCAGGCGAAGGATAACGTCCAGGCGAGTCACCTCCAAATCCATGGTGCGCTGTTTGACCTGGATTCCCAGATTCTGGTTTTGCCTGCGGATTTGTTTGTGCAGAATTCGAACCTCCAGCATATTCTTTATCCGCGTCACGCCTTCGGCCACATCGAAAGGTTTGTTGAGGAAATCCTTGGCGCCGGAATTCAGCGCCTTGAGGCGCGTTTCCTGATCGCGCTGGGCGGTCAAAATCAAAATCGGCAGATAGTCTCCGTCAGAAAACTCCTTCAACAAATTCATGATCTGGTATCCGTCGAACTGGGGCATCTTGAGATCGAGGATCACCAGATCGGGATTGAACTCGCTGAAGGCTTTCAATACGTGTTTACTTTCCGTCAAACCCATCACGTTGGGAAACCCGCTGACGTTCAGTAATTTTTTTATGACCTTGACGTTGCCTGGCTCGTCGTCCACCAGCAAAATTTTGGAGTTGAGGATTTCTAATTCGATGCTTTTGGTATTGTTCATAAGGAATCGCCCTGGATATGGTTTGGTCTAAATAAAGTTACAGTGAAAGTTTATAGGAATTAATTATAGGAAAAGCCCTTAGGCGTGTCAACTTAATTCTAAAATTGTCCAGCGGAGTTTTTCGTGTTCGGGGCTAGCGGGGGCGGATCAGATTCTTCAAAGCGTTATAAATCAATACCGCCCAGTCAAAAACCTGGTTTTTGAGGTAGGCCTTGCGGTCGAATAAATTTTTGTGCGTCTCCCGGAGCAGGCGGGGGATTTCGAGTTTTTCCGGACAACGCGGCAGGCAATCGCCGCATTCGGTGCAACGCGAACCAAAGGTTCCGGGAAACCAGTGTCCCTGGCTGTCGAGCATATTGTAGCGAAATTCCCCGAAAGCTTGCATGTCGAAAGCCTCGCGCATGTTGCGGAATCTCAAAATTTCCGGGATGTTGATCGCTTCCGGGCAGGGCAGGCACTCGTGGCAGACGGTGCAATATTGATCCACGGCGGCCCATTGCGCGTCCAGCCGGGCGCCGATCATCGCCTCCTCCTCCGGGGCAAACGTTTCGCCGCCTTCGAGGATTTTCAGGTTCTGCTGAAAGTGAAACGGCTCGTGCATCCCCATACTCAGGGTATGGATTTCGGGACGGCTCAGGCAAAACTTTCCATTGAACTGAATGGGCGTCAGCGGCAGGCACGTTTGCCTCAGCGTTTCCGGCGGGTCCCAGAGCATGCCGCCCTTTTCGTTGGGCGAGATGATGAACACGCCGACGTCCAGCTTCCCGGCGCGCTCCACGGCAGGCAGGTTGCGCTGAAAAAAATAGTAGTAATGCAAATTCACGAAACTGAACAGTCCCGTGTCCAGAGCTTGCAGGATGATTTCCAGCGGCGCGTGGGTGGAAAAACCGACGTGCCGAACGAGACCCTCCTCGCGCAGGCGGAGCAGGGTTTCCACCGGTCCGCCGGATTTCACCGCCGCCCGCAAACGCTCGGCGTTATTGATCCCGTGCCAGCCGTAGAAATCGACAAAATCCAGTTGCAGGGCGCGCAGTTGGTTTTCCACCAACTTGCGGGTTTCGTCCGCCGTCATCGGCGCCCCCTTGGTCATCACCTTGATTTGATCTCTCGGCGCCCCCAGTTCCTTGAACGCCGCGCCGTACAGGTGTTCGCTCTTCACGTAGCCGTGGGCGGTTTCAAAATGGTTGATACCAAAATCAAACGCCAGCCGCACGGTTTCAACCGCGTTGCGGACCGACTCGGCGGGCAGGCGGTCCCGGGGAAAATTCCACCCGTGCTTGAAACGCATGCCGCCCAGAGTGACGACCGATAGCCGCTCGCCGGTTTTGCCGAAGCGGCGATACTGCATTTTGGGAA
>JAJDBD010000167.1 GCA_029261575.1 Nitrospinaceae bacterium | reverse complement strand
GGTCTTGTGGTAGCCGCGGATCAACAAATCCTGGCGCGTGTTCCGGGTTGGGTCGACCTGAAACTCATAGTCCGCAAACTTTACCTTGCCCTCGTCCGTTATTTTTAATTTATCTTTGTCGCAGGTTTCGAGCTTGCTCATGATGAACTCCGCGTGGCATCCCAAAAACGCCCCCAACAAAACGGTTTTCACTTTGGCGCCGATGTCCTCTTCCTTGCTGGCGTAGGATTTTTTTTCCGGATCGGGTTTGTGCTTTGCCGCCAGTTCCATGATCTCTCCCAGGCCCTCGCCTAAACCTTTCATCCCTTCCTCCATGGCCTTGCCCATTTCCTTCATGCCCTCGCCCATGCCCTCGCCCATGGCCTCTCCCATGGCCTCGCCCATTTTTTCAAAACCCTCGTCCATGGACTCGACGGTATCCCGTCCAGAGACGGTCGAATCAAACGATTTCGCCGCGCTGGAACCGCTTTTCAGGGAGCCGGTTTGCGGAGCGGCTTTGATTTGCGCTTTCAATTTTTCCGCTTCCTCTTTGGCTATCGCCTCCAGGTTTTTTCCTCCCCGGCAATACTGGTTGTCCGCGCACTTGGAGCAAAATCCCTTGTCGCCGCAAACGTAACTGCCGTCCTCAGATGCGCAACTGTGCATGCGCTTGCAGAGTCCGCCGCCCGCCGCGCTCGGCACAGGCGTCGCCATGAACGCAACCGCGAAAAGCAACGCCGCAAATAAAATCAACGGCGCCGGTTTAAAAATTTTACGCAAGGCAAAAAATAGTTTCATGACTCCCCCTCGGATTTCGCGTTGACGCATTCTGAAAACGAATCGCTCTATTTGAGTTTGCAAATGTACGGCGTTTATTTTAGCGTATCGTGGGGCGAGGATGCAAAGCCTCCGGGGACAATTTTTAACCTTCCTCTTGTAAAGAAGGTTGGGGTGATTCTTCCGCTAAAAATTTCAATGGTTGATTATTGCATTATCAAAACTTACAAATCCATCACAACCATATCTTTTACAAGAGGACAACTCTTCCACCGGGCGTTGCCCGGCCAGCGAGGCGCCGGGGCCAGATAGTGTAACGTTTAAGGGAAACGCAACCGGCTTCGGAGCATTCGCATCTCGAATACAAAAACGAAAGGTCGACAGGTTGAGAGGCCGGATTTTCAGTCGCCAACCATTGCCTCCACGGCTAGTGGCCCTGGAGGCAGATAGCGCAGCTTATTTTGGGAAACCTACATGTTTGAGAACAATTGTGTATCAAATGCAATAAGGAAATTTGATAGGTTGGGTTTCGTATTGTGAAAAAATTTCTCACTCGCCAACTAACGCCCCCACGGCTAGTGGCGCCCCCACGGCTAGTGGCGTCGCGCTTGCCGGTTCCCTGGTCATATTTTTTCTTCCTGCTGGGCGTTGCCGTTCTTACCCGCTGGATTTATCTCGACGATTTTCAGGCCAACCCGTTTTACAATTTCTACGTTAAATACACGGATTCATTGAATTACGACCTCGGGGCGAAAGCCTTGTTGGCGGGCGGCTGGCTGGCATCCGCTCCTATCAACGCCTACTCTCCTTTATATAAATACCTCCTGGGCGCGGCCTACTGGGTTTTCGGCGATAGCTTTCAAACCGTCTGGTTGTGCCAGTCCGCCCTCGGCGTGGGAACCGTCCTGCTGATATTTTTAATCGGGCGCGAACTGTTTAACCCGCGCGCCGGTTTGCTGGCCGCCTTGCTGTTCAATTTTTACGGACCGGCCCTGATGTACGAGGGGACGATCCTGCGGGCGACGCTCATCACCTTCCTCGGCGTCTGGTCGCTTTACCAGTTGATCCTGCTCGCCCGCAACCCGTCCTTAAAAATAATGATTCCCACCGCGCTGGCGGTTTCCCTGTTCATACAAAGCCGTCCGAACGTGTTGATGATCTTCGCGGTCCTTTTGGTTTTGGGCCGATCCCAAATCCGGGCCGCCTGGCCGATGATAAAAAAAACCGCGCCGCTGGTATTTTTATTTTTCATTCCCCTACTGGTTCAGGCCTGGCTCGTGCACGGCAAATTCGTTTTTTTCGAGGCTTCCGGACCGATGGCTATTTTGGCGGGAAACCACCCCGACTACCTGGGTATGGGATATTTTAAAAATTTCACCTACGAAGAGGCAAGTCAGGGAAGATTCTTCCAAGCCTTCGCCCTGCTTTTCGAGCGCATCTTTTCGCACCCGCTGGACTTTTCCGCCATGTATATGCGCAAAATTTATTTTTTCTTCTCCTCGGCGGAACCGCCCAATAACGTAAATTTCTATTTTTACCGGGAATTTTCCTCCCTGCTGAACACGCCGCTTTGCAATTTTGCCGTCATGTCCGCGATGGGCCTGGCAGGAATGGCGATCTGCCTGCGAAACAAAAAAAAGCCGGTTTTGCTTTTCTCCTACGCATTGGGTCTGACGCTTGCGGTCGTCCCGTTTTCCTTTCTCGCCCGCTATCGCATCCCCGCCACGCCTTATTTTGCGCTGTTTGCCGGGTTCGCTTTAGACTGGCTTCTACGCGAGATTGAAAAAAAGCGCTGGAAGCCGGCTCTCTTTGCCCTGTTATTGACCGCTAATATGACGCTTGACCTGTCTTCCCCCAACCTGTTTTCAATGATCGATAATAAGTTTATCCGCTACAAAAAGGACCATTACGCCCTTTTGTTAATACAAAAAGGAAATTTTGAGCTGGCGAGGGAATATTTGAAACGCTACCTGATCACTTATCCCAACAAATCAAACGCTCATCGCGTCCTAGCGGTATCTCTGTGGCGATCGGGAAAACTGCGGGAGGCCGTGCGCGCCAACCGTAACGCCCTGCTGTTTGCGCCGCCGGAGGACGAGGCGGGAATTCGGCTGGACCTGGCCCTGCTCTTCGACGGGTTGGCCGAAGGGGAGAACGCCAAAGCCGAGGTCCGCCGGGGAATACAATTGACCGAAGACGAACCGACCTCCCCCGTCGGCGTTAAACTCCGCCGCTACCGGGAACTCCTCGCGCAAAAATATCCGGAACAAAAATCCGGATAAATTCTTTTACAAGCAGGCCTCGGCCGGAGTCAAAGAATTTCTTCGATTAAGTCCCCAATCTTTTCTCCCTGCCCGATGCGTTCGATGATGTCGTTTTGCAAATCGGCGCTAAATTCGTTGATTCCGCCTTCGGAGCGCCCTTCTGTTTTCCAGTCGTAACCGTCAAAAAGATTTTTCTCTCGGCACATTGATTCCACTTCCCGGACGGCGTCCTCTTTCGAGGTTTCGGACTTTAAGGCGACTTCCAGATTGGTATTGACGGAAACCTGATAAACATTCAGTTCGTAAACCGCCCGGGTTCCATCCCAGAAAACGCTTTCGTCGGGTTCTTCCTCCCCGATTCGTTCCAGGATCTGGTTTTGCAAATCGGCGCCGAAATCGTTGACTCCTCCGTGGGGGTTCCCTTCTATCCTCCAAACGTACTCCTCCAACAAAACTTTGCCTTTACACATCCTCTCGACTTCCTTGGCGGCCTCTTCCTTAGTGGTTCTGGATTTCAAGGTCGTCTCCAGATTGGTATTCACGGGGACGCCTGCCACTTTTAATTTAAATTTCATCGTCGGAACCTTCATGTTGTTGATTCATTCTGCGGGCGCGGAAACCCCGGCCCAGTCCATTTAAAAGAGAAAATTGCATCTTGACGCAAAGGTGAAATTGTAGCCGCTAAACCTCGCAATCTATATAATTCGAGCGTCAAAAAAGAGGTCGCGCCGAACAGATTCCTTTCTTTTTTCATTGGTTTGGGCCGGGAGGGTAAAGATTGAAGCGGGATTGCCCGAACCCGCCTGAAAACATTTTCCGTCGTCGAGCGCGCGCCTGGGGC
>JAJDBD010000166.1 GCA_029261575.1 Nitrospinaceae bacterium | reverse complement strand
CACGTCGTCGAACACGCGCCAGTTCTCGGCGCTGCGAAAGGCTTCGTAGATGCGGGCGAAATAAGCGTCGAAGTCCGTTAGCTTGTAGGACTCGAACACCGCCCATACCAGATCCCGCCAGAATTTCTTTTCCGCCGCTTCGCCGCTCTGGTTGCCCAGGGATTCCAATCCGCCGCTTTCTTTCCAGGCGGCGCGGAACTGAGCCTCCAAAACTTCCGCCTCGCCGTCGAATCCAAAATCGCGGGCGTGACGGGCGTAGACGTCCCCGACGGAGGGGTGCACTTTAAGCAAGGTGCCGCCGACGTCGAAGAAGACGGCTTTGTATTTCGTTAAAGGCGTCATGCGCGGTTCAAAGTTAACAGGAACAAACGAGATCGACCGGGCGCGCCTCTGGCGCTGGATTGCTGGGACCAGTCCCGGCCAATGGTAAATATTAAAATTTCTCGAATATTCTATCAACATAATGCGTCTTCCCAAAACATTAACCGCAACCGTCTTTAATAATCCCGCTGAAACGCGCTGGTAAAAATCATGATCGAAGCCAGCAGGCCCACGAATATATAGGCCAGCATTCCAAGGCCGTTTCCGTCGAACATATTGACAAACTGCATCTTGGTGTTGGCGAAGCTCCAATAGAACATGTAAACGTAAGTGCCCAGCAAGCCCCATTTGAACCGTCCCCAGATAATGCAGAAAGCTCCAAAGATGAGCAGGGCTATAACATGTCCGCTCGGGTACGAAAAAATCTGCGTCGATGCGTCAAAATTGTGTAACAGGTTAGTTGTGCTGTTTAAAAGTTCCATGGTTCAATTCTCCTTAACCAGACGAATTAATGTGGTTACTGCCAATAGAGCAAACAGTGTGCCAAAACGTAAACTAAAAATGAGACAGGCTGATTTCATTGAAGTTATTATGCGATTTTTAACAGAATCTGACAATTAAGCGTCGATTTTTCAACATTTTTTTACATACGGCTAAAATTGTATCAATATCAAGTTAAATAGAATTTTTACTATTTAAAAATTTACATACGAGCGATATATTTGATATTTTTTATACATACGATCACTTATGTATATTTTTAGCTATAAACCATACCAAACTTTGTCATGTTAATAACGTTTCAGGCGGGATTTGGTTGACAGTGGATCGGGAAATTTTGCGCCTACTTTCCATTCAGGAAGGATCCCGAGCCGGTTTCCGCAGGGTTTTGCACAGGGGAGCGTTGGGGAAAAGGTCCGTCGACCTTCATCTTACCGGTTGAAAACTTTGAGGTTTTTCCCGCATCCGACGGGTTTTAATAGAAGGAAAGACAGCGGCTTTATCTCCGGAGGGGTTTGTGCTACATTACCGCCGGGGAAGCCCCGGGCAGAAGCAGGCGCAACTTATATGGTAGGCGCTACGGGCTTTGGAACGCTTGCATATCAAATGTAATTAATAACGAAAGTTCGACGGGTGGGAGTTCGAGTTGAGGAAAACTTTCCATTCGCCAACCGTTACCAGCGGCGGTACGCCGCTCTTCATATATATACCGGGAGTCCAGGGTGAACCTTGAAGAACGAATTGTCATCACCGGCGTCGGGTTGGTTTCGCCCAACGGCCAGAACCTGACCGAGTTCCGCGCCAACCTGTTGGCGGGAAAATCCGGAGTGCGCGCTTTCAAGACTCGCTATATGGAAGAAGTCGCCGCCGGGGTCTGCGAGTTCGACGAATTCAAATACCAGCGCAAAAAAGAGCGCCGCCGCGGCACCCGGGCGGGATCCATCGCCATCTATTGTTCCCAGGAAGCCATCGCCGATTCGGGACTCGATTTCGAGGCGGCGGACAAGTCGCGCATCGGGATCTATCTGGGAATCACCGAACACGGCAACGTCGAGACCGAAAACGAGGTCTACAACATCAGCCAGTACGGTTACGACACGAAATTCTGGTCGCACCACCACAACCCCCGCACCGTCGCCAACAACTCGGCGGGCGAGGTCACGCTCAACATGGGAATCACCGGTCCGCATTACACGCTGGGCGCGGCCTGTGCGGCGGGCAACCTGGGCGTCATCCAGGGCCTGCAAATGCTGCGGCTGGGCGAGGTGGATTTTGCGCTCGCAGGCGGGATTTCCGAAAGCATCCACACCTTCGGCATCTTCGCCAGCTTCAAAAGCGAAGGCGCGCTGGCCAGTCACCACGATCCGGAAAAAGCCAGTCGCCCCTTCGACAAAAAGCGCAACGGCATCGTCTGCTCCGAGGGAGGATGCGTCTATACGTTGGAACGGTTGGAAGCCGCGCAAAAACGCGGCGCCAAAATATACGGAGAACTCGTCGGTTACCACATCAACTCCGACGCCACCGATCTGATTTTGCCGGATCACCGGCGGCAGATCGAATGCATGCGGATGGCGCTCAACCGCGCCGGGTTAAAGGCGGGCGATATGAACATCGTCAACACCCACGCCACCGCCACCACGTTGGGAGATATCGAGGAGGCCAAATCCATCGGCGCGGTGTTTGGCTCCGAGGCGGGCGTCTGGATCAACAACACGAAAAGCTACATCGGCCACACCATGGGCGCGGCCGGCGCGCTGGAGCTTGCCGGCAACCTGCCCGCCTTCGAGGACAAGATCGTTCATCCGACGATCAACCTGGACGAACCGGACCCGCAATGCGCCCTGCCCAACCTGGTCGCTCAGGAACCGAGACGGGTGGACAAGGTCGATTACATTTTCAACAATTCGTTTGGAATGTTGGGCGTCAATTCCGCGCTGATCGTCAAACGTTTATAAGGGCGCCTCTTAAAATTAATCATGGCCACGAACGGCCCTTATTTCATAAGGGCCAGCGAGTTGCCGAAAGAGAGAATATCCAGTTATCAGAGGTCTTCTAAAATTAGGTTTGAAATCGGGAAAGGATTTGTTATGATCCGGGGTCACGAGGAGAGATATTAAATGAACAAAGAAACCATTAGAAAAGCCATTCTGGACATCATCGCCGAAATTGCGCCAGACGAAGTTCTGGACGCCATCGACGACGGAAAAACCCTGCGCGATCAGTTCAACCTCGATTCCATGGACTTTCTCGACATCGTCATGGAGTTGCGCAAACGCTTCAACATCGAAGTGCCGGAGGAGGACTACGAGCACCTGACCACCTTGACCAGCACAGTCACCTACCTGGAACCCATGATGAAGAACCAGGTATACAGCTAGTTCGTTAGCTTCTTAGTTCGTTTATTCGTTTGTTCGTTAGCCAGTCAGTCAGTCCCCCGCCCCGGAAAATCCAAAAACCCTTAAAACGCATCCAATTTTTCTCGCCCCGCCGGGCAAAACGCCCGGCCAGCGCGACGCTGGACCCAGTTAGGCGCAACTTATTCGACGATTGTTACAAGCTTGGGAGCGATTGAAAAGTATGTTTAACAAGTCGAATTCGGATTTTCTATTCGCCACAATCATTTTTGTCGTCGTGTTTTTACTGGGCGCCGCGCCGTCCGCCGAGGGCAAGATATACTCCTGGAAAGACGAAAGCGGGAAGGTCCACTTCACCGACGATCTCCTGAAGGTCCCCAAAAAATCCAGAGAAGAACTTCCCGCCGACAAATCGAAGAAAAGAAAAATCATTCCCAGGTTTTCCCCGTCCGATTCCGGGATAAAAAAACCGGCTCCAGAAACCGTCCCGGCTCCGGAGGCGGGCCTGCCCACGCCGCCGCCCAGGATTCCGGAAACAGGCGAGTCGGCTCGCCCCGAAGACGTGGAAACCATTTTCGTCTCCCTGCTCGGAAATAAGTTTGAACCGGTGGGATTGAAAGTCGCGGCCATTCAGCACGGCGCTATCAAACTGAGAAAATTCCCTACCATGCTGGTGAGAAAAAATCCCCCTTACCGGGGCGCAGAGCAAAAATACGGAACCCTGCGGCTGGGCGACTGGGGCAATCCCATGTTTCAGTTTGTGCTGGACGTTTTTATGAACGACGAAATCGAGTTGTATATCGACGTGAACCAGAACGGCGATATGACCGACGACGGCGGGCCCTGGCTCAACGAGGGGTCGGGCCGGTTCGCGACGGAGATCAAAATCCCCGTGAAATCCCTGAGGCCGGACGCGGGAATTCCCGGCCACGCGGCGTTCTGGTTTTTTACGAACGAGAAGCGGTTGGCAAAAAATACCGCGACCTACTACACGCGGACCCAATGGCTGGGGAAGGTCCGGTTTGGAGGCAAGGAATACGCCGCCGTCATTGCGGACCGTAAGGACAACGACGGTAACTTTACCAACGACGGAATTTTTTTGGACGTCGACGGCGACGGCAAATGGAACCGGAAAACGGAATACTTTCCCCACCGCCAACCCGCCCGCATCAACGGACGCGACTACATTTTTTCCGTTACCTGGTAGGCGGCAAAAGACCCCTTCGCGATTTCCTTTTAGATTTGATTTTATTGATGTCATTGATTACAATGAAATCAAAACAACCCGAAAAGGAAATATCATGGCCAGCATTACGATCCGAAAATTGCCGGAACGAACCAAAGAGATTCTGCGCGTCAAAGCGGCGAAATCCGGAGTTTCGCTAGAGGCCTACGCTCGGCAAATTCTTCAGAAGGAATCCGGGCGCGAGGCAACGCCAACCGACATCGTCAAATTGGCGGAAAAATATTTTGGCGCCAAAGGCGGGGTCGACTTGGAATTACCCAAGCGCGGCTCAAGACGTAAGGAGGCGGAATTCCATTCATGATCATTCTGGATACAAACGTGATCTCGGAACTCATGAAAGAGGAACCCGACCTTAATGTCAAACGCTGGGTAGCGACTCAGAATCGTCAGGATTTAGCCATTACCGTAATTGCAATTGCTGAAATCACTCGCGGACTTGCCCGCTTGCCAAAAGGCAAACGGCGCCAGAGACTGGAATTATTTTTTGCCGCGTTTATTCGGGAGGCCTTTAACGGACGCGCTCTTCCCTTCGACGAGCGAGCCGCTTTTTTGTACGGGGACTTGTCGTTGAAACGCGAAAAGGCCGGATTAAAAATCGATCCGGTCGATCTCATGATCTTGTCTATCGCCGAAGACCATAAAGCCTCGATCGCTACAAGGAATATTAAGGATTTTAAGGGTTGTGGCGTCGAGTTAATGGATCCTTGGAAAGCCGGGCGAGATTAGTCGAATTTACAATTCCCCACCTAAGCCCGAACGAGCAGGAGCGGTCTCCAAATCTAATTTGTAAGGCAGCCTGGATTTCTCCGACCAAGCATGACGGGGGCCGGAGTGCGCCCAAAAATGGAATCCGCCGCTTGCGCCTTCGCGCGTTATGGTAAACTGGTTGACCTTATGAATATTCGAGCCGCTCAACAGATCGAAAGTTTTTCCGCCGCGCTCGCCCGGCACCAACTGGACGTCCAGCGGAGAAGTTTGCAGACCCTGCAGATCAACTTGGGCAAAAAATGCAATCAAGCCTGCTCGCATTGCCACGTCGAGGCGGGCCCCCTGCGCACCGAGATCATGGAGCGCTCGACGGTCGACCGCTTGCTAAGCCTTATCAAAAACTGTCCGGACGCGCAAACCGTCGATATCACCGGCGGCGCGCCGGAGTTGAACCCGCACTTCCGCTACTTCGTCTCCAAATTGCGCGCGCTGGGGAAAGAAGTTATCGACCGGTGCAACCTCACGGTTTTGTTCGAGCCGGGACAGGAAGACCTGGCGGAATTTTTACGCGACCAGGGCGTTCAGATCGTTGCGTCCCTGCCTTGCTACGCGCGGGAAAACGTCGACCGCCAACGCGGCGCCGGCGTGTTCGATAAAAGCGTACGGGCCTTGCAAATTTTAAACGGCCTGGGGTTTGGCCTGCCGGACAGCGGAGGCGTCCTCAACCTGGTGTTCAATCCGCAGGGGGCGACTCTGCCGCCGGAGCAGGAGAAGCTGGAACGGGATTACAAAATCCGCCTGCGCGAGGATTTCGGAATCGAGTTCAACCGTTTGTTCGCCATCGCCAACATGCCGATTAAGCGGTTCGCGGACGCGCTGGAGCGCGAGGGCCAATGGGAAGAATACATGCAGACGCTGATCGATAATTTCAATCCCGCCGCCGCCGAAGACGTCATGTGCTCGGCGCTGGTTTCCATCGGCTGGGACGGAAAAATCTTCGATTGCGATTTTAATCAGATGCTGGAGATCCCGCACGACGGGCGGTCTAAAACAGTTTGGGATATCGAGAGCCTGGAAGAATTAACGGGGAGCATCGCATTCGACAATCATTGCTACGGGTGC
>JAJDBD010000165.1 GCA_029261575.1 Nitrospinaceae bacterium | reverse complement strand
ATTTCCCCGGCCTGCCGGGGCGCTTCCCGACGGGTTGGCCATGCCCACAACCCGGTCGGCGACGCGGTCGGCTTCCTGCTCGAACCGGTCGCCGGGTTCTCCGATCCTGAGTTTGGTTTGCAAGCCCAATGGCTTTGCCTCTCCGGCACACTTGGCGCAGGACCCGCCCCCCGGCGTGTGGCGCCCGCAGGCGCATTTGCGCTGGAGTACCCCGCCTACCAGCGGCGAACTGTTTTTGGACGATGGGTCCAGCGTTGTTATTCGCGTTGCGTTCATTTTTTGATTCCCCGGTACACGGCGGCGGCGATTTTATGTCCCGTCTTCCCCGCTTCGGGCCGGGCAGGCAGGGCAATGGTTCCGGCGGATACGTTGCGCTCGGTTCTCGATTGCGCGCCGGTATGAATTCTCCCGGCTCCCTCGCTTCCCCCGTCGGCGATGAGGCGGGACAATTCGGAGGCCACGGCTTCTTTTAAATGCCTCTGCCGGATTCGCCCCGCGGGAACGCCTTCCAACACCAGCCGGTCGATATGCAGGTTGATCTTCATGCCGCGCCTCCCATGGGTCGGGGCCATTGGAAATCCGTTTCCTTCGAGGGGCGTTCCAGCTTTTTAAATTCCGAGCGCGCGGCTTGCAACAACAGGGGAAGGGTGACGCGGCCTCCATCCTGTGCCGCCAGGAACGCGGCGTTCAGGGCGATGTTGTGGATGCTCCCGCCCGTCAGGGAAAGACGCGCCACGGGCGAATAGTCCAGCCCTTCCTCGACCGGCGTGTCGGACGGAAACGCCGTGCGCCAGATTTCCAGACGCTCTTTAAATTCGGGAAAGGGGAAATCGACGATGAACCGCAGGCGCCGCACGAACGCCTTGTCGAGAGAGTTCTTCATATTGGTCGCCAGGATCGCCAACCCCGTGTAGGTTTCCATGCGTTGCAATAAATAATTGACTTCGATATTTGCGTAGCGGTCGTGGCTGTCTTTCACTTCGCTCCTCTTGCCGAACAGCGCGTCCGCCTCGTCGCAAAACAGAATGGCGCCGCTGTCCTCGGCGGCGTCGAAAAGCTTGCGGAGATTCTTTTCCGTTTCGCCGATGTACTTGCTCACCACGGTGGACAAATCGATGCGGTAAAGATCCAGTTGAAGGCTTTGCGCGATCACTTCGGCGGCCATGGTTTTTCCGGTTCCGCTCTCGCCGGCAAACAGGGCGTTGATTCCCAGACCGCGATTCATTCTTTTCCTAAAACCCCAGTCGTCGTAAACCCGGTTTCTCTGGCCCACCTGATCGGTGATTTGCCGGAGCTGGGATTTTTGTTCCGGCGGGAGGACTAATTGGTCCCAGTCGGCCCGGACGTCGATTCTCCGGGCCAGTTGTTCCATCCCGACGCGCGCGGCCTTGCGGCAGGTCTGCCACAGTTCTTCCTCCAACGCCTCCTCGTCGGCAAACTCCTTCTGCAACGCGGCTTGAGCTATGCGTTGGATCTCTCCGGTCCCGAAGGAGAACTGCTCGGCCAGGCGCCCGGCCAAACCTTCCGCCTTACCTTGCAAGGTCTCGGCCCAGACGTTCTCCTGTTCTTCCGGGGTGGGTTTGTCGATTTCCAGGGAGAGCGGGGAAGGGGAAACTTCAACCTTGCTGTCCCGGTTGTCCAGGAAAACGATTCCATTTTGGCCTTCCAGAAAACGTTTGAGGCGGGTCTTACCCGCTTCGTCCCCGTCGTTGACGTCGATTAGCAAAGCAAGCGGAGTCAGCAAGCTTTCGCGTTGCCAGAGCCGGGCGAATGATTCGAAGTCGCCCGGAGGTTTCGGCAGCGCTTCCAGGGTCATCGTTTTCAGGATAAGGCCAAGGGACGAGGCGGCGCTGGCCGCGATCAGCCGCTTGCTGGAGGAATCGCGACCGAGGAGTTCGATGGCGGGAATTTTATCAACCGAATGGGCGCTTCTCAACGCTTCGATAATAGAGTCTACCGCTTTTTGTTGCGACGGCGGCAAAGGCCCGTCGACCGCGGGTCCATGAACGGGGTCGACTAAAAGCTCCAGGCGGTCGTCCAGGTAGTTCAGGCCTTTCAGATAATTGATAATTCGTTCGTCGGCGGCAAGGGTGGCGGCGGTGAGGGTCCGCGAACCGGGCTGGTTGATTTCCAGCAGGCGCCAATACCGCAGGGGCGCTTGCGGCGTCAGGGAAATCCATTCTGGCTCGTCAAACAAGGCCAGCGCCAGAGCAAAGGTGGGATAGGTTTTGTTGGGATTGCCCTGCGCCCGCGCGCAAAGGTCCGGGATGGCGGGGTCCAGTTCCATGACGGCGCACAGGGCCAGGATGCGTTGATCAAAAAGCGAAAGTTTTAGGTTCTCCGCCAACAGTTTCAAAGCGGGCGCGGGTTGGCGTTTTTCCAATTCGAAAATTTGCTCCAGGACGTTTTCAGTTTCCTGGCGACGGGAACGGTTCTCTTCCTGTTGTTCCCGGGCGTCCGCCAGGGTTTGCAGGCCCAGCCGAATCCATTTCACCATCAACCCCCAATGGCGGTTATTCATTTCCATCCATTCCCGATGTTGGTTCATGGCAGGGTCACCTTCATGGCGTTCAAGAAAACCGGGAGAACGGCACTCCGGTCGACCAACAAACTGTCCACGCCGTCGACTCTCAGGCGCACAAAATAATCTCCGGACAATCCGTCGGGCAGGGCGAACACCAGAGTATCGGCCGCCGGAGCCGCTGGATTGCGGATTTCATTGGATCCCAACAGGAGGGAGACGCTTTGTTCTTCCAAAACCTCGGGGATGTATGTGAGAGTCAGGGTCGATCCGTCCGCCGCCTTCGCGATGTTTTGCAGGGTCGGGGCTAAATGCAACGCGACAACATTGGCGCTTCGTTCCGCATCGCCTTCGGTAACGACGGCTTCCACCCGGTAAGAACCCGCGAGCCACCCGGCGGCGGGTGGGTCCGGAATTTTAAAAATTATTTTTTCGGCGTCGCTTCCCGCCGCGGCGGGCAGGATGATCGGATCGTTCAACCGGGGATGGGTCAATCGAAGGCTCACGGCGTCTCCGGCAAGATGACGTCCTTTTAACGTTACCGAATCGCCGGCTTGCGCGCTGATTTGCTTGTTGAGTAATTCCATCTCCGTAATGGTTGGAAACGGCGGCGTCAAATCGCTTTGAACGCTCGCCCCTTGGTCCTGCTCTCCGCGGGTGAGGACCGGCAAGGGAGTTCTGGCCGGTCGCGAACTTTCGATCAGGACGGCGGAAACTTCATAACCCGTGGACAACCTGTACTCGGATTGAAAGCTGGTCCATAACTTGGACATGTCGTCCAGGGGAATATAATCGGGCGTGATATGCAGGCGCGATATCTGCCCGTGGAGATTGGAATTGGGGAGGTTCCCTTCGATATCGTTCCGGGTCAGTTGGGGATGATCGTGGAAAAAAGCCATGCATTCACCCAGAACGGTATGACCGGAAACGTCTTCGTCGTTGCTCCCATAGGAGGTGAGCAAATATTTCAACACCAGCGACAAGGGCGGATGAGCCGACTCGCCGTTCCTTCCCTGGCCGGGCATGGGCGCATTGCTGAAGGCAGGATTGACGCGGGCGCTGTACAAAAACAGGTTCAACTGGCTCCCGCTATTGCCGCTACGGGCAAGGCCAGGCGACTTGGTGGTCACTACTGTCGCGGAAGTTTCCTGATCCAAAAAACGTTTCAGGGTGGCGGTGACGGTGGCGATGGCCGACGGGCTGCTCATTTTTGCCCACCGCCTTCCCGTTGTTTCAGGTAATCGTCCAGAGTCATCACTCCGGAAGGTTTTTTGCTCGCGGTTTTTTTCTTTTGCGGTTCCTGGGGAACGGCCCTGACCTCCACGCGGCCTATGGTCACATTCACAATCGTCGGCTCGGAGTCTGGGGCTGGCCGGGTTGAATCTTTCATGGACGATTTAAATTCCGCCGGTTCGTTCCGCCGGTTTATTGGAACGGCCGGCTCCGGTCCCGGAAAAACGAATTTGTTATCCTGGGAGCTTGCCTCTTCCCGATTTATGGGCGATGGAGAGTTTGATTTTTCAGGGTCAGTCGAAGGGCTTGGGGCTTGGGCCGGGGGACGGCTCGGCCCGGCGTTTGATTCTCCGGAAAAAGCCATTCGGTCTTGCGCGAAGGAATCCGTAAAACCCGGCGAGCCGGTTTCCAACGGATTTTGAATAGCCTGTTCGTTTGCGTTCGAATGACGTCTTTCCGTTTCCCTGTCTGGATCAAGAACCGCTTCCAAGGTGCGTTCCGGTTGGTTCTCTTCCAGGTAAGTGCGAAGATTTGTCCGCGGCGGGGCTTGCCGTTCATCGCTTGAATTTTTATTGGCGATTCCGATTTCCGGGGTGGATAACGTTTGGGACTCCTGGAACGCGGAAAGCCCCGAATCGCCAACCGCATCCTGCGTCGTTTTGGATTCATAGCGACCGGGCAGGCGGGGACGCGCCAACGGAACCTTCTCCTGATGGCGTTGCAATAATCTTTTTACAAATCCGTTCATCCCGTTAACATCTCCAGATAAAGGCGCCGACGCGCGGGATTCATGTTCAGGATATCCTTTTCCGACCAGCCGTAATTTCTGGCCAGCAAGTGAACGCATTGAATCATGCGCTCGGCCCAATGGTTCATCTCCTGCCAGAGATAGCTTGCTATATCAAACCAACACTCCCACTCGCGCCCGCAGTCGGGACAACTTAACGGCATCCGGACGTCCGCGAGGGAATCGGTTTCCTCCATTTTTTGTCCCACGGCCTCGAGAATCTCCATCGGCAGGGATTCAAAATCCGTAGCCTTGCCGTCGCGTTCCATTTCCAGAATGCAACGGGACAAAACACGCGCGGGGTCTTCGGGACAGGTCAGCGCCAGCGCCATGTCCCGGCAATCGGGCAACCGGAACCGGATGCGATACCCGTCCTGGATCAATTCAAGAATTTTGCCGGGCGGCGGCGGGTTCGTATTGGAGTCAAGCAGAGTTTTCGTGTTCAGGCTCCATTCGACCCGGCTCTGGCATTGCGGGCAATCCGCGATCTGGATCATGTCGGGACCGAAAAACAATTCTCTCGCCCGCAACAGCCGGGCGTCCTTTTCCCCGACGCTGAGATTGGCGATATCTTCCTCGCCGAGTTTGGGGTGCAAGGCGGACAGAAGATCCAAACTCCAGAAAAACCGGGGCTGTCCCAAACCTTCCTCCCACAGGTTTAACAACTCTGCCGTATCGAGCGTTCTCATGGGTCAGTCCATCAAGTGGGTTCGGCGAATTGGGGTTCTTCGGGTTCCGGCGTCTCGTAGTCGCGTTCCCAGCCCTCGTTTTCCAGCTTCAGCGTTTGAATGGCGATTGCGTTGGCGCTGGCGTCCAACTCTGGCAGGGCCTGGTACTCCGAAACCCAGCAACGGAAAATCTTGTAGGCGAGGGCCAGTTGCCCGGCTTCGTTGTAAACTTCGAGGATCAGGTCCTTGCGAAAATCCTTGAGCGACGTCTCGGACCCCAGTCCCGAGCCGAAATTCCAAACCTTGTTCGCCCAGACTTCGAACTCCGTATCGTGGGTGACGCCGCGTTCCAGCGTGATCGCCTCGAATTTATTCTGCCCCGGCGACTTTCTGGGCGTGCTCGGGTCGCCGCCCTCGCGATGTTCCACGACGTCGGTGGTGCGTTTGAGGGCGCTCATTTTGCTGACGCCGGCGACAAATTTTCCATCCCATTTGACCCGGAACTTGAAATTTTTATATGGATCGAACCGTTGTGGGTTGACGCTGAATTGAGCCATTGCTTTCTCCTTTAAAGGCGCCTCTGAAAATTAATCATGGCCGTGAGCGGCCTTTATGAAATAAGGGCCGACGAGTTGCCAAAAGCGAAAATGTCCAATTATTAGAGGTCTCCTTAAACATTAAGTTCGCTGGCGATCTGCTGAATCTTGATGATGACAAACTCCGCCGGTTTCAAGGGGGCGAAGCCGACGGCGATGTTGACGATTCCCTTGTCTTGATCGCTCGGCGGAGTGGTCTCCTTATCGCATTTGACGAAGTAGGCTTCTTTCGGAGTACTGCCCTGAAAAGCGCCCTGGCGAAACAGGTTGTTCATGAAGGACCCCAGATTCAAGCGAATCTGCGCCCACAGCGGTTCGTCGTTTGGCTCGAACACCACCCATTTCGTTCCCCGGAACAAGGTTTCTTCTATGAAAAGGGCCAGCCGCCTGATGGGAATGTACTTCCATTCGGAGGCCAGTTGGTCGGCGCCTCGCAAGGTTCTGGCGCCCCAGACCACCCTTCCCGTCACCGGAAAACTGCGCAGACAATTCACCCCCAGCGGATTCAAGGCGCCGTTTTCATCGTCCGTCAAACCGACGGTCAGTTCCCGAACTCCCCGCAAAGTCGCCTCCATGCCCGCGGGCGCTTTCCAGACGCCGCGTTGCGCGTCGGTGCGGGCCATCACCCCGGCCACGGCGCCGCAGGGAACGAAGCTCTCCTTTTGGTTGTCGCGCAACGGGTTGGGTTTTCTGAGGCGAGGGAAAAAGATGCAGGCGTTTTTGCTCGTATTGCCTATATCCGCATCCAGGTTATCCCTGGCGTCGCCCATATCGTTCCATTCCGATGGCGGGTCGACAATCATCATGGCTCTTTTCTTTTCGCAATAGGCTGTTGCTTCTGCCAATAATGTTCCGGGATAGGTAGGATCGTTGGTTTCGTTCCAGTCCGGAGGCAGGCAAAGAAGATTGAACAAATCCACCTGCTCCAGGGCGTAAAGCCCCTTTTTGCCGGCGCTGTTGCCAGTGTAGTCGCCGATTTCCAGCGGACCGCCGTCGATTCCCTTTTTAGCGGCGTCGTTTGAATCGACCGTGTACTCTCCTCCCGGGGGCCGACCCGCCGGGAGCGTGGAGACGGTTACGAGGTCCGATTTGTCGGCCAGAACCTTATCGATCTGGCGCGGTCCCTCGACGGCGGAGACATTGAGGTATTCCTCGCGCGCTCCGGTCTTGGCGTCTTCCACGATTAGGTTGAATAATTTGGCTAGGTCGACGCCCAGGGAGTCGGCCACCTCCTGGTTGGTGACATCCGTGACCGTAGCTTTCAGGTTGTTTCCCCATTCCCCCTCGGACGCCGCTTGGAGGACCAATACGTTCACATCCAGAGTCGCTTTCTGGGCGTCGGCATGAACGAGCCGGGTGATTATCGCCGCTCCACCGCCGTTGAGGTAGAAATCCTGGACGGCAAAACTCATGGCGCTTTTCAGGTCGAGTCCGCCAAAGCTTCTTTCGTAATCCGCGTAGCTGGAAATTGTTTCAGGTTCGTTGACGGGACCTCTTTTAGCGCGGCCAATGAAGGCGGTGATGGAGGTGGCCACCCCGGTGATGGTGCGGACCCCGCTGGGAATTTCTTCGACATAGACTCCTGGATAAGTTGGCGTGATTGGCATGGCAGTTTTCCTTCATTATTATAAAGACGATGAATTGTATAAATATGGTTAAGGCGTGGAGTCTCTCCCCACCAGTATTTGGATTTCGACGTCCTCTCCCAATGTATTTGAAAAATAGAATTTAGAGGGAGACTTGCCGGGGTCCAAAGCCCCGACGGCGCCTTCGCCGCTGAATACCTGGGGATGATCTAACGGGATGTCCGGATTGTCATCGGCATTTACCTTATAGGTCAAAGCGCTCCCGTATTCGCTCGATTTGATCATGAGAAACTTCACCCGCCCCGGTGTTGTGGTGGGTTGTAGTTGGACCAATTTGTCGCTGGCCCCCTCTTCAACCGTTATGTCGACGGAATCGATGGCGTCAATTTCAATCGTTGAAGCCACGGAGAGGTTGGGACCGCCAGCCAGAGTTGCGCTCGCCGCCCAGTTTATTGTCTTTGGCATTTTGGAAACTCCTCAATGAAGTTTTGGGAGGACGTCGACCGCCGCTCCGTGAAAAACGTTTGAAAATTTAAAACAGACGAAAAAAACCGGCGGCAAAATGTTTCGCCGGGGGAATACCTGTTTGAGTTGATGGAAGAATGATTTTTTAAGGAAAGGCAGGAAGGAAGAACTCGGATTTTTATATTAAGGCCCGGAAAGGAATTCAGCATAATAATTCCAATTCAATGTAAATTCACCATGGTCAATAAATATAAATACGCTGGATTATGGCCTCATATTTTACCCGTGTAAAGTCTAAAAAATTTGGTTTTCGGAACCCATTGATTTAGCAAGGACTTCCTTTTCT
>JAJDBD010000164.1 GCA_029261575.1 Nitrospinaceae bacterium | reverse complement strand
GAGCACATAAATATAGAAGACGAAATGCGGAGTTCCTACCTGGACTACGCAATGAGCGTCATCATTGGCCGCGCTCTGCCCGACGCGCGCGACGGATTCAAGCCTGTGCACCGGCGAATCCTCTTCGCCATGCACGATCTGGGCAACCGCCACAACCAGCCGTATAAAAAATCCGCTCGCGTGGTCGGCGACGTCATCGGTAAATACCATCCCCACGGCGATACCGCCGCCTACGACGCGATTGTGCGCCTGGCGCAGGATTTCTCCATGCGCTATCCGATCGTCGACGGACAAGGTAACTTCGGATCCGTCGACGGCGATTCCGCCGCCGCCATGCGTTACACGGAAATCCGCATGGACCCCATCGCGCAGGAAATCCTGCGCGACCTGGAAAAGGATTCCGTAAACTTCCAGCCGAATTACGACGATTCCTTGCAAGAACCCAGGGTGCTTCCCGCCGCCTTTCCCCAACTTTTGGCGAACGGCTCCTCCGGCATCGCCGTTGGCATGGCCACCAACATACCGCCGCACAACCTGGGCGAATTGATCCAGGCCACCGTTCACCTGATACAGAACCCCGATTGCCCCGTCGAGGAATTGATGGAAAAAGTACCCGGACCCGACTTCCCCACCGGCGGCTTGATATACGGCGTCTCGGGAATCCGCTCCGCTTACAAAACCGGGCGCGGCCACCTCAAAGTGCGCGGCAAAGTGGAAATCGAAAATTACGGCAAGGACGACCGCGAACGCATCCTCATCAACGAGCTTCCTTTTCAGGTCAACAAGGCCCGGCTGGTGGCGAAAATCGCAGAACTTGTGCGCGACAAAAAACTGGAAGGCATATCCGATCTTCGGGACGAGTCCGACCGCGAAGGCATGCGCGTCGTGGTGGAACTGAAACGAGGCGCCGTCTCCCAGGTCATCCTCAACAGCCTGTACAAATACACGCAATTGCAGGAAACCTTCGGCGTCATCATGCTCGCCATCGTCGATCAGCAACCGCGGGTGCTGAACCTCAAGGAAGCCCTGCAACAATTCGTCCTGTTTCGCAAGGAAGTCGTCACTCGCCGAACGCAGTACGACCTGAACAAAGCGCGGGAAAGGGAACACGTCCTCCAGGGTCTGCAAATCGCAGTCGACAACCTGGACGAAGTCGTCGCCTTGATTCGCCGCGCGGAGAATCCCGAGACCGCCAAAATGGGGTTGATGGAACAATTCGAGCTTAGCGAAATCCAGGCCAAAGCCATTCTGGAGATGCGCCTGCAGAGGTTGACCGGACTCGAACGCCAGAAGATAGTCGACGATTTAAAAGCCGTGCGCGAAGAGATCGGCAAACTGTTGAACATCCTCGCTCACGAAGACGTCAAACTGCGCATCATCACGGACGAGCTTACGGAAATCGAAACCAAATACGCCGACGGGCGCCGCACCCAGATCATCGAAGCCGGCGACGCGGACCTCGACATTGAAGACATGATCGCCGACGAAGAAATGATCGTGACCTGCTCGCGCGGCGGTTACGTCAAGCGCTTGAGCGTGGACACCTATCGCGCCCAGCGGCGCGGCGGCCAGGGCGTGAAGGGCATGGACGTGCGCGAGGAAGACGTCGTCGAGCGCCTTTTCGTCGCCTCCACGCTGGACACTCTGCTGATTTTCACAACGCTCGGCAAAGTGCATTGGCTGAAGGTGTACAAGATCCCCGAAGTCCAACGCGTCTCCAAAGGCAAATCCATCGCCAACCTGCTCCCCGTTCAGCAGGGCGAAGGCGTGGCCAGCATCCTGTCCATCAAGGAATATAAAGAAGACCAGTTTGTGATTTGCATCACGGAAAACGGAATCGTCAAGAAAACCTCGCTCCAGGCGTACAGCCGCCCACGCCAGGGCGGCATCATCGGGCTGACTTTAGACGAGGGCGACCGTGTGATCGCCGTGAAGCTGGGCGACGGGACCCGCGACCTTCTGTTGTCCACTCGCAACGGAATGTCCATCCGGTTTCCGGGAAGCGACCTGCGGGCCATCGGGCGAACGTCGCGCGGGGTCAAGGGAATCGAATTGCGCGCAGGCGACCGGGTCGTCGGCGCGGCGATGATCAAGCCGGGGAAAACCCTCGTCACCGCCACGGACAAAGGGTACGCCAAGCGCACTCTGGAAAGCGAATACCGCGTGCAAAAACGCGCGGGAGTCGGCGTGATCGATATCAAATGCAACGATAAAACCGGTAATGTCGTCGGCGTCGCCCAAGTTGCGGACGACGATGAAATCCTCGTCATCACCTCCAACGGCAACATCGTCCGCATCCCCGTGAACGAGGTTTCCGTGATTGGGCGCAACACACAAGGCATCCGACTCGTCAGGTTGAAAGAGGATCAAACGGTCGTCTGTGTCGAAAAATACGTGGATCAGGACGCCTTGCCTGAAACTTCTTCTCCCGCCGAGGGAGAGGAGGAGTAGAGAGACCAATTTGCTCCAGCATTTGCGCGGGCTTCGACAGGCTCAGCCTGACAATTTGCTTCCATTTCAAAACGCTGGGTCCAGCGTCACGCTGGCCTTCCCGATCCGTTGTCTGGGAATCCTGTTGGCGTTTTTGCTTTTCGCCTGCGGGGAGGATCCGTCGGAAGCGTTGTTGAAGCAGGCCGCGCAGGAATGGTTGAAAGGCAGAAACCACAGCGCCGTTCAACTGTTCAAGTCCGTACTGGAAAAAACCCCCACCGGTCCCTACGCCGAAGAAGCCCTGTTCCGCCTGGGCGAGATTTATCACTTCAGTCTGGAAGACAGCAAACAAGCCGCGTCCTATTTTCTGGCCGCCCTGCGCATGAACAAAAAAGGCCGCTTCGCGTTCGACGCGCAAAAATACATCGCCGATATCGTCGAGTACAACGTTAAAAACTACGAACAGGCGATCATCGAAAACCAGAAACTCATCGACGCCTTCGACCTGGGCCCCGACGAAAAAGCCCGGCGCCAGTACCGCATTGCGTCCATCTACTTCAAAAAGCAAAATTACGAACAGGCCCTGGTCGAACTGGAAACCGTGCTGGAGGAATACCCGAAAACCGAGTCGGCGCAAGAAGCCAGCTTTAAAATCGCCGAAGTTTTATATACTATCAACCGTTGCCCCGAGGTCCACGAGCGTTACGACAATTTCGTTTCCAGTTATCCGATGAGTCCCCTGCTGGCGGAGATGGAGTTTGTCCGGGCCTCCTGCCTGGAAGAAGAAGGCAATCACGAAAAAGCCCTGACGGCGTTTCAGGCCCTGGCCGGCGGACGATACAAATACCCCGCCATGGTGGAAATGAAAATCAAGGGAATCACCCAACGCATCCAAAAGGTAAAATAAATTTATGCTGGATATAAAACTCCTCCGCGAAAAACCCGACGAAATGAAAATCCGCCTCAGAGTGCGGGGCGATTACGACGAACCGCTCGCCCGCCTGGCGGAATACGACGCACGGCGCCGGGAGTTACTCGGAGAATCCGAGGGCCTCAAAAACAAAACCAAAACCCTGTCCGCCGAAGTGGGAAAGATTAAAAAAGAAGGCGGCGACGCCGAGGCGGCGATGGAAGAAGTCAAAACCATCAAAGCCCGCGTGAAGGAGTTGGACGAGCAAGTGCGGGTTTGCGAGGAAGAAAGCCTGGCCGTCGCGCTGGCGATCCCCAACCTGCCGCACGAGAGCGTGCCCGAGGGCAAAGACGAAACCGCGAACCAGGTCGTGCGGACTTGCGGAGCGCCTCCGGAATTTTCCTTCCAGCCGAAAAACCACCTGGAACTGGGCGAGGCGCTGGATATCCTCGACCTCAAGCGCGCGGCGAAAATCGCCGGCGCCCGCTTCGCCGTGTACAAAGGAGACGGCGCCCGGCTCCTGCGCGCCCTCATCCAGTTCATGCTCGACGTGCAGACCGACGAAAACGGATACCAGGAAATGTATCCCCCGTTCATGGTAAACGCCGAGAGCATGACGGGAACCGGACAACTCCCCAAATTTGAAGAAGACCTGTTCAAACTGCGCGACGATCCGTATTACCTCATCCCCACCGCCGAGGTGCCCGT
>JAJDBD010000163.1 GCA_029261575.1 Nitrospinaceae bacterium | reverse complement strand
ATGTCCGCTTTGGGTCGATAAGCGTCAGTTCAAATTTCAACTGAAAAAGGGATGGAGCCAGTTCTCTTTACAAGCTCTGTACAAGCAAATGGTTATTATCGCAGCAAATAAGGGCGCGGGCTTCGACAGGCTCAGCCTGACAATTTAGCGCCGGTCTCTGCATCGCCGGTTCATTCCTTTTTCAAATCCAGAGTCATATACGCGCCGCTTTCATTCACCGAGTAACTCCCCGAAACCGCGTCGCCTTTTTTTAGTTCCCCGATTTTTCCGAATCCCTCGAATTTCGTTTTCCCGTCCACCACAATACTGAAACGTTTTTTGGTTGTGGGATCCTGAACGGCCACCTTTCCCTTTTGGGTCAAAACTTTTTTTACCTTTCCGGAAAACTTAACGGCGTCGTCCCCCGCCGTCGCCGGGGCGCAGACCAAGGCCCAAAGGACCAAGATCAACAAAACCCATTTTAGATATCGCAAATGAATACGCATGGCTCCTCCTTTCAAATTTTCGGTTGGCGTTTTTTTAGATCCGTTAAAAATTTACAGCGCGATGAGTTTGGCGATTTTGGGCGCGAGGGTTTTCTTCCCGGCTTTTTGAAAGTAGACCACGACTTTTAAATTATCTCCCTCGCCTTCGCGGTTGATCACGGAACCCTTGCCAAACTTGGAATGCACCACCTTGGTCCCAACGGAAAACTCGCCGTCGTCGGAAGAAGGCGCAAATCGCGAGGGAACAGGCGGCGATAAAGGTTGCGAATAGACGTCGCGCGGCGGCGAGGAATAATCCGGAACCACGACCCCGGTTTCTTTTTCCAACGTTTCCGGCGGAATGGCCAACAGGAAGTCGGACGGCTGATAATTAAAAAAGCTTCCGTAAATCCTTCGCCGACGCGCGTTGGTCAGGCACAAGTTTTTTCGCGCCCGGGTGAACCCCACATAGCACAACCGCCGCTCCTCTTCGTACTCCTCCCGCTCGCCCATGGAACTTGCGTGCGGCAAAAGATTGTTTTCCATCCCGATGATAAACACCGACTGGAACTCAAGCCCCTTGCATGTGTGCAGGGTCATGAGCGAAACCAGGCCGCGCGAATCGTCCATGGAGTCCACGTCCGCCGCCAGCGCGGCGGAGTCGAGGTAATCGCTCAGCGTTCCGCGTTGATCCCGCTCCACAAATTGTTCCACTGCGGAATACAACTCCTGAATATTTTCCAGCCGCGCCCGGCCCTCCCGCATTTTATCCTGGGTCCCCTCTTTCTCCAGCATCTTGATATAACCCGCGCGGTCCAGAAGCCGATCCAGAAATTCCTGAATGGTCGCGGTCTGGGACAAGCGGATCAAATCGTCGATCAGGGCGACAAAGACTGCGATCTTTTTCCCCGCGGAGGCGCCCGCGATTCCCGCTCCCCCCGCCCGGCGCAATCCCTCCAGGAGGGAAATCCCATGTTGCCGGCAATAAGACTCGACCTTTTCCATGGAGGTCTTGCCGATACCCCGGGGCGGAACGTTGACGATGCGCCGCAGGGAAACGGAATCGGCCGCATTGGCGACCACCCGCATATAAGCCAGCACGTCCTTGATCTCCTTGCGCTCGTAAAACCTTTTCCCGCCCACCACCTGGTAGGGAATGTTCATTTTCCGAAGCTCGTCTTCCATCACGCGCGATTGCGCGTTGGTGCGGTACAAAATCGCCGTATCGCTGAAAGAATCACCCTCCTCTCTCTGGGCGGTCGAAATTTTCTCGCACACCGTTCGCGCCTCGTCCACCTCGTCCTCGGTTCGGCAGTAGACCACCAAAGCCCCGGCTTCGTTTTGCGTCCACAAGGTTTTTTCTTTGCGGTCGATGTTCTCCCGCACCACGGCTCCGGCGGCCTTGAGGATGTTTTGCGTTGATCGGTAATTTTCTTCCAGCTTGACCACCTGGGTTCCCGAAAAATCCTTTTCAAAATTGAGGATGTTGTCCAGGTTGGCCCCGCGCCAGCGGTAGATGCTCTGGTCGTCGTCGCCCACCACGCACACGTTCGTCCGCTCCTGGCACAACAGGCGGATCAGGTGATACTGCGCCAGGTTGGTGTCCTGAAACTCGTCTACCAGAAGGTACTGGTAGCGGCGATTATAAAATTCCGCCGCGTTCTGATTTTCGCGAAGCAGGCGGACGGCGAGCATCAACAAATCGTCAAAGTCCACGCCGTTGTTCTTTTTCAATTCGTCCTGATACGCCGGATACAACTGCGCCGCCTTCAAGCGCGCGCCGTAGGAAAGCGCGTCTTGGTCGACCTCTTCCGGGAGCAAGAAATCGTTTTTGAAATTGCTGATGTGATTGAGAAGCGCCTTCGGGCCAAAGGAATCCTCGCTCATGTTGGCCGCCTTCATACAGTGTTTGACCAGGCTCAACTGATCCTGCGCGTCGTAGATCACGAAATCTTTTGAGAAGCCCAAAGAATCAATATGCGTTCTCAAGATGCTCAGGCAAAAAGCGTGGAAGGTGCCGATCCAAGGCGAGCTTTCGCCGCCGCCCAGCATGGACGTCACGCGGTTGCGCATTTCCCGCGCGGCTTTATTGGTGAAGGTGATGGCCAGAATGCTTTCCGGCGAGACGTTTTTTTCCTTAATCAGGCGGGCGATCCGGCAGGTGATCACGCGGGTTTTCCCGGAACCCGCGCCCGCGACCACAAGGAGCGGACCCTCGTCGTGCCGGACGGCGCATAATTGTTGAGCGTTCAAATTTTTCGAAAACATATGAAGGGAACTGGGAGACGACCTTAGTTCTGGCCGGGCATGGCTTCCAAAGTAACTTCCACCGTCATTCTTTTTTCGCCGCGCATCAGGGTCATGGAAGCGACCGTGCCGGGAAGAGTGTGGGCCACCCGCGTGGGAAGTTCCCGCGAATTTTTAATGAGGGCGTCTTGAAATTGGACGATCACGTCGCCCTTTTGAATACCCGCTTTATGCGCTGGACTGTCCGCAGTCACGCGCTCGATGTACGACCCGCTGTCCACTCTCAAACCTTCTTTCTCTTTCAGGGCCAGGGTGACGTCCTGCACGTTCACGCCCAGCCAACTGCGGACCACCCTGCCCTTTTCCTTCAACTGCGGGGTCAGCTTTTTTACTAAATTGATCGGCACGGAAAATCCCAGTCCCTGGCCTTGCGCCAGGATGGCGGTGTTGATCGCCACGACCTCGCCGCGAACGTTGATCAGCGGTCCGCCGCTGTTGCCGGGATTGATCGAGGCGTCGGTCTGGATGAAATCGTCGTAAGGACTCGCGCCGAGCGACCGTCCTTTGCCGCTGACCACGCCCACGGTGACCGTTTGTTCCAATCCGAACGGACTGCCAATGGCCATCACCCAGTCGCCGGGTTTCATGGCGTCCGAATCGCCCAATGGCAAAACCGGGAGCGCTTCCGTAGCTTCTATTTTAACCAGCCCGATATCCGTGACGCGGTCGAAACCGACCAGGCGGCCTTTGTACAGTTTGCCGCTGGGCAAGGCAACCTGCAACTGATCGGAGTCCGCCGCCACGTGAGCGTTGGTCAGTATGTATCCATCCTCGTGAATGATGAAACCGGAACCTTCGCCTCTTTGCCGGTAACCGTCTTTATCCGGGGGGGGCTGATTGAACCCGGGAGGTTGGCCCCAGGGGTTGAAAGGAGACGGCTGGACTTTTTGCATGATTCTAATATTGACCACGCCGGGTCCCATTTTCTCCGCCAGGTCCCTGAAGATAGTGGACCCCACGATCCCTGCATTTCCAGACAAACCCGCCGCGCCGGACTTTTCAGTCCAGAGCTTTTCGGCGCTTGCGAAGGGAACCCAAATAGCGCCCGCCAGTAAACAGGCGGCGAATAAAATAAGCGCGGTTGATTTGGTTATGAGTGGGCGCATCGGCTTGAACTTTCTCTGAAGGTTTGGTTTCGGGATTTCAAATCAAATTTTCCCACACCACCGAAGCCAGGGCTTCCGTGAGCGCCGGGGAAAGATTCAGGCTCTCGGTGCGGTAAAGACGAAGTTTTCTGGCTTCCGCGTAACGCTTGAAGCCGATATCTATATCATACAAAATTTCTATATGATCCGAAACAAAACCGACGGGGAAAATCAAGACCGGCTTGGAGCCTTTGCGGGCGACCCGGTCGAGCGCTTCCTCCACCGAGGGTCCCACCCAGGGGACGGGCCTTTTGCCCTGGCTTTGAAATGCCTTGAACCAGCGCCGGGGCCGGACGCGGTCGATCAAGGCGTCGACGGTTTTATCGTATTCGTCCAGGTAGGGATCGCCGTCGTCGATGGATTCTTTGGGGATGCTGTGCACGGTAAAAATGGTGAAGAAATTTTCTTCCCCCATTTGTCGCAGGCGCTCGGCGGCTTCGTTATACTTTTCCTCCCAGGCGTCGATCAATAAAGGATGGTTGCACCAACCGGGGATGTAACGCACTTCCACCTCGGCGGAATTTTCCTTGAGGGCTTCTTTCAATGCGTTGAAATAAAGTTCCGTGCTCAACAGGCTGTATTGCGGAGCCAGGCACAGCGCTATGAACCGCGTCACTCCGTCTTCCAGCGCGACCTGGACCACGTCCCGGATATAAGGCCGCCAGTTTCTCATGCCAAAATAAACCCGGAGGTTGCGGCTTTTGTCCTGGTTCAAAAATTTCTGCAATTCGGCGGCCTGCCCGCGGGTGATTTCCAGCATGGGCGACGAACCGCCGATGGCCTGGTAGCGCGACTGCACCTCGCGGACGATTTCTGGCGTACGCCCCAGGTCTTCGCGAATGTTGTTCAGGTAAGCGGGAATGTCTCCGACGTTGTCCGGCGCGCCGTGCGCCATTAGAAAAACGGCGGTTTTAGGGGGGAGCTCGGCGGCGGACTCAAACATGCCGGTATTCGTGAACCATGTCCACCACGGCTTTCACGTGGTCCACCGGGGTGTGTTGCAAGATACCGTGCCCAAGGTTGAAGATATGGCCCGGCCGTCCCTCCGCCCGGCGCAGGATATCGACGACGCGTTTTTTGATTTCCGGAATCGACGCGAACAAAATGCAGGGATCCATATTTCCCTGAACAGGCCGGTCCGGCCCCAGAATATTCCGCGCCTCGTCCAGATGGATTCGCCAGTCAAACCCCACCACGTCTCCGCCCGCCCCGGCGACCAGGCTCAGCATGGAAGAGGCGCCGGTATTGAAATTGACGACCGGAACGCCGACGTCTTTCAAACCCTCGAACACTTTTTTGGAGTGCGGCAAAACGTATTCCTCGTAATCCCCGGGACTCAGACATCCCACCCAGCTGTCGAAAACTTGCAGGGCCTGCGCGCCCGCGTTGACCTGCATTTTAAGATAATCGATCAACACCCGGCACACCTTTTCCATGAGCAGATTCCAGGCGGCGGGTTCCTGCGCCATCAACAACTTGGTGGTGGCGAAGTCTTTCGATTTTCCGCCTTCCACCATGTAACTGCACAAGGTGAAGGGCGCGGCGGCAAAACCGATGAGGGGAATTTTTCCGGCGATTTCCCCGCGCGTCATGCGAATCGCCTCGCCCACAAAACCGAGTTGCTCTTCCGCACAAACCGGTTTCAGATTTTCGATATCTTTTAACGTGCGCACGGGTTTGGGAATCACCGGTCCGTCCCCGGCGCTGAACTCGAGACCCGTCCCCATGGGTTCGAGGGGCAACAGGATGTCCGCAAAAATAATCGCGGCGTCGACGCCCAACACGTCGAGCGGTTGCAGGGTCACTTTCGTGGCCAACTCCGGGGTTCGGCACATTTCCAAAAAGCTGTGTTTTTCCTTGAGGTCGCGATAGGCCTTCATGTAGCGCCCGGCCTGACGCATGAACCACACCGGCGTGTAATCCACGGGTTCGCCCTTGCAGGCTTTGATAAATCGATGTTCTCCGTTTTCGCTCATCAGTTCTCGTCCATTCTGGAATTTACGGGGCTATAATTATAGGATGGCGGGGCGGTAATTAGCAACGGGTTTATAAGCGCCCATTCCGCTTCTCAAAACAGAGGAAGGACAAATTCGGATTCGATTCACCGGGCATGGGAATACCGGGTTTTTAATTGTCGAACTTCCTCCAGCACAAGCGCGTCGTTCTCGTCGGCGAGCCGTTTGTCGATTTCGTCCAGAGCGCCCTGCCCTAAAAGTTCCCCCAGCGCCCAAACGGCGTGGGCGCGGATCAAAGGTTCTTCGTCGGCCAGGACGTCTATTAAATACGGCGCAACCTTTGGGTCGCCGCAGTTGCCCAAAGCGACCGCGACGTTACGCAAAAACCCGCGGCGCTTGAGGCGTTTGATCGGACTGCGCCGAAAGCGTTCGCGAAATTGTTCTTCGTCGAGGCGAATCAAATCGACCAGTTCCCAGGTCTCGCCTGGGGAATAAAATTCGTTATCTTTTGTTGCGACGGCATAGGAGTTCCACGGGCAAACAATCTGGCAGTCGTCGCATCCATAAACGCGGTTGCCGATGGCTTTGCGAAATTCGACGGGAATGGCGCCTTTGAGTTCGATCGTTAGATAGGAAATGCACCGGCGCGAATCGAGGACGTAGGGCGCGACGATGGCGCGGGTGGGGCAGATATCGATACACTCCCGGCAGGTTCCGCACCGGTTCACGGCGGGTTTGGACGGAGGCAAGGCGACGTCCAATAGTATCTCGGACAAAAAATACCAAGACCCCTCGCCCTCGGTCAACAGGTTGGTGTGTTTGCCGATCCATCCCAATCCCGCGTTTTGCGCCAGCGGTTTTTCCAGAATGGGACCGGTGTCGACGTAAATTTTTGAATTGCAGTCCGGCAACTCCCGCTTGACGATCTCTTCCAATTCCTTAAGCCGGTCGGTCAAAACATGATGATAGTCTTCGTTCAAAGCGTAAAGCGAAACGTCCCCGGTTTGCTTGCGGCCAAGAAATCCTAGATCCTTTTTCGCCGTGAAATAATTACTCCGCAAACAAATCACGCTTTGAATGTCGGGAAGGACCTTGCTCATGTCGCGGCGCTTGTCATTCCACCGCCCCATATAGGCCATCTCACCGTCGTAATCCAGGTCGAGCCATTGTTGAAAGCGCTCCCCCGCCTGCGCGGTTTCGGGGCGGGCGACGCCGAATCCGTCGAAGCCGATCCGAAACGCTTCGCGTCTCAAGGTATCAACTTTATCTGTCAAAACTTGCGAATCCATCGGTCCGAATCCCGGTTGCCATTGGTTTATGGTTTTGATAATCTTGAAGCGTTCAAAATTTTTTAACCCATCTGCTATCTTCCAACCTTCAACCGCCCTGACGCAACCTGCACCCATGATTTCGAACCTAAGAAACCGAACTCTTTGCGCGTGGATCACAATCGCGCTGACGCTGGCGTTGATCCCGCTCTCCGCCCAGGCTCAGAAAAAAAATCATTCGTCGTCGCTGGACGGCGAGGCCCTCAAGTATTATATCGAGGGCAACGACTATTCTAATCGGGGAGAATTTGAAAAGGCAATCGAGTCTTACAAAAAATCCCTGAAAGCCAACGACCTTGTCGGACCGACGCATTACAACCTTGGAAACATTCTGGTCGCCACCGATAAATTAAAGGACGCGGTTGCGGAATACCAGAGGGCGATCGACCTCAATCCCCTGATCGCAGAATATCACCGCAACCAGGGTTACGCCTACGCCCTGTTGCAAAACGGGGACATGGCGAAGAAGAAATACGAGGCGTTGAAAATGTTGAGTCCCAAACACGCGGAGGAGTTGCTTTTGTGGATCAAGACCGCCAACGAAAGCGCCCCGAAGAACCCCGACCCCTCCGGAAAATAACTCGAAGATTTCTTAACCATGAGCAAGACCGCCTACTTCTATCATTCCATGTACCTGCGGCACGACACCGAGCCGCATCCGGAAAATCCCGGTCGCCTGGTAGCGATCCAAAACCGGCTCCAGAACTCTGAAATTCGCGACCGCCTGATTTATTCCGAACCGCGCAAGGCGTCCGAAGAAGAAATCGCGCTGAACCACGACCCCGGTTACATCGACCAGGTGCGGGAGGCATGCGCCGACGGCGTCCGGCAAATGGACGCGGACACGACGATCAGCGCGGATTCCTATGAAGCCGCCCTGTTGAGCGCCGGAGCCGGAATCGCCGCGGTGGACAAGGTGGTCGACGGCGATTGCGACAACGCCTTTTGCGCCGTTCGCCCTCCCGGCCACCACGCGGAACATTCCCGCGCCATGGGATTTTGTCTGTTCAACAACGTCGCCGTCGCCGCCCAGTATGCCAGAAAACAAAAAGGCCTGAACCGGGTTTTCATTTTCGACTGGGACGTGCATCACGGAAACGGCACGCAACATTCTCTCTACTCCGATCCCAACGTCTATTACAGTAGCGTGCATCAATATCCATTTTATCCGGGAACGGGCGACGCGGACGAAACCGGGCAGGGAGACGGTCTGGGAACCACTCTCAACTTTCCCCTGAACGCTTACAACGGCGACGCCGCCTACCTGGACATTGTGGAGAACAAACTGATTCCGGAAATCATCAGCTACCGGCCCGATCTGATCATTATTTCCGCGGGCTTCGACGCGCATGCGGACGATCCGTTGGCGTCCATGCAGGTCGGCACCGAATGTTACGGCAAGATGACCGCGCTGATCAAAAAAGTTGCGGAGGAAACTTGCAAGGGACGATTGATCTCCATGCTGGAAGGCGGGTACGACCCACGCGCGTTGAGCGACTCCGTCCACGCGCATCTGGAAAATTTATTGGACTGACGCGCTTTAATTTTCTAACTTGGAGCTAATAATGTTTTCATGTTTTGGAAAAGATTTGCCGGCCCCGCGATATGTCATTTTAAAGAGGTTCCGGTTCCTTTGCCTGATTTTGATTTTGATGGTAGGAGCGACTTCCGTTCAGGCGGCGATTTATTCCTGGAAAGATGAAAATGGTAAAACTCATTTCACCGACAACCCCTCCAAAATCCCCCACAAATACCGCAAAAAAAAGGGGTTAAAGCGCCATAGGGAATTATCCCCTTCCCAAAGGGTGACGCCAGACATTGAAGAAAAAAAATTAGAGGAAATTTCAGGCGAGTCCGTCGATCCCGACAAAAAGGCCGATTCCAAGAAGTATGAAATTCCCATGAAGGAAGAAAATGGGCAGTATCGTATAGATGTCAGGTTCAACGGCATGTTGCTGGAAGATATGATGGTGGACACTGGAGCCAACATGACCGTATTGCATATATCTTTTTTCAAACAACTTGGTCTTCAGTTCAAAAACACTCCATTTGTCCCCATGGGCACTGCGGGTGGTACGGTCTTGACTCCAATTTCCCTTATGAAAAAAGTTGAAATCGGCGGGGCCGAAGTTAAAAATATCCCCGTGTTTTTGAGTGTAAACGTGAAGGGGCTTTTGGGAACGGACGTTCTAAACGAATTCAAATGGTCTTTTGATCGTGAAAACAAACTTCTGATTTTGGAGCCTCTGGAGTTTCCGGGGGAACCCTTATGGGATGGGAAGAATGGCAAATGGTGGAGGAAAAAATTTGATGGGTACGCAGAAGCAATAAAATATTATGAGGCATATTACAAAAAGCTGGAAAAAGAGGAAAAATATGCGTTTCAAGAATCGACGGGTCGGACGTTTCATTTGGAAAATTTTCGAAGAGGAATAAATCTTTTCCGGAAACTCCAACAAAACCTGGATCGACGCGCAAGGCAATTTAGAGTGCCTATGAAGTACCGATCCTTCTAATGACGTTGGTTCAACAATCTTAAAGCTCAAGGTGCAATTTTGCCAATCTTAGGACAAGTTCCGCAAGGGGGAGAAAAAACCGCTACCGGGCGCCGACCCGGCAGACGGGTGGATAAAGAATTTTTGAGCATTGCCCTGTTGGTCGCTCTCGGCGTGGTGTTGCATCGTCTGGAGGCGTTGTTGCCGTTGCCTTCGCCCTGGGTCAAACTGGGACTGGCCAACATCATGACGCTGGTCGCTCTGGTATTTCTGGGCATGCGCGCGGCGTTTCTGGTCGCCTTTCTCCGCGTGGCGCTGGGTTCGATTTTCGGCGGAACGTTTTTGAGTCCGGCGTTTTTTCTGAGTTTCGCCGGAGGACTCTCCGCCGCCGCCGTCATGGCGCTGGTCTACATGAACGGCAAAAGCCCTTTCAGCATGATGGGCGTCTGCCTTGCCGGGGCCTGCGCGCACATGGCCGCCGTCTTTTTTTCCGTGCAATTTTTTCTGGCGCTCCCAAACGCCTTTTACGCTCTTCTGCCTTTCTTTTTCAGCGTGGCTCTATTTTCCGGATATCTGACCGGTACGATCGCCAATAATTTGATCGGCCGTTTCCGCCGGGAAGGCGTCTCTTTAAGCTGAGAACGCGACTGCGGCGAGGGCATAATTTTGATTTAGACATTTTCCATCCGATGCTTTAGACTATTAAAATTATAATTATTTCACTCCATCAAACGGCAATCATGAACGAACCGCAAAAACCAGAAAGCAAACTTTCCATCCTCTCGGAATTCTGGGACTTTCTGAAAGTCAGAAAAAAATGGTGGCTGGGTCCGATCATTTTTGTGATGCTTGCGATGAGCCTGTTGATCGTTCTGACGGAAGGCAGCGCCGTGGCGCCGTTCATCTACACCCTGTTCTAATAATCTCCTCTCTGTGAAGCTCTCGGTCGTCATCCCCGTTTATAACGAAAAAGACACCCTGCGCGAAATTATCGCGCGGGTGCAAGCCGCCCCTTATGAAAAGGAGATCGTGCTGGTGGACGATTTTTCCGAGGACGGCAGTCGGGATATTTTAGAGGAATACGAGGGGAAGGACGGGTTTGTCGTCCATTACCACCCACACAACCAGGGGAAAGGCGCCGCCTTGCGGACGGGTTTTAAGCGCCTGACGGGGGACGTGGTGATCATTCAGGACGCGGACCTGGAATACGATCCCAAAGATTACGCCGTTCTGCTGGGGCCGATTCTGGACGGTCGCGCCGAAGTGGTTTACGGGTCGCGTTTTCTGGGCGGTCCCCATCGCGTTCTGTTCTATTGGCATTACGTCGCCAATAAGGCGCTCACCACCCTGTCCAACATGATGACCAATCTGAACCTCACGGACATGGAAACCGGCTACAAGGTTTTTACCAGGAAGGTCGCGGACTCGATTCAAATCACCTGCGACCGGTTCGGGTTTGAGCCAGAGGTGACGGGGAAGATCGCGAAACTGAAATTCCGCGTGTACGAGGTGCCCATCTCCTACAGCGGTCGGGATTATTCGGAAGGCAAAAAAATTACCTGGAAAGACGGGGTGGCGGCGTTGTGGTACATCTTCAAATTCAGGTTTCTGGACTGACCCGCCGCTCAGTTCTCAAACGTCGACCCGCAAAAATCGCAAGCCGTATCGTTTGCCTCCGCCACGTGCCCGCAGGAGGAACAAAAGTTCGAATGCTCGTGCGCGTCCAGCAGTTCCCTCGCCCGTTCGACGTCGGTCTTTTTGGTCCATAACTTGACCTTGCTCAGCGCGCCTCCGGGAGCGGCGTGAAAGGTGAGGTTTTCCAATTGGCAGGGAATGCCCTCGCTTTCAAGATAGCCGCGAATGATGTAGGCGTTTTCTTCCTGGGAAACGGTGCACGCGACGTCCAACTCTTCAAGTTCCGCCTCTTCGCCTTCAAGAGATTCGACCAGAGCCACGTTGCAATCCTCGCACACCGCGAACCCTTCGCGAAACTCCTCCTTGCATTTTGGACAATAAGCCATTTCAAACCGCCTTGTCTGGATTAATCGTATTTTTGGAGCCTCGTTACTTTTTTCCTTTTTTCCCGGCGCTTTTTTCGGGTGGGCCGTCGGCGTCCTGATCCGCAGTCGCCTTGGCTTCTACTTCGTCGGATTTTTTCAGCGCGGCGTTCAGCGTTGCGATCAATTCATTGGCTTTGGTCATCTCGCCTTTCAAACGCGCTTGAGTTTTAGCGACCTGATTTTTCAAGCGCGGCATGCTGACAGAAAGAGCCTCGTCCGCCGCGATGCTGGTCTTAAGAAAGCTCGCGGTCTGCCCGGCCTCCGGCGCTTTCACCGTTTCCAAATCTGCCAGGGCCTTCTTTTTTCCTGGAAGGGCGGCCTGCAACTGAACCACCACATTTTTTGCATTGCGAGTGTTGAGGACGATCTTGCCGATTTCTCCGTCCTTCGCGGCTTCTTTTTTTAACAAGGCAACGGCGGCCTTGAAGACCGTTTTTTCCTTTTCGCTCAAAATCCCCTCCGGCTTTGCTTCTTCCTCGCCAACTGCCGGACCCGCGCTTCCACCGGACGAGGCCCCCTTATCGCTCCCGCCTCCGGCACTGGACCCTCTGATGGGCTGGACCTCGCGGACCTTTTTTATATGGGTTCCTTTGCGGAATTTGGCGGGAATCTTACTCTCATCGTCGGTGAAAAAAACTTTTCCCGTGTCGTCCTTCCATTTATATATTTTTGCCGACGCGGGTTGAACCGTAAAACAAAAGATGAAAACGCACAAAATCCCGACCCATTTGAAAAACGAAAGTTTATTTGAATTGAACAAGAATCTCTGGCTCCTCGTCTTGTTTTTATTAAATCCCGGAAAGCGGTCTTTCCGTATTATACCAATCCTGATATGGCTCTGCTATAATCAATGCATTGCCAATTGCGTCCGCGGAGGGTCCCATGACCCAAAGGCAACTCAAATATATCGACGACAATGTTCACGATCTGCATCCCGACGACCGAATCATTGGTTCCTTTCTCTACGACCAGGACAAGGAAGTGATCGCGAAAATCGACGGCTTGCTAGTGGAAGCCGTCACTTTTTTGCCGCGCTTTCTCGTCGTCACCCTGGGCGGCTTTTTAAGAATCCAGGGCAAGCGAATATTGGTTCCCAGGGAAATTTACGAGATCAAAGACGTCGGGAAAGTTAAATCCAGTTGGAAACTCGAACAGCTGATGGACGTTCCCGAACCCGCAAATTTAGACGACGTCTCCGCCGACGAAGAAGAACTGATCCTCAGCCATTTCGACTTGAAACCCTACCCGTCGGCGAAATCCGAAAAAGAGAACGAAGAATGATCGTTCATTCGCCAACCACTGGCCTCAGCGCCTCGCCGGTCGGTTTTTGATTTTTTTTGACGGTGGGTGGAAAACGATAGATCGGTTGCCGATTTGAAAATGATCGTTCATTCGCCAACTATCGGCTCCGGCGCCTCGCCGGGATCGGGCGTCTCGCTGATTTTCCGCGCCAGGTTTTGAACCTCTTCAACGACGTCCTTGACGCTGATATCTTCCAGACAATAAGGTTTGTTGTGCGCGGAAGGTTTGCACTCCTTGAAAAACCTTTGCCTGCAAGGGGAGCAGGGGAAATTGCGCGTCACGATGGCGCTTTTTTTCGGGACCGTCAAAGGTCCCGTGGTCTGGGCGTCTCCGGGACCGTAGATTCCGACCAGGGGCGTCCCGACCATCGCCGCCAGATGAATCATCCCGCTGTCGTTACCAATAAACAAATGGCTGGACTCGATGAGGGCCGCCGCTTCCAGAAGACTCAAGTCGGTAAACCGAAAGGCTTCTCCCTTCGGGCAGGAGCTTTCAATTTCATCCAGCAAAGGTCCCTCCCGGGCAGATCCCAGCAAAAGAATCTTCGCCCCGTAATCCTTGACCAGCCGTTGGCATAGAATTCCGTATCGCTGGGCGTGCCATCCCCGTTCCGGTTTGGAGGCCCCTGGATGGATGGAGGCGAGAAACGCGCCCTCGCGCAATCCCAGCGATTCCAACCGGTCTCGCACGGTACGCCGCGCGCTGTCGGGAACGATCTCGTCGAATTCCAAGCTCGCGGATTCCAGCCCCAACGGTTGCAGGATGTTTAAAAAATATTCCGCGCGATGCAGGGATTTAATCCTCTCCGTCAGGGCGGTAGGATGCGTCAGCAAAACGGACCGGCCTTCTGCGTCGTAGCCCAACCGCGTCTTGGCTCCGGATAGAAAAGCCATCCAGGCTCCGCGCAGGGAGTTGGGAAACACCGCCGCCAGATCAAAGTCATACTTTTTTAAACTCCTGGCGAAATCGATTTTGTCGAAGACGCTGTCGTCGCGGGAATAGGGAATGGGGATCACCGAATCCACGGCGGGATGCGCCAAGAACAGATCCTGGGAGGACTTTTGAGAAACGGCGGTGATGCGCGCCGCCGGATAACGCGCGGCCAAAGCCTGAATGGCGGGCATGGATAACACCACGTCCCCGATCCAGTTCGGACCCCACAATAATATTTGCTGAAATTCCTTTTCTCTGATCGGCTGTTTTTTAAACATAAATATGAACGGAGCTTATTTTACCCTTTGAATGTCGGCTCCCAGTTGGGAAAATTTATTTTCCATGCGCTCGTATCCGCGATCGATATGGTACACCCTGGAAATAACAGATTCTCCCTGCGCCGCCAAAGCGGCCAACACCAGGGACGCGCTGGCTCGCAAGTCCGTCGCCATCACCGGCGCGCCGCTCAATCGTTCCACGCCGCGAACGATGGCGGTATTGCCCCGCACCTCGATATCCGCGCCCATCCGCCGCAACTCCGCCACGTGCATGAAGCGGTTTTCAAAAACCGATTCCGTGACGATGCTCTGGCCGCGCGCCAGAGTCATGAGCGCCATGAACTGCGCCTGAATGTCTGTCGCAAAACCAGGATGCGGCTGAGTTTTAATGTTGACCGAAACGGGTCGGTCGTTCCCGCTTATCTTCACGCGGTCCTCGCCTTCTTCCACGAGAAACCCCGCCTCCCGCAATTTCAGAATCAACGGTTCGATATGGTGCGGGATGCAATCCACAACCTCCACCTCGCCTCCGGTGATGGCTCCGGAAATCAAATACGTCGCCGCTTCGATCCGGTCGGGAAAAATCCGGCATTGAAACGGCTCCAGGGAAGCGACGCCCTGAATGGTAACGACGTCTTCGCCAGCTCCGCTGATTTTGGCTCCGCAACGATTCAATAACTCGCCGAGAAAGGCGACTTCAGGTTCCCGGGCGGCGTTTTCCAGGATCGTCTCGCCGTCGGCCAGGGTCGCGGCCATCATTATGTTCGCCGTGCCGGTGACGGAAACCGTATCGAAAAAATAATGCGCCCCCTTCAAACCGTTGGTCGTGCCAACAATATACCCCTCTTCCAAACTGATTTTCGCGCCAAGCGCTTCCAGTCCTTTGATATGCAAATCGACGGGCCGCGCGCCGATCGCGCATCCTCCCGGAAGAGAAACGCGCGCCTGGCCCAGCCGGGCCAGCAAGGGACCCAGCACCAGGCAGGAGGCGCGCATGGTGCGCACCAGATCGTAAGGCGCCTCGGGGTTGTTCACGCGGGACGTGTCGAGAACCACCCTGCCGCCCTCGAAATGTTCCAGTTCCGCGCCCAACTCCACCAGCAAATGCGCCATGGTGGAAACGTCCCGCACCTGCGGAGCGTTCAGAATCTCGTTTTTCCCCGAAGTCAGAAGGGTAGCCGCCAAAACCGGAAGCACGGCGTTCTTCGCCCCGCTCACCGCAACCGTTCCGCGCAAAGGCTTTCCACCTTGGATGACAATTTTATCCACGCGCCAACCTCCGCGCAACGGTGATCCGGTCCAGTCCGGCGTAATCTTTTATCGTTTCGGGAACGGACCAGCCTCCGGCGCGCAAAAATATTTCGCCCAGCGCCGCCGCCTGGTCGCGCCACATTTCGAGCAACAGATATCCGCCCGGATTCAACCGCAACCCGGCCTCCGGAACGATCCGGCGAAAGCAATCCAGTCCGCCCGCGCCGCCGTTCAACGCCGATTCCGGCTCAAAGTTTTTGACGTCCGGCGGCAGGCGGTCCATATAATTTTCCGGGATATAAGGCGGGTTGCAAAGAATGAAATCAAATCGGGCCGTTGGAGCCACGCGCTCGAACCAGTCGCTGTGGACAAACTCAATGCGGTCCTGGACCCCGTGCGCGCGCGCGTTTTCCCGCGCCGTTTCCAAAGCCTCCAGGGAACAATCCACGGCGGTCGCCCGGCAGGAAGAAATTTCCAACGCCGCAACGACGGCCAGAATTCCCGATCCGGTTCCCAGGTCCAGGACATCCAAAGGTCCCGCCGCCTCGCGCGCTTTGGCCAGGGACAAAAAACGTTCGACAAGAATTTCCGTTTCCGGGCGCGGGGTCAATACGTTCCGGTCGACTTTGAAATCCAGCGACCAGAACTCGCGGCGCCCTAAAATCTGGGACATGGGTTCCCGGCTCTCTCGGCGTTGGACCAGGCTTTCAATTTCGCCGACGACGTCTGGAGATAATACGCGGCGGGATTCAATCAACACCTGCAAACGATCGATCTGCAGAGCGCTTGCCAAAAGGAGTTCGGCGTCCAAGCGGGGAGAGTCGACGCCCGCGTCCTGGAGACGCTTTTCGGTCAAACTCAAAAGCTCCGCCTGGGAAGCCCCAGGGGGCAACCGGCGAAGCGCCGGAGCCAGCGGTTGGCGATTGGATGATCTTTTCTGAATCGGCAACGACACTATCGATTTCCGTCCACTGTTAAACTCTGGTTCTCTCCGCGTTCATCTGTGGTTCATTCTTTTTACTGGGTCCAGCGTCACGCTGGCCGGGCGGCTAGTTTGATTTCAGGGCCTCGGCTTGAAAATGAAGCGCCAGAGGTTCCAGAATTTCTTCCAGGTCGCCTTCCATGATCTGAGTCAACTTGTGCAACGTCAAACCAATCCGATGGTCCGTCACCCTCTCCTGCGAATAATTGTAGGTGCGGATGCGTTCGCTCCGGTCGCCGCTTCCCACCTGGCTCCTGCGTTCGCGCGCGGTTTCTTCCTGTTGCTTTCTCTGCTCCTCGTCCAGCAACCGGGAGCGCAAAACCTTCATGGCCTTCTCCTTGTTTTTATGCTGGGACTTTTCGTCCTGACAGGTCACCACCAGTCCGGTGGGAACATGCGTCAGGCGAACCGCGGAGTCGGTGGTGTTCACGCTTTGTCCTCCGGGACCCGAAGAGCGAAACACGTCGATCTTTAAATCCTGCGGATTGATGGTCATGTCCACTTCCTCCGCTTCCGGGAGGATGGCGACGGTGATAGCAGACGTGTGGACGCGCCCCTGGGTTTCGGTTTCCGGGACGCGCTGGACGCGATGCGTCCCGCTCTCGAATTTCAATTTGCTGAAAACGTCCTTGCCCTGGATCCCCAGGATCAACTCCTTGTAACCGCCTTTGATACTTTCGTTGGCGCTGAGGATTTCGGTTTTCCATTTGACTCTTTCGGAAAATCGGCTGTACATCCGGAACACGTCGGCGCAAAACAAGGCCGCTTCGTCCCCCCCCGTTCCGGCGCGGATTTCCATGATCACGTTTTTACCGTCTCTCGGATCTTTGGGAAGCAGAAGGACTTTCAAACGGCTTTCATTTTCCAGCCGGGCCTGCTTCAAACTTTCCACCTCCTCCATGGCCATAGCTGCCATTTCCGGATCGTCCTCCTCCTTGAGCAGGTTTTCGTTCTCCTCCAATTGTGAGTCGATTTTTTTCAGCGCCCGGTATTGCTGGACGATCGGCGTCAATTCCGACTGCTCCTTGGCGTAGGCTTTGAAGTCGTTTTGGTTCGCGATGACGGCGGGATCGCTCAGCAGGTCGTTGAGCTTTTCGAATTTATTCTCGATATCTTCAAGCTTTTTTAGCATGGCAGGGCTTCGGGGGGAACGGAAACGAACGCCTGCGGCCCGGTATAGGGCCGGGCGGAAACGGGGCTTTGCCCCTCTAATAAAACCGGGGACTAACTGGGGGCGGCGGTTTCTTCGGGAGCTTTGGTTTGGGCCTTGGCTTTGGCGTACTTGCGTTGGAACTTCTCGATCCTGCCCGCGGTGTCCATCAGCTTCTGTTTGCCGGTGTAGAAAGGATGGCACGCGGAGCATATCTCCACATGAATGCCCTTGAGCGTGGAGCGCGTCGCCATTTTATTTCCGCAGGCGCACTGGATGTCGGTCTCGAAATATTCTGGATGTATCCCTTGTTTCATAACCTTCCCCGGTTAGGAGTTCATGGTGGAAAGAAACTCAGCGTTGTTCTTGGTTTCCTTGATCCTTTGGATTAGGAGGTCCATGCTATCATGGATGCCCATCGGGAGCAAAACTTTTCGCAACAGCCAGACCCTTTGCAGGTCCTCGTTGGACATGAGCAATTCTTCCTTGCGGGTGCCGGACCGGTTGATGTCGATCGAGGGAAAGGTCCGCTTGTCCGCCAGCTTGCGGTCGAGCACGATTTCCAGGTTGCCGGTGCCCTTGAATTCCTCAAAAATCACGTCGTCCATCCGACTGCCGGTATCGATGAGGGCCGTGGCGATGATCGTGAGACTGCCGCCTTCTTCCAGGTTCCGCGCCGCGCCGAAAAACCGTTTCGGCCTCTGCAGGGCGTTGGAGTCCACGCCGCCTGAGAGCACCTTGCCGCTGGGCGGCACAATCGCGTTGTAAGCCCGCGCCAGGCGGGTGATGCTGTCCAGAAGAATGACCACGTCTTTTTTATGTTCGACCAGGCGCTTGGCTTTTTCGATCACCATCTCCGCCACTTGCACGTGGCGCTGGGCCGGTTCGTCGAAGGTGGAACTGATGACCTCGCCCTTGACCGAGCGTTGCATGTCCGTCACTTCCTCCGGACGTTCGTCGATCAATAAAACGATGAGCGACACTTCGGGGAAGTTGGAGGTGATGCTGTTGGCGATATCCTGCAACAGCATGGTTTTGCCGGTGCGGGGCGGGGCGACGATGAGACCGCGCTGGCCCTTGCCGATCGGCGTCATCAGGTCCATGATGCGCGCGCTGAGATGGGCGCTGCCTTCCGGGGTTTCCAAACGCAGGCGTTCCGAGGGATACAGCGGCGTCAAGTTGTCGAAAAGTATTTTGTCCTTGGTCTTGTCCGGAGTCTCGTAATTGATCGCCTCCACCTTCAGCAAGGCAAAATAGCGCTCGCTGTCTTTCGGCGGGCGAATCTGCCCCGATATCGTGTCCCCGGTGTGCATGTCAAACTTGCGTATCTGCGAGGGAGACACGTAAATATCGTCCGGACCGGGAAGATAGTTGTAAGTCGGCGCCCGCAGAAACCCAAACCCGTCGGGCAGAATTTCCAACACTCCCTGACCAAACATCAACCCGTCTTTCTCCGTTTGGGCTTCCAGGATTTTGAAAATCAGATCCTGCTTCCTGAGACTGCTGTGTCCCTGTATCTTGAGTTGTTTGGCTAAGGCGGTTAATTCGGATATGGTTTTTGATTTGAGTTCTTCGATATTCATAGGACGACGTTTTGGTAGTTGGTTGGTTGGTGGGTGGGTGGGTTAGTTTGTTTGGGATTGGTTAAAGCTGAAATCCGTACTTGATCTGGTTTTAATTACGAGGAAAGAGGCGTTTTCCAGGAATTCTGACGGCAGAATTTAAACGGAACAAATTGAAATCGTATTGCTGGATATGGGATTTATATAAGGAGGCTGATGAATTTCACTTATGTTATTACAAAAAAACATTTTGTCAACACTAAATTCCCCTTCCATTAGCAATCAACATATTCTGGGCAATTGCTCGCCGCTCAACAAATCGAGCAAGCGGGTTGAGCCTATCCGGGTGGTCAGAATCACGGATTTCCGGGGAGAGCGTTCGACTCTTCCTATGGCGCCTGCCTGCCTGCCTAATGGGTCGTCTCGCATTATTGCCAAAGCGTTGTCGGCGTCGCCCTCGGAAACGAACGCGACGAAACAACCTTCATTCGCCACATAAAGAGGATCGAATCCTAAAATCTCACAAGCTCCCTGCACGCTTTCCTGAACCGGAATCGCTTTTTCATCTACTCGAATCGAAAGGTCGGCGGTCTCTGCGATTTCTACGAGCGCGGTGGCCAGACCTCCGCGAGTCAAATCGCGCATGCAATGAAGCTCGATTCCCGCGTCCAATAATTTCAACGCCAGGCGGGATACCGGAGCGCAATCGCTTTTAATCGGGTTCTCAAATCCCAGTCCCTCCCGCGCCGCCATGACGGCCATTCCGTGCCGGCCAACATCCCCGCTCAATAAAACAACGTCGCCGGACCTGACGCTTTCTGGATGGATAGTGAAGGAATGCTCTCTCCTCCCCACTCCGGCGGTGTTGATGAAAATTCCGTCTCCTTTTCCTTTCGGGACCACCTTGGTATCCCCCGTTACAATTCTTACCTCGGCCTGGCGGGCGGCCTCCTTCATGGAATTGACAACGGTTTGAAGAGTCGCCATGGGCAGTCCCTCCTCCAGAATGAATCCGGCGCTCAGGTAAAGCGGCCGCGCACCGCACATGGCCAGGTCGTTCGCCGTTCCATAGACCGCCAGGGAACCGATATCGCCGCCGGGGAAAATGATCGGCTGAACCACATAAGAATCCGTCGTCATCGCCAACGACCCTTGGTCGAATTCCAATATCGCGCCGTCGTGATCGGTTTCAAGTTCGGAATTTTCAAAAGCGGGCCGAAAAATTTCGTCGATTAATTGGCGGGTCATTTTGCCGCCGCCCCCATGCGCGAGTTGAATGGTATCCTTCCGGCTCGGAGAAATGGGACAGGCAGGGCCGTTGTCGGGAAAGTCGGTCATGGCTTCTTTCATATTCCCGTTTTTTGATAGCGGTAATAGGCGGCGCAGGCGCCTTCGGACGAAACCATTGTTGCGCCAAGAGGAGATTCCGGCGTGCACCTGTTGCCAAAAGCCGGGCATTCATCCGGCTTCTTGATTCCCTGCAAGACAAGGCCGCTGATGCATTCGGAGGGGACGATTGGTTCGCAGGTTTTGAAGGAAAACTTTTTCTCGGCGTCGAACGCGGCATAATCGTCGCGGAGTCCCAGGCCGCTTTGCGGGATTTCGCCAATCCCCCGCCACTCTCGCGAGACGATTTCAAAAACCTCGCTCATAATTTCCCTGGCCGCGGCGTTGCCGTCTTGCCTTACCGAACGGGAGTACTGGTTTTCAACTTCCGCGCGGCCTTCTTCCAGTTGTTTGACGCACAGGTAAATTCCCTGAAGAATGTCGAGCGGTTCAAAACCCGTCGCCACTATCGGTACGCGATACTTCGAAGCGATCGGCTCGTATTCCGCCAGACCCATGATAGTGCAAACATGCCCCGCCGCCAGGAATCCTTGAACCCGGTTGGCGGGCGATTCCAAAATACTGATCATCGCGGGGGGCACGACGACTTGAGAAACCAAAAAGGATAAATTGTTCAAGCCTTCCTTTTTGGCAAGGCGGATCGCCATCGCGTTGGCCGGAGCGGTGGTTTCAAATCCAATCGCAAAAAATACAACTTCTTTTTCCGGATGGTCTCGCGCCACTTGAAGCGCGTCCATAGGGGAATAGACCGTTCGCACGTCGCCGCCCTCGGCCTTCACCGTCAGTAAATCCTTTTCGGACCCTGGGACGCGCAGCATGTCTCCAAAGGAACAAAAAATAACCTCGGGCCGGGCCGCAAGTTGAATCGCCTTGTCTATTGAATCCAACGGCGTGACGCATACGGGGCAACCCGGTCCGTGGAGGAGGGTCAAACTGGAAGGCAACAAGCTTTGGATTCCATATTTAGCGATCGAATGCGTCTGCCCTCCACAGACCTCCATCAGGGTCCATGGCTTCGAGACGATTCGGGCGAGGGCGTCCGTGATTTTTCGAGCCGGCTCGGAGTCTCGATATTCGTCGACAAATTTCATTTTATTAAGGGCGTCTCTAAAAAGCGCTCATGGCCGCGAGCGACACGCTGGTCCGCGAGTTGCCTGAAGTAAAAACATCCAATCACCAATGGCGCTCTTAAAAATTTAAATTTCGTGGATTTGATCCAGATAATCAAAAATTCGCGCCGCCTCTTTTTCGTCCAAAATGCTGATGGCGAATCCTACATGGACGATCACGTAGTCGTTCACCCTGGCCTCCGGGACATACGCAAGGTTCACGTTCCGCAACGAGCCGCCAAAGCTCACTTTTCCAATTTTCATCAAGGGATCGTCTTCAGAAATGCTGAGGATTATTCCAGGGACGGCTAAACACATCGGACGGACTCTTCTTTCATTTGCCAGGAAGCGGCGGCGATTTGTCCCAGAGCCAGCCCGCCGTCGTTCGGCGGAACCCTCTGGTGCCAAAAGGCGCGAAATTCCTCGCGTCTTAATTTTTGGACGGCGAGTTCGGTCAAAGTTTTATTTTGAAAACAGCCCCCCGTTAAAACCACTTGCTCAATTTTCTGACGGTGGGCCACCAGACAAATTGCCGAGACCAGGGTCTTATGAAATTTTAACGCGACGACGCCAAGGGAAACATTCTCCTCCAAATCCGCCAGCAAAGACAGAACCATGGGTCCCCAATCCAGCCGGTAGAGAGGTCTCCACTCATACAGCGAGGAATTTTGCGTTTCACTCGCATCGATCGATTCATGCACGTCGGCAAGAACAATATTGATCGGATACTCGCCCGCGGATTCCAAATCCGAAATTGAAAACTCCAGTTCCATGGCGGCCTGGCCTTCAAAAGTATTGCGTTGACGAATGCCGGTCAGGGAGGCGATGGCGTCAAACAACCGTCCGCAACTGGACGTCATGGGGCAGTTGATATTTCCCGCCAACATGGTTTTCAATATTTGAAGCTCGTCGTCGCTGAAAGCTTTGACGATTTCCGGGCGGCTGAAACAATCCTTCCCCAAGAGTTCATAAAGAAGCCCCAAAGCGCTCCTGCGCGGCTCCCGCACCGCACTTTCCCCTCCCGGCAAAGGGAAGGGCCGGAAACAGGAAACCCGGCGAACCTTATCACTGTTCACGCTAAAAAACTCGCCTCCCCAAACCGTTCCGTCCATACCGAAACCGGACCCGTCCCAGGCGACGCCCAGGACTGGAGGTTCCAATTCGTTTTCCGCCAGGCACGAAAAGACATGGGCGACATGATGCTGAATGGAAACGGTCGGGGCTTCGGAACGGTTTGCAAAACGAGTGGACGAATAATCCGGGTGGTGATCGCACGCGATAAATTCCGGCTGCGCTTGCTGGAGCGCGCTCATGGACGCGATCGTTTTTTCAAACGCGGAAAAGGTTTGCGCGTTTTCCAAATCGCCCAGATGCTGGCTGACAAAAACGGCGCTTCCTCGGGAAAATGCGACCGAATTTTTAAGTTGGCCTCCCACCGCCAGAGCGGAAGGGAGCGGTTCCTTTAGCGTAATCGGCCCAGGGGCGTATCCTCGGGCGCGCCGTAAAACCTGCTCGCGATCCAAAATAACGCGCGCGATAGAATCGTCCATATGGCGAACAATAGGACGGTTGTGAACCAGAAAGAAGTCGGCGATCCCGCCCAAACGATCCAGGGCCTCCTCATCCCGAATGCAAATGGTCTCTTCGGAAAGGTTGCCGCTGGTGGCGACCACTGGATAACCCAATTCAATCATCAGGAGATGATGCAGGGGGCAAGACGGCAACATGATTCCAAGCCAGGGATTGGAAGGCGCCGCCCATTGGGATATTTTTTCGGCGCTTTCAACCGATCCGGCCTTACGTCTAAGAAGAACGATGGGGGCTTCGGGAGAACAGAGGAGACGTTCTTCCAAAGAGGACGTCTCCGCTAGGGTCCGAATATGCTCCAGCGAGGGCGACATGATGGCGAACGGTTTTTCTTCCCGGTTTTTCAACTCGCGGAGCCGACTCACGGCGCGGTCGCTTCGCGCGTCCGTCATGAGATGATAACCGCCCAAACCCTTCACGGCGACAACGGCTCCCTCGTTAAAGGCTTTGATTGCGGCTTCCAGAGCGTATTGCCGGTCGGCCAAACATTCCCCTCCGCGATTCCAGAACTCCAGACGGGGTCCGCAATCGGGGCAGGCGTTGGGCTGGGCGTGAAATCGCCGGTCTTCCGGGTTCTCGTATTCTTCCCGACAACAGCCGCACATTTCGAAATCTTTCATGGAAGTCCGCGAACGATCATAGGGAAGAGATTCCACAATGCTGAACCGGGGGCCGCATTGGGTGCAATTGGTGAAGGGATATCCATAGCGACGGTTGGACGGATCCTTTATTTCCTGCAGACAATCGCGGCAAGTCGCGATATCGGGGAGAATCAGCGCGGACGACTCGCCTTCAGGATCGCTTTCTTTAATCTGGAACCCCTCGTATCCCTGGGGATCAAAATATGAAATTTCCATTCCTTGAATCGAGGAATGCAACGGTTTTTCTATTTCCAGGAGGCAAACAAATTTTTGTAATCGCTCAGGATTCCCCTCAACCTCGATCAAGACGCCTTGCGAATTGTTTAGCGCCCATCCCTTCAAACCCAACCGATGCGCCAGTTGATAAACAAAGGGACGAAAGCCGACGCCCTGCAACATGCCCCGAATGGAAAGGCGCATTCTTTGATTTTCAGAAATCGGGAGGGTTCTTTGGGAGGGCGAGGGGTCGATTGTTTTCGATAGGTTCAAAGGAATCACTCCTCGATTTCCACGCTGTCCAAAACAATCTCCTGGGCGAGGGGATCGTTGGTATCGTCCATGAGTTCGACGTCTAACCTCGCTCCTTCGGCGCTGGTTCCTCGCGCCGCTTCCACAAAATGTCCTTTAAAATGCTCGGCGGAAATATGGGCTAACGCTCCCAGGCGCACCTTCACTCCCGAAACCGTCGTCCCTCCCTGTTCGTGGGCGACGGCGAAAATTTTGCTCATGAGATCCTTCATCAAAGAATGTTCGTGCACAACTTCCCCCCTGGTTATAGGGATCGAATCCGTTCTTGAATTTCTTCCACCACCCGTTTCACGGCTTCTTCCACCTCCGGGGACAGCCCCTCTCCCGGATTGAAATCCTTCCCCTCGATTCCATAAACTTCAATTTGGTCCGGCAGGCGATCGAGCGACCGGGACAGTTCTATGGCTTCCGCCACGCCGAAATTGTGAGTGGAACAGGAAAAATAATTCGCAGGGACCGGATCTTTCCCGACGTTCAATCTGCGAAACGTTCCCGCAGGAGCGGAGGAATTGACGGCGTCGATAAGAATAACCCGGTCGTGACCTTCCCAGGCGTCCATAAGGGACGTCCCTTCTCCGGAAAGCTCCAGGCGCTTTAATCCGGGAGCGTCGTTTTCATTCAGGCGCCGGACGGCCTCGATCCCCGCAAAGTCGTCCCTGCGAAATCGATTTCCCAGCCCAATCACCAAAACGGGAGACGCGTTCAAAATAAAACTCCGCGGGGAAATTAAACCCGCTCCAAATCCAGTTTAAGAAAATGGGTGGCGCATGAGATGCAGGGATCATAATTTCGAATCGCCTGCTCGCATTGCCATGTTAGTTTTTCTTCAGGCAAATCCAAAAATTTGGGAACAAATTTCCACAGGTCGTTTTCGATGGTCTTTTGGTTTTGAGAGGTCGGAGGAACAATCCTGGCGTTTAAAATTCTGCCCTGGGCGTCGATGGAGTACCTGTGATACAAAATCCCCCGCGGCGCTTCGGTGCAGGAATATCCCACCGACTCGCGCGGCTCCAGGTCGATATGAGGCCGATCCGGTTTTTCGTAAGACTCAAGTATTCGCAAGGCCTCGTCGCAGGCGTACAAAACCTCCACGCTTCGAACGACAATACTTTTGAAGGGATTATTACACTCCCGTCCCAGGCCCGACTCCAGAGCCGCTTCCTGCGCCAAAGGCGATAATCGTTCAAAGTTTAAATTGTAGCGCGCCATCGGTCCGACAAAATATGAGTCCCGCTCCTTCAACACTGAATGCAGGGCGTTGGAATGTTCCACATGCTCTTCAACGAAATGGTTTTCGTAATCCGCGACCGCAATGTCCAATCCCCGGTTGGAAACCAAACGTCCTTCATTAAAAGGATATTCTTCCGGGTGACGCAGGGCCACGAATTCGTAATCCTGCTCAAACTCCGGGAACGGCAGTTGGGCGGTCCAGCGGACGGTTTCCAGCGCGGCGTCCCGCGCCCACTTTAATCGTTCCTTAAGACCGTCAAATTCCGTTTTGGCGAATACTTTATAAAAACCGCCCACGCGGGCGTTGATGGGGTGGATTTCCCGTCCCCCAACCAGCGACACAATTTCGTTGCCGATTTTCTTTAACTGCAACCCGCGTTCGACAATTTCCTTATGGTCCTTGGCCATGCGCACGGCGTCTTCATAACCCAGAAAATCGGGAGCGTGCAACATGTAGATGTGAAGAACGTGACTTTCAATCCATTCGCCGCAATACATGAGGCGGCGAATTTCCCGCAAGGGACCTTCCAACTGGATTCCCAGGGCGTTCTCCATGGCGTGGATCGCGCTCATTTGATAGGCCACGGGACAAATCCCGCAAATCCGCGCGGTTATGTCCGGCGCTTCCCGGAAGTCGCGCCCTTGAAGAAAGGCCTCGAAAAAGCGCGGCGGTTCGAAAATTTTCAATTTCACGTCTTGCACGACGTCGTCTTTTATTTTGATATAGAGGGCGCCCTCTCCTTCGACTCTGGCGAGATAATCGACTTTAATGGTCCGGGTCTTCTTAGTCATGTCGCTCGCTCTCTTTGCGGAATGGCGTCGCGTAGGCGTTGAAACTGCGATAGGCGCGAACCAGTTCTTCGTTTCCCATTCCATGATCCTTGAACCATTCGCTCAAGGATTCGGTGTTGGGAGTTTCCTTGGGTCCGAAACATCCGTAGCAACCGCGATCATACGCGGGGCAAATGGCCCCGCAACCGGCGTGCACGACGGGTCCCATGCACAAGGTTCCCTGGGATACCATGACGCACACCGTTCCGCGTCGCTTGCACTCCACGCAAACGCTGTGGGCCGGAGTGACCGGCTTGCGGTCTTTCAAATAGGCGCTGACAACCTCGACCAACTGGTATTTATTGATCGGGCAACCGCGCAATTCGAAATCCACGCGAACATGGTCGCTGATCGCCGACGACTTCGCCAGGGTATCGATATAATCCGGCGTGGCGTATACGATGGACACAAAATCCTGAACGTCCTTGAAATTCCGCAGAGCCTGGATTCCCCCCGCCGTTGCGCAGGCGCCGATGGTCACCAGAAATTTGGAGGAGCGGCGCACCTGGTGGATGCGCTCTTCGTCGTGCGGAGTGGTGATCGAACCCTCGACCAGGGACAAATCGTAAGGGCCTTTAACGACCGCCCGCGAAGCCTCCGGGAAATTGGCGATTTCAATTGCCTCGGCGACGGCGAGCAACTCGTCCTCGCAATCCAGCAAACTGAGCTGGCACCCGTCGCAGGAAGCAAACTTCCAGACGGCGACTTTGGGTTTTTTCTTGCCCGCCATGATCAAACCTCCCGGACGTTTAAAAATTGGCGGATGCGGTCGTAACGATAAACCGGACCGTCCTTGCAAATGAAAGTGGGACCGAACTGGCAATGGCCGCAAAAACCGACGGCGCATTTCATGTTCCGCTCCATGGAGATATAAATCTTATCTTCGGGAACCCCGCATTGTTTCAACTCAACGACCGAAAACCGCATCATCACTTCCGGCCCGCAAATGAAGGCCACGGTGTGGGCGGGATCAAACGAAGCCCTTTCGACCAAATTGGTGACCACGCCGACGTTGCGCTTCCATTCGCGTCCGGCGGCGTCGACGGTGACTTTCACCTGGACGCCGAATTTTGCTCGCCACAGTTCCCGTTCTTTTTCAAACAACAAACTTTCCGGAGTCCGCGCGCCGTAAAGGAGGGCGACTTCTCCAAATTGATCGCGCATGGATTGGACGACATGCAGAGCCGGGCGTAGGGGAGCCAGGCCAATGCCCCCCGCCATAAATACGATATCGTTTCCTCTGGCTTCCTCAATGGGCCAACCGGTCCCAAACGGCCCGCGCAAACCCAGGACGCCTCCGCGTTTCATCCGATGAAGCGCCCGGGTCACCGTTCCCACCTCGCGTATGGTATGCAACCATCCGCCAGACGCTTCCGACCTTCCACTGATCGAGATCGGAACCTCTCCGATTCCAAACGCGTACAACATATTGAACTGTCCTGGAATGAATGGCGGCGACTCGGCGCTGTCTTCGCCGTTCAGTTCCAGGGTAAAAGTATCCTCGGTTTCCTTGTGAACCCGATGAACGAGGAAAGGCCGGGGAACCATGACATTCTGTCGCTGAATATCCTCCATCACGCTTTCGTTCCGTAGACGTCCATCAATTGCAGTTGCGTCGCCTCCATCCTTTTTCCGATCACCGGCAGAAGCCGGTTCAGCAATTCAAACCCCAAGTCGTGGTCTTCCATACATTTGTTGCGAAGACATTTTCCATCCAAAGCTATAGCGCGAGTCAATTCCACCGCCTGGGCGTCGCAGTGCCAATGATAAGGAGGCACCAACCAGGCCCAGCCCAGGATTTCCTCCTCGTTAACGGTTTCCAGGGTGACGGGCGGGCGGCCCGGAGGAGACAATTCCAGCGCCACCTTGCCCTGACGAATTATATAAAAAACGTCGGCGGCCTCGTGCTGGCGAAAAATAAACTGACCGGCGTCGAACCGGACGTTTTTTGCGCAACCGGTCACCAACTCCATGTAAGCCTTGTCGAGTCCTTTAAAAAAAGGATGCTTGCTCAAAATCGGTTCAAGCGTTTCCATTGGACGCCTCCCTCTTCGAAGGTAAACGGACGGTATTTTCTTCCCGAATGGACCGGACCTCTTCCGTCAGATCGATCCCCACCGGGCACCAGGTGACGCAACGCCCGCACCCGACGCAACCCGAGGAATCGAACTGATCGATCCAACTTGAAAGCTTATGGGTCAACCATTGGCGGTAACGGGATTTGGTTGAAGCCCGGACGCTCCCTCCATGCAGATAGGAAAAATCCATGGTGAAACAGGAGTCCCATTTCTGCCAACGCTCCGTGTGATCCCCCGTCAAGTCGGTTGTATCCTCCACCGTGGAGCAAAAACAGGTGGGGCAGACCATGGTGCAATTGGCGCAGGACAGACATCTTTCCGCCACGGAATCCCATCGCGGATGCTCCGGGTTTTCCTGCAGGAGTTCTTTCACCCCCTTGGTATTGAGCGTGCGCCCCATTTGCCCACGGGCCTTTTGGACGGCTTCTTCCGCCTCCGCACTGTCGGAACTTGTTGCGGAACGGGTTTCCACTTGTTGTAAAATCGCGGCGCCTTTGGGACTTCCCGCTACCGCATGAAAAAAATGACGCCCTTCATCCAGAATTTCCGTGAGGGCGAGGTCGTATCCCGATTCGGCTTTGGGTCCCGTGTTCATGGAAACGCAAAAGCAGGTCTTGCCCGCCTGACCGCATTGGACGACGACAACAAACGCATTTTCCCGGCGCGCCTTGTAATCCTCGTCCACATGGTCGTTATGAATGAAGACCCGGTCTTGTATTTCTATCGCGTGGAGTTCGCAGGAACGGACGCCGAAAAACGCGAAGCGCGCAGTCTCGACAGGCTCCGGGGTCAATTCAAAATCGGTTCCGCTCGCCTGGCCGGTCCAAAGCCTTCGCTCGGGCGGATGCAAATATTTTTTCCAGGAATGCGGTCCCACCACATAACCGAAAAGCGCCTTGTCCTCTCGCTTTTTCAATCGATAGACTCCGCCTTCCTGTTCGTCGGTCCAACCGACGGGAAAATCCTCGGAGGCTTGAACGGGACCGTAGACGATGGCGCCGTCGCCAAGAGTCGGTCCAACCACCTGGTAGCCTTCCTGGGTCAATGCCTCCAGAAGTTGGTCCAACGCTTTGCGTTCTATGATTCTGGGTTCGCTCGTCATAATATTTCCATTCTCAAATTCTCAAAGGTCGTCGCTAAAACAAATCATTCTGGAACAATATGAGTGCCTGTCTTTTCTTCCATGGCGGGAACCAGATCGTCCAGGTGCGCGATCACGGCTTTTTTACCTCCCCGCCGCAAAAATTCGAGAGCGGCTTCGACTTTGGGCTTCATGCTCCCCTCCGCAAATTCGCCTCGCTCAAGGCAACCTTCCATCTCTTTTATTGTAACTTTTTTTAAGGGTTTTGGCTCCGGAGTTTGATAATCCAGATAGGCATGGTCGACTCCGGTGAGTATGACCAAAAGCTCCAGTCCCATTTCGTTGGCCAGCAGGGCGCTGGTGTGATCCTTGTCGATCACCGCTTCCACGCCGCAAAGATCGCCGTCCGCCGTTCGGACGACGGGAATCCCACCGCCGCCGCCTCCAATGGGAATAAAACCGCTGTCCAGAATATTTTTCAAAATATTTTTTTCAATGATATCCATCGGCTTTGGCGACGGCACGACGCGACGGAAACCGCGGCCCGCGTCCTCCATAAATACCCAGCCCCGTTCCGCGGCCAGATCGTCGGCTTCCTCTTTCGAATAAAAAAGGCCGATCGGTTTGGTGGGTTTCTGCCAGGCGGGATCGTTCGGGTCGACCACCACTTGCGTGATTACGGCAAAGCATTTGCGCTCCATCCCTCGCTCCTGGCACAAGTTATCCAAAACATTTTGCAAAATGTACCCGATCCTTCCCTGGCTGTCGGCGACGCAAACGTCCAGGGTGACCTGGCGGGGGAAATCGTGCCGCGTCAACTCCTGTTGCAAAAATATTTGCCCCACCTGGGGACCGTTGCCGTGACACAAAATCATTCGGCGATAACCCCGCTCAAGCAATTCAACGACGCCCTCCAGACTACGCCTCGCAATTTTGAATTCTTCTTTTTGGTGGGGATGATCGGATTCCGGCACGTTCAACGCGTTGCCTCCGAATGAGACCAAAAGACCCGGTTTGGATTCCGATTTTCCCACGGCGCTTACGACTCCTACCTGATTACAAAGAACAATTCTTATTCCAAAAAAGGTTTTAGTACGGATTCCAAATCGGGTTTTCCTCTTTCTTCCAATTCATACCTCACCCGAACCGAAGGTTTCTGAATCGAAATGCAACGAGCCAGGTCGATAGGGGTTCCCACCACAACCACGTCGCAGGGCACGGCATTGATAGTCGCTTCCAGGTCCGCCCGTTGCCGGTCTCCATATCCCATGGCAGGCAACAGGGGACCAATTTCCGGATACTTTTCAAAGGTCTCTTTGAGCGTTCCCTGAAGCCAGGGACGAGGATCCAGGATTTCACTCGCGCCAAATCGTTGAGCGGCTATCGTCCCAGCGCCGTATTTCATGCCGCCATGGGTTACCGTAGGACCGTCCTCAATCACAAGAACCCGCGCGCCGGAAATTTTTTCGGAATTTTCCACAAACAATGCAGAGTCGGCTTCAATAAGCGCGGCGTTGGGATTGATTCGCTTTATGTTTTCTCGAACCTCTTTGACGCCTTCCGGCGGAGCCGAGTCCATTTTGTTGAGGACGACCACATGGGCTCTAAGCAGATTGACTTCCCCTGGGAAATAAGTCGTCTCATGGCCGGCCCGATGCGGATCCACCACCACGATTTCCAGGTCCGGTTTGTAAAACGGAAAATCGTTATTTCCTCCATCCCAAATGATCACGTCCGCTTCTTTTTCAGCCTCCTTTAATATCGCCGCATAATCGACCCCCGCAAATACGGGAACTCCCAACTCAAGGTAAGGTTCGTATTCTTCCATCTCTTCCAGGGTACATTCCTGCTTTTCTAAATCTTCAATTTTCGAAAAACGTTGCACCGCCTGTTTTTCCAAATTCCCATAGGGCATCGCGTGGCGGACGACGACCGGGTTTTTCCCGTGGCGTTTTAAAATCCGCGCGATTTTCCGCGAGGTCTGGGATTTCCCGCAACCGGTGCGAACCGCGCAAACCGAAATCACTTTTTTAGAGGAGGCTATCATGGAGTCCGCCGTTCCCAGCAACCAGAAGTCCGGTCCGGCGGCGAGAACGCGCGAGGCCAGGTCCATGACGTACTGATGGGAAACGTCGCTATAGGCAAAGGCCACGGCGTCTACGCAGTCTTCCCGGATGATTTCCATCAACCGGCTTTCCGGATGGATAGGAATTCCATCGGGGTATAGTTCCCCGGCAAGAAGAGGCGGATAAATTTTTCCCTCAATCCCAGGAATCTGCGTTGCCGTAAAGGCCAGAACGCAATAGTCCGCGTTGTCGCGGAAAAGAGTATTGAAGGCGTGGAAATCTCTTCCCGCGGCCCCCATGATGACGATTCGCTTTGAATCGTTATAAGTCATAAAAACCTTCGGCAATAAAATGAACTTATTAATATTCGGCGCTAAAACTTAAAAACACTTTCGCAGGTTCGGTCCAACGTTTAGTTTTTCGCCGTTTGTTTTTCCGCCGTTATTTTTAAACCGGCCTCCAGCTTTTCAGCCTCCGCGTTACGGCCCATGGCCCGAAGTATGTTTGCATAATGCGCCCGAACCATGCCAACATCGGGATCTTCCGGTCCCCAAGCTTTTTCCAAAATCGCCAGCGCTCGCTTGATGAAAGGTTCTGCTTCCTGATACTTTCCGCGAAGACGGTAATTCCCCGCCAGATTGTTGAGGCTTGCGGCCACGTTTGGATGTTCGGGGCCAAGTTTTTTTTCATCGATCGCCAACACCCGTCTGATCAGAGGCTCGGCCTCGATATATTTCGATTGAATCTGGTAAATTTGCACCAACTGGTCGAGGCTCATGTGCAAGCGCGAACCGTCGGCAGAAAATTTTTCCGCGGCCTTTAGAGCGGCGACAAATTCTTTTTCGGCTTCGGAATAAAGTCCCTTCTGATAGGCCTCCAAACCGGAGTTATTGCGGGTTTCCCAATTGTCCGTCCGAGAAAAGACATTATAAAAATAGAAGGCCGTGCCCGCGACGGCCACCAACAAGGCAATGGCTTTTGTTTTGGTCATGGATCCCGGCGCTTTTTTTGGAATTTTCGTCATAAGAGAAAATTAAAGTGTATCAGCCGATTCTTTTCTTTCAATCTCCCAATATAAATTTAAATCCCGTTGAACCATCGCTAAAATTCCTCCCTGAAGAAACGCGAACGTTATCTCATAGAGCAGGTAAAAGGGCATATCCGGGGACGCCAGTTTTCTCAAGCTACTTGCGACAAAAAAACAAAGAACAACGGTTGGAAGCGAAAAGGAGCCTTTCATTTTCCTTTTCAAAAATCTCTTGATCATTTGAAGCAGGTAAAACAAAAAAACAGTTTCAACGCCCGCCATGAATAAATTAAATGAAACTTCAACGGCCAGCCCAAATTTGGCCTTATGCAAAGATCCTAAAATAACGCCGTATATAAAATAGGGGATGATGGCGCTTATCAAAAATCCCACCGCCCTTAATTCGGGATTCAATTTTAATTTTTTAAGACTCGCAAAATCCCTGTAACTTCTAAGAAACCAGAAATACAGGTAAAGACCAAAGGTCGCTCCATAAAAAATTAAAAAATACCTTACAGGTTGCCCGTCAGGCGGAGTCCTCGTAAGCCCTCTATATTGAGAGATGATTTTGGAGGAAAATATTTCCTTTATCGACTTTATTTTTCCGCTTTTTTCTTCAATTAGCGAATCATCCGGTTTCAATTTTCCCTTCGACAGCAAATCGCGAATGCCCTTTAATAAAATGGGAACGTTCTTTTTACGGCCTTTTATGGGATAAAATTCCTTGGCCGAAAATTCAATAACCGCAGAATGTTTTTCCAATGATCGTTTGGCTTTTAAGCCTAAATATATTCCCAAAAAAACGATTCCAAAAATCAAAATAAACGCCCAGGATGCGTGGGAAAAAGCTCCGATATCGTAGACCCCGTGGAGGACCACCACCAGGACCAAACCATTGATTAAATGCTTCCCGCTATTGAGGCTGAATTTTGCCCTGCCGACAAAATAGCCCAGAATGATTCCAAAAAAGGCGTGTCCCGGAACAGCCGTCAGCATCCTGGCAATCCCCACCGAGTGGCCTTCAGGAAAGACGTATAAAATATTTTCTACCGTCGCAAAACCGCAACCGATGAGGCCGCCGTAAACAATTCCATCGAAGGGTTCGTTAAACTCACGCTCGTCGAACAAAAACGCTTTAAGAAATAAAAATTTGCAAAGTTCTTCGGGCAAGGCGACGCCAAAAAAGGCATAAAGAACCGTTTGCCCCCAAAAGATAGCGAAACCGTCGTTTAACAATTCCTCCAGGCCAAAAACTTTTTCGACAACTCCCTCAAAATAAAACGCAGGGAAACAGGCTAATCCCCCTAGAAGAAAACTTCTGATCGCCAGTTTTTTGGGTTCGGGATCCCATTTATCGGAAAAATAAATATAAACGGCGATAGCGGCCCCGGGTCCTATAGCGATGTATAATAATTTAAACGTTTCCATCTAATCATCCATGAGTCCAGCTCGTTTGCCGGCGCATTTCCAAGACATCGCCCAAGGTTAACGGCGACTCGAAATGCATTATACGTTTTTCGTTGGTATAATTTCCATCAGGGCGGCTAAATTCCGGGGTTTTCCCGTAAAAATGTAAAATTAATATGTTTCGAATTCTTGATAAAAAATTATTGGCCCCGCGAGTCTTCCGTTTCGAAATAGAAGCTCCGGACATTGCCTGCAAAGCCCAGGCGGGTCAATTCGTCATTATCCGTTTGGACGAACATGGGGAGCGGGTTCCTCTGACCATTTCCGACGCCTTGGTTGAAAAAGGATCTATCGTCCTTTTCGTGCAGGCGGTCGGCAAAACTTCCCTCCAAATGAGCCAACTGAAAGTCGGGGATTTCATTTTGGACGTCGTAGGCCCTTTGGGGACGCCAAGCGAAAAGGGACCCTTTGGAACCGTAGCGCTTTTGGGCGGAGGGTTTGGAATTGCCGCCATCTATCCAATTGCCCGCGACCTTTTCCGGGCTGGCGACAAAACGATTTCCATCCTGGGCGCGCGCTCCAAGGACTTCCTCCTTCTTAAAACGGAAATGGAGTCCGTTTCCACCGAAGTCAGACGCGTCACCGAGGACGGAAGTTGCGGGGCAAAAGGATTTGTCACCGATGAATTGGAGCGGCTGATTCAAAGCGGGGAACCTATCGACCGGGTCGTCGCTATCGGACCTCCCGCCATGATGAAGGCTGTAGCGGATTTAACCCGGCCTTATGGAATCAAAACCGTTGTCAGTATGAATCCGATCATGATCGATGGAACGGGGATGTGCGGCGCCTGCCGGGTGACGGTGGGAGGAGAAATGAAATTCGCCTGCGTGGACGGCCCGGAATTCGACGCCCATCAGGTGGACTTCGACGGACTGCTCAACCGACTTAAAACCTATGTTCCCGAAGAGCGGGAAGTTCGGGACAAATGGATGCGGGAGCATTCGGAACCCTGCCGGTGGGAATCATCTTTTGCATCAAGCTCCCGGTTAAATAGATAGCCATCTATGTCTCAAGAGAAAAAAAATAAAAAGGCGGGAAAAACTCCCCGGATACACGCCCGAGATCTGACTCCCAAAGAGCGCGAAGGTAATTTCAAAGAAGTCGCGCTGGGGTATACCCCCGCCATGGCCCAGTTGGAGGCCCTCCGTTGTATACAATGTAAAAAACCGAAATGCGTTTTGGGTTGTCCCGTCCGCGTCGGTATTCCAGAATTTATCAAGTTAGTAGCGGAAGGGAAATTTTTGGAAGCGGCCCAAAAAATTAAGGAAACGAATGTCTTCCCCGGAATCACGGGCCGGGTTTGCCCTCAGGAAGACCAATGCGAGAAGCATTGCGTGATCGGAATCAAAGGCGAACCTTTGGCTATTGGACAACTGGAACGTTTCGTTGCAGATTATGCGCGCGAGACAAATGAAACTCTTCCACTGCCTGTGTCCCCCTCGACCGGAAAAAAAGTTGCGATAATCGGTTCGGGTCCCGCCGGGCTTACCGTGGCGGGCGATTTGGCCAAACGGGGCCATGAAGCGGTCCTGTTCGAAGCCTTGCATCAACCCGGCGGCGTATTGTTCTATGGCATTCCCCAGTTTCGCCTCCCCAAGGAAATCGTCGACGCCGAAATAGATTATCTCAAACGATTGGGAGTGGAAATCAAAGTTAATTATGTCATTGGCAAAATCAAATCGTTGGACGAGTTAATGGAAGAGGATGGATTCGACGCCGTTTTTATAGGAACCGGCGCGGGATTGCCTTATTTCCTGGGTATTCCGGGAGAAAATCTCAATGGAGTCTATTCCGCCAACGAATTTTTAACCCGGGTCAACCTGATGCATGCCTGGGAATTTCCCAACTTCGATACGCCCTTGCACCACCACAAAACCATCGCTGTGATCGGGGGAGGCAATACCGCGCTGGACGCAGCCCGAACGGCGTTGCGGTTGCCCGGTACGAAGCGGGTTCAATTGGTGTACAGACGTTCAAGGGATGAAATGCCAGCCAGACGAGAAGAAATCCGCCACGCAGAAGAGGAGGGGGTGGACTTTCATTTCCTGGCGTCGCCAATAGAAATTAAAGGAAACAACGGATGGGTGACCGATCTGGTCTGCTCTAAAATGGAATTGGGCCAAGCCGACAGCGATGGGAGAAAACGCCCTCGCGCCATCGAGGGAAGCGAGTATGCCCTGTCGGTCGACGCCGTGGTTATTGCTTTGGGGAGCGGGGTCAACCCATTAATCGCCAAAACGGCCGCAGACCTGAAAACCGATACGAAAGGCCATATTGAAATCGCGGATTCGGATATCAACCAAACATTTAAACCGGGAGTGTTCGCCGGGGGAGACATCGTCACCGGCGCCGCCACCGTTATCTCCGCCATGGGAGCCGGGAAAAAGGCCGCCGAAGGCATTCATAATTATCTAATGTGCCGGGATTCTCAGGTTTAGTTTAAGTGGAAACCTTTTTTTGGCGTTTAATTTCCTGGCGGCGATTCCACCACCGCTTGTGCCATTCCATCAAAATAATGCTGGTGGAAGCCAGCCCCGCCGCCAACAACCAGGTCCCAACGCTCACCGGCTCCGTTTTTAGCGTCCATTGCCCCAACGGCAGATACATCGCCAAAACGTGGAACAAAAACGCCGTCAACACGCCAAATACCAAAACGGGGTTTCGCATCAGCGGAATCTGGAATGCGGATTTGGTTTCGGACCGGCAATTCGCAATATGAACGTTTACAAATAAAACGACCAGGAGAAGCAAGATGTTGCGAGCCGATTTCAAATCCATGCCGGTTTTGAGCATCCAGTAAAAAAGCAAAAACCAAAGTCCTCCCATAAAAAGCGCCACTATGGCGGAACGCTCGATCATCAGGCGGTTGAAAATCGGTTCGTCCGGATGGCGAGGCTTTTGCTTCAATTCATCCCCTTCTCCAGGCTCGAACCCCATGCCGACGTCCTGGATACCCTGGGTGACCAGATTGAGCCACAACAATTGCACCGGACTCAATGGCAGAGGAAGGCCAAAAGCGACCGCTAAAATCACCAGAACCACCTCCGCCGCGCCGGTGGAGATCAACATGAAAATAATCTTGCGAATGTTGCTGTAAGCGATGCGGCCTTCTTCCACGCCGCCGATAATGGTCGCGAAGTTGTCGTCGCTGATCACCAGCGCCGCCGCCTCGCGCGCGACGTCGGTTCCAGATTTCCCCATAGCCGCGCCAATGTTTGCCGCGCGAAGAGCCGGAGCGTCGTTGACGCCGTCCCCGGTAACGGCGACAAAATGCCCCGCCCGTTGCATGGCCTTCACCAGATCAAGTTTCTGGCGGGGAGCCACGCGGGCAAATAACCGGGCAGTTTGTACGATTGTTTTGATTTCATCGGGAGATTTTGTCTCCAGGACCTTTCCGGTCACTACCTGATCCTGGGTCATCTCCAGCCCCAAATCGCGGGCGATTGCGAGAGCGGTCACGGGATGGTCTCCGGTTATAATGGCGACTTCGACCCCGGCGCTGCGGCAGGCGGAAACGGCCTCCCGCACTCCATCGCGCAGAGGGTCGATCATTCCCACCAAGCCCAAAAATTTTAATTGAGACGGTTCAGAGGGAGCGTGAGCTTCATCCAAATCTTCCGAGGCCAATCCCTCAGCCAACGCAAGAACCCGGTATCCCTTGGCCGCCATCTCCTCGGCGACGCCCAACCAATGCGTGGGAGAATTCCCGGTTTCATTTTTTTGCACGCACATGGAAAGGACGCGCTCCGGCGAACCTTTGACAAAAACCCGCGCGCTTTCATCCGGCATTTTATGAAAGGAGGCGGAGTATTGATATTCAGGCTCGAAGGGAATTTGATTAATCTGAGGATGGGCATTTAACAAAACTTCCTTTTCCCGCCCAAGCTTTTCGCCCACTGAAAGGAGAGCAATGTCGGTGGGATCGCCCCGAAACACCCATTCCCCGTCCAACCGGTGAAGGTCGCCCTCGTTGCATAAAATCATAGCTCGAATAATGGAATCCAAACCCTCCGGCGGATCTTCCGTCTTTATTTCCCGCTCCTCTTTCATGATGATTCCCCGAGGAACAAATCCCTGGCCGCTTACTTGCAGAAGAGCGCCGTTTGGCAATCGAATTTCTCTCACCGTCAGCTCGTTACAGGTCAAGGTTCCAGTTTTATCGCTGGCAATTAAAGTACAACTGCCGAGTCCTTCCACCGCCGCTAATCTTCGGACAATTACTTTCCGCCGCGCCATTCGATTCGTTCCAATAGACAGGGCAACGGTTAGAGCCACCGGCAAGCCTTCGGGAATCACCGCCACGGCCAGGGCCACGGCAAACATGAACATGCTCAAAACGCTATACCCTTGAATCAAAACTCCCAAAAGGCCCACGACAAAAATTGCGACCATAACCACCCAGGCTAAAGTCTGGCTAAACTCATCCATCCTAACTATCAAGGGAGGCTTTCCCGGTCCGGTCCCCATCATATCCGTGGCGACTTGACCGACCTCCGTCTCCATCCCTGTGGCTACCACCAGGCCTTTTCCGCGTCCCCGGACTACGATGGACCCGGCATGTCCCATGTTCAGTCGATCCGCTACGGGAACGGGGGCGTCTTCCCGCCAATCAGAACTTTTATGCACCGCCTGGGATTCCCCGGTTAAAAGCGATTCGTCTACTTCCAATCCATGCGCCATAAGCAGGCGGACGTCCGCCGGAACCTTATTTCCAGACTCCAGCCAAACAATGTCCCCCGGAACCACTTTTTCCGCCTTCACCTCAAAGACGCGTCCATCCCGTTCCACCGTGGCGCGTATTTGAAGAAGTTGTTGCAAGGCTTGCGCGCTTCTTTCCGCTTTCCATTCCTGAAATCCCCCAATGCCCGCATTCAGGCAGAGAACGCCAAAGATAAATCCGGCGTCGATGAACTCGCCAACGGCCAGAGACACAAGCGCGGCTACGGCCAGGATATAAACAAAGGGACTCAGAAATTGACGAAAAAGAATTTCCCACCAGGGAGCTTGTTCGGCTTGAGGCAGGCGATTGGCGCCGTACTTCTTCAGTCGGGTCTGAGCGTCCTCTTTGGAAAGTCCCCTGTTTGACCCGCCAAAATGAGACAAAAGCGTTTCTTTGTCTCCGCGATGCCAACCTCCCCGGCTGGCGGGAAGTGAAATTTCGGGTTTTGAATTCGTCATAGTCGTCCTATAAATATCGAACTATCAAGCCGCCGCTAAAAACTTAATCAAGTATATATCCCGACAAGGATTTATATTACTCTTAGAGCAACGATTCAAATCCATATAAGGATGGAACCCATGAAAGCGCTGATCCTGGACATTCAACGAGAGGATTGGGATCGCACCCAGGGAATGACTTTCACCGACGTCGACGCTCCCGTTCTGGAAGAATCAAAAACTCCGGAAGACTCCAGCAAGGTTATCATCAAACCGTTATACACGGGATTTTGCGGATCGGATAAAAGTCTCTGGTTTCGCCACGCCTTTAAAGAAACCCTTTTTGATTCCCTGGAAAGTTCCGGCCAGTCCTATCGCATCTGCGGACACGAGCTTCTTGGCGAAATAATGGAAACGGGTTCCTATGCCTCTCGTTATTATGGATACCGTTCGGGCGATATTGTTTCCACGGAATCGCATATTTTTTGTGGAAAATGCCATCAATGCAAAATCGGAGACGCGCACGTCTGCTCCGACCACAAGATCATCGGCATTTCCACGGACGGCTGTTTTGCCGATTATGTAAAACTGCCCGCCAGGGAATTATGGAAGACAGACGTCGATTTAATACGCCCGGAAGTGGCCGCGATTCAGGAGCCGTTCGGAAACGCCGTACACGCCTGCAGTCGGGTGGACCTGCGCGGTAAAACTCTCGCCATTTTCGGATGCGGTACCATCGGCCTGCTTTCCATTTTGGCGGCGCGCGCCATGGGGGCGGCTCTAATCATCGGCGTCGACCCTAACAGGGACAACCTGGAACTTGCGGAGAAATTAGGAGTGGACCTGACCATTCAAGTTGAAAAACCCACCGATCCGGAAAAATCTTTTTTGCCGGACATTGATATCGCCAGGGTGATCCGCGAAAAATGTTTCGGCGAAGGGGTGGACGTCTCCATGGAAATGGCCGGAAGCAACCAGGCGCTGAACACGGCCGTCGCGGCGACCCGCGCCGGCGGCGATATCATTCTTTTCGGTTTGTCCGCCGGGGATTATACGCTGACGAATTTCCAGGAAATCATCCTGTACGGAAAATCCCTGCACAGCGTGATCGGACGCAAGGTTTTTCAAACCTGGTACACCCTGAGCAACCTGCTAATGTCCAAAGGCCACGACCTGCAAACAAAAATCTACGAAATCATCCTGAACAAAGGCGAGGGAACCATCGTTCCTTTTCATTCGTTTGAACGCGAACGCTTTGAGAAGTCCATTCAGGAACATCCCAAAATTATTTTTAAATATTGATCTCCAGAGAGGAAACTGGTTTTGAAAACGGGAGAGAACGTCATGCAAACCGCCGTTCAAAATTATATTCAGGAGGAGCTTCAAGGCATTCGATCCGCCGGATTGTTTAAAGACGAGCGCTCTCTCCTCTCGCCCCAAGGCGCGCGCGTAAAAACCGACCGGGGAGAGGTTCTAAATTTTTGCGCGAACAATTACCTGGGATTGGCCAACCACCCCGCCATCCTCCAGGCGGCAAAAGAGGCGCTGGATCGGTATGGATTCGGCATGGCCTCCGTCCGTTTCATCTGCGGCACAAGCGAGATCCATAAAACGCTCGAAGAACGAGTCGCCTGTTTTTTGGAAATGGAGGACGCCGTTTTGTATTCCTCCTGCTTCGACGCCAACGCCGGATTATTCGAAACCCTGCTGGACGATAGGGACGCGGTTTTCAGCGACCGGTTGAACCACGCCAGCATTATCGACGGCACGCGGCTTTGCAAGGCCAGGCGGTTTCGGTTCAACCACGGCGACATGGAACATCTGGAGACGCAGTTAAAGCGCGCCAAAAAATATCGGTTTCGGATGATCGCCACCGACGGCGTTTTTAGCATGGATGGCGACGTCGCTCGCCTGCGGGACGTTTGCGACCTGGCGGACCGGTACGGAGCGCTGGTCATGGTCGACGACTCGCACGCCACCGGTTTTTTTGGCCCCACGGGAAGGGGCAGTATTGAGCGCCAAAAAGTAATGGGACGCGTCGACGCGGTTACTTCGACGTTTGGGAAAGCCCTGGGGGGGGCCTCCGGCGGCTTTACGGCGGGCCGCAAAGGAATCGTCGATCTTCTCCGCCAACGCTCGCGCCCTTATCTATTTTCAAATTCGCTGTCGCCCGTAGTGGCGGCGACCACTCTACGCGCCATCGACCTGATTGAAGAATCGCCCGAGCTGATTCAAAAGCTCAAAAACAATACGGCCTATTTCCGTGAAGAAATTCAGAAGGCCGGATTCGCCATTAAACCGGGAGAGCATCCCATTGTTCCGGTGATGCTCGGCGAGGCTCGGCTGGCCCATGATATGGCGGAGCGATTATTGGATAGAGGCGTGTATGTCGTGGGGTTCAGCTATCCCGTTGTCCCAAAAGGGGAAGCCCGCATTCGCTTTCAGGTCTCGGCGGCGCATGAATTGGAGGATATAGATTTTTTGATGGCCGCGCTTAAAGCCGTGAAAACGGTATTGTCACGTTAACTTTGTTCGACGAAATCCTTCCAAGTTTTGGCCTTTTCTCATTAACTTTCCCTGGTCGCCTGCTTCCAAAATTTGAACGCCTTGTCTCTTAAAATTTTGTAATGCACTGCGGATAGCAAATGCCGCTTTGGCGACCATGAAAGGCTTCTTGGTGGAATTTGGGATGACGCCCTCAAGCCGGAGCCGCTTAGACATTAAACCGGTATCGACAAAGCCGAATCCTTTTGCCAAATTCAAAAAGTCAAACCGTTTTGGTGGATTTTAAGAATATTGAGCGGGAAAATCAAAAATACGTTTTGGATAACTAAGAAGAGGAAAAGTAAACCTTTTAATACCTACTCCCGTCCAAGAGCAATGTCCGAAAAAAACCATCTCTGTACAATTGAGTTATGTAGGATACCCTAGAACTGAGAATAAAACAAAACCTCAAGCCCAAGGTCGCTTAACTTGAACTTGAATTATTTTTATCGAAGGACTATAAACCAAATGTGTCTCTAGCTAATTTCAAACTTTGGTCCAAATTCATTTGACGACGTACAATTTTCAGAGGCAGTATGGCGAAACAGCGCAACCGAGAAGAAGTGGTAAACACCCAGCTTGCGATTCTAATTTCCAAGCTTGGTGTAACAGCCGATGCCGAGACGATTCATGTCCACGGGAAGCACCGTCCGGATGTCCTTTTTCAAATGTTTGGCCTTCGCGTGGTCATCGAGGGGAAATTTGATGATCATTCGAGCGCAGAGAAAGTCGTATTTGATGATGCCCTCAGGCGAGTAACCAGCGGAATCGCTCATATTGCCTGCGCTGTAATTTATCCCAAGCCTCTAAGATCAGCGCCAACGACCAAGATTCTGGCTACGTTTGGTAAAGTATCCCTGCGTTACCGGATAGTTACTGAAACGCACGAGACAGATTGGTATACCGGCTCTCCTGCCGACATCATGAACGCTCTTCGTCGAGCGCAGGAAACACTTACCAAAGACGATATTGTTGACCAAGCAGCTAAGGCTCTTTCCTTGCAACTCGAAACCGTTTCGGGTTTGTGGGTGGGGCAGACGGGAGCATGCGACCGACTATCAAACATTCTTGGGATTAATCCTCCGAAAGGCGAAAGCCCTGAGAAGGCAACTGAACGTCGTGACACAGCTGCAAAGGTGTCTGCCCTTGTCCTTGCCAATGCTTACATCTTCCAAGAGCAGCTTGCAAAATCCGATACCCGCGTCGATACACTCCGAAGGATTAAAAAAAATCCTAATATCGTAGGCGAAACCGCCGATCATTGGCGTTGGATATGGGAGAATATCAACTATGTCCCAATTTTTCAGCTTGGCGAGAAAGTCCTAACGGAACTTCCGGAAAGTCCAAGTAGTACGCGTGCAGTCGAAGCTCTTCTTGGAGAGGCACAGACTATCTGCCGTCAACAAGCCGCTCTTCGCCATGATCTGATGGGCCGAATTTATCACCGGCTCCTCCATGAAGCAAAATTTCTAGGAACATATTACACGTCAGTTTCTGCCGCGACGTTGCTTTTAAAATTAGCCCTATCTCTTGATTGGAAACAGGATTTTGCTAGCCCACGCAAACTTGCTGATTTCAAGGTGGCTGATTTGGCCTGTGGCACAGGAACTCTTCTCATGGCAGCGGCCCAGGCACTCATGGATCGGTTTATTTGCGACCGCACCTCGCAAGATTTATCCTTAAGTGATAATGATATCTCGGTCTTTCACCAGACCCTTATGCAGAACATTTTACATGGTTATGACGTTCTTCCGACTGCCGTTCATCTCACAGCATCAACCCTTGCCCTTCTCGCTCCGGACGTGGCTTTCAGAAACATGAACCTTTTTGTTATGCCAATGGGAATAGATAAAGGAGGGCTTCAGCCCCGTCTCGGAAGTCTTGATTTTCTTGGGGATTCGCTAGAAACCTGGACCCAGTTTTCCCTTGATAATACCCACCTCGATACAATGAAGACTGGGGCTTCGAGTGCCAGCTACACGAGAGCCACGGTGCCAAAACTAGACCTTTGTGTGATGAATCCCCCGTTTGTCAGCAGTCGGTATGGCAACCGTCTGTTTGGATCGCTACCTAAAGAACGTGCAGCTTTGCAGAAGGAACTTTCAAAACAAGCGAAGAAGCTAGGGGTTAGCGCGACGGCAGGATTGGGAGCCCTATTCGTACCTTTAGCTGAGAAGCACGTTAATATAGGGGGTCGCATTGCGTTTGTTCTTCCTGTGGCCCTTGCAACAGGAGAGGCTTGGGGAACGATCCGCCGCCGGATAGCTACCGGGTTCCATTTGGAAATCGTAATTACCAGTCATGACTCCGAGCGCCCAAATTTTTCAGAGAGCACGAGCCTTTCGGAAATCTTGTTTATCGCTCGTCGGTTAGCGAAGAAGGAAAAAGCTGGCGCGACCATCTACGTCAATCTATGGCAAAACCCACGATCAATTCACGAAGCTTTGAATCACGCAACGCGGATTTCTGCTGAGATTGCAACTATCAAAGGAAGGGAAGGGCAGAACCGCTTTATTCAATCATCAGCAGGCGTCCTTGGTGAAATTACAAGTTTGCCTGCCCCAGTGGATTCCGAAAATTGGACAGGAGCTATTTTCGCACAATGTTATTTGATGCAGGCCCACTGGGCTCTCAATACCAAGAATGAGGTTTGGCTTCCGGGAGAATCCAAGGGGCATAAAATCTCCTTGTGTCGGCTCGATGAGTTAGGGCCACTCGGCTACGATGCGCGCGATATTTTTGATGCATTTGATGTAGATAAAACCGCTACAACCTGGTCGCCCTATCCCGCCTTCTGGAATCACGATGCAAAAAAAGTTGTGACGGTGGCACAGAAGCCAAATGCAACACTCCTTGCCCGGACCGAGGCGTTACCGGGCCGGAAACTGAAAGTTGCAAATACTGTTTGGTCCAAGGCTGGACATATCCTCCTTGTTTCCCGGCTCTGGCCCGTGACACATCGAGTATTAGCAATTGGGCTGACAAAGAAAACCCTTGGAAACACATGGTGGGCCTTTGATGACTCGATGCTGAATGCTAAACAGCGAAAGGTTTTCCTACTGTGGATGAATTCTACACTTGGCATTCTATCGTATTTCGGGCGACGAGCCATTACGCGCAGTGCATGGATGCAAATGAAAAAACCGGCATGGTCATCCATGCCGGTTCTGGATGTACGTGCTTTGACTAAAACCAAACTGAACATCCTCTCCAAAGCTTACGATGATCTTTCAAAAAAAAATCTCGCCCCAATCGCGCACCTTGATTCTGATCCTGTGCGAATGAAAATCGATGCAGTTCTTGGAAAAGTGTTACGTATACCGGATTTGCATATGATCCGCGAGCTTTTGGCACGCGAGCCTGGTTTGTCTGCACAAAGCATATCTCAACAATTTAATGAACAGAAAGACTCAGGGTAATTGAACAAAGGTTAAGGAGTGCCCATACCCAATAAGTTTGTTTTTCTAGACCAACAATTTTATGAAAATAATTTACACACTGGATTCCAAAGAATTGAAGGAGGCCCTGAAAACATTGGTCCAGTTTGGAGAAAAAAAGAAAACCTCTTTAGAAGAAGCTGTTTTTGATTTTCAGGAATCCGGGATAGACATCACATTTAACGGAATGACCATGGCCGTATCAGGCGAGGGTAAAGGGTTTGGTCGAGCAAGAATTAAGGGAATAAACATCCAAGCCTTAGCCCGCTTGCCGTTTAAAGAAAAAACGGTATCTGTTTGGGTGGAGGATTCTTGGTTGTGGGTTGAATCTCTTTCCGTACAATGCCAATGGACGGATATTAACCCTCCTCTAATCGAACTTCCTATGGATTCCCCTTTGTTGGATATCCTTGCCGTGGGTAAGAATTGTGATGAAGAACAAATTTTGGCTTCTGGGCTAGCGGAAAAGATCAAGGAAGCCGAGGAAACGAAAAACAACCTTGTATCCAAGGCTATTTCCAATCTAAAACCCTTGGAAATCACTGAAAAGGATTTCGAGGAATTAATAAACTCCAAAATCACCAAACGAAGTCGGGATTTACACACTTGATCGCCTACCAACCAAAATTCAAAGAAGTCTGAATCCACCAAAAGGGTAATGAAATTCGGCTCCTCATTTACCCCCACCCAATAAGCCTGGCTCCATCGGTATATTTCCAGAAATCCCGCCAAACGCTAGCCGCACCGCTAGCCGCAATAAAAAAGGGCTTACCGTCGAAACGATAAACCCTTTAGAAACTGGAGCCAGCGGGCGGAATTGAACCGCCGACCTACTGATTACGAATCAGTTGCTCTACCCCTGAGCTACGCTGGCTTTTTTGAAGGAATGTATTTAACCGTTTTTGCGCCGAAAAATCAACTGTGGATTCTTCATTGCAAAGACTCGAACATTGACCCCGGAAGGCAAACAGCGGCAACCTCCGGGCAAATCCAATGAAAGTTTGCCTTATAAGAACGGCTTTCCATAAACCTCAATGGCCCTATGAAAAGTCCCGGTTAAAAAGTATTTTAATAAGGACTATTTTAATAGTATGCTTTTCCCATCTTGAAATCCTTCCAATGGGTTCCAATATATAGTTCTCCCATTTTAGGTCAGCCGGAGGTTTCGGGTCAAAAATGCAACCCCGCCGAACCTCAATCGACGGGCCGAATCAACGCCTCTTCAATTCGTTTCTTACGCCCACTCAAACTCCCCATGAAGCCCTCCATTTTGGAGCCAACCTCGCCTTCCTCCAACCTTAAAATAGCTCGGCCTTTTTTCTTTTGGCCGGTAATTTTATTGATCGTTTGCATTCTGGGATCGGCCTGGGTGGTTCTCAACCTGGAATACCAGTCCGGACATTTCCTGTCGATTTTTTACAAGCCCCTGGCCTGGCACGCGCCCTACAACAAAATTCTGATTCCAGTTTTTTATTGGGCCTGTTGGCTCGCTTACCTGGCGGTCGTTCGCCTCCTAGAGCGGAAACAGGGGCGCCCCGAACCGACCGGTCGAGTTTTGGGATTGTTCAGAGGGGCATTCATTTTTCATCTGTATCTTTTAATACTGACTCACACCAGGGAAATCGTTCCTGCTTTTTCACGGTTTCCCACGCGGTGGGCGCCCATCGAATTTATGGAGCGCTGGGAATCCGTCCAATTCCTCTCCCTCTATCAAACGGTTTTCTCACAAACTTTTTTTGTGGTTTATTATTTTTTTGCCCTTCGCGCGTTATTCAAACTGTTCAATAAACCCTCCGCGCCGGAACAATTACTTCTGCCTGTATCCATAACCGTCCCTTTTCTTTTTGGATATTTTCCAGGGACGCACCTCGGTTTGCTTTGCCTGGCGTTTTTATTCCTTTGGGCGCGGCATGTGGCGCTTGAAAACGCCCCCCAGGCTTTTACGATTTCATTGAAGGACAATCAAAAATTTCATTTGACCGCGATATTTCTCTCCGGCCTGGCCTTGCGTTTAATCTATGCCTCGTATTTGTCGTCCTATGGCGACGTCATGATTGGATTCGCGGCGGACGGCAACGCCTACTACCAATCGGCTCTGGGTTTCGCCTCGGGAAGCCTGGATCAGGTAGAGTTTGGATACGCCTCTTTATATTCCCTTTATCTTTCGCTGTTTCTCAGAATCTTTGGAGAATCTCCGGAAGTCCTTTTTTGGTCGCAGGCGTGGATCGGTTCCCTGGTCCCTGTTTTTATTTACCTGATCGCCTTACGGTGGACCGACCGAAAGACGGCCCTCCTCGCCGGAATTCTTGTCGCCTCCTCGCATCTCTGCATTCATTATTCTGTGGTGATCAATCGCGCAACGGCGTTGACGATGGCTTACACCCTTCTATTATTTTTCATCGGCCGTTTCCATTCCAACCGCCGCCCCCTGCCCTTGTTGGCAATCGGTTTTCTTTCGGGGTCCGCATTTTACCTCGGCCAGGAACTCCTCCTTGCCCTGTTGTTCCTGATTGCATATCCAGTATGCCGCCTGCTGAAAACATCCACTCTTAAAAATTCACAGGCGCTGGCTGTTTTAACATTGGGATTATTTCTGGCCTGGGTTCCTTTAAACCTGATTTATTTCAAACACTCCGGAGAGCTGGTTCCGTTAGGACGCATGACCTTCAACGAACAACTGGCGCCCATTGCCTGGAACTATAACGACAACCCCTACGCCAAACAATTGGCCGAATTGGGATTCAATCCATTCCAGAGCGGGAAAAAAAGTTTTCAAACTCTGGTCGAGCATCCCTTCCTGACAACCAAACTCCTTCTCCAAAAAGCTTCGGTCGAGGCGTCGACATTGATTTTTTATCCGGGAGGAATCAATTTCATGCCGATCCATTTGGCGTGGGATACTTTTTATTCCGCCCATTTACAATTCTATTTTTACTTTTTTACGCTGGCGGGATTTTTCGTATTGAGCTTCAAAAACGAAGCGGCTCCTTTGGATAAATCCATCCTGGTGATTCCGATCCTGGCGCTGGTCTTTCCCCTCGCCTTTTTAATGTATGGGGCGCTTCGATATAAAGCGGCGTTCGTCCCTGTTTTCCTGTTGTTCACGGCCAGCGCATTGCAAAAGACTTTTTTCCCTTATAAAGGGGAAACCCATCCTGCAGACCAAGAGCGTATTGAATCTCCCTCAAGCGCCCCTAACTTTTTTAATAAAACTTTCTGGAGCAAACCGCCGGGCTGGGCGGCTTCCATGGTGGGGCTATCGACTCTCGTCGCATTGAGCGTCCTGTGCTTGAAAGAACCGCCCATTCCACAATCCAAAACAAGCCTCCACTGGACTCCCTGGAAACATGCAATAGGATCTTCCCTGTTTCCCGCCAGGCAGGTGGACGCCCGGCTCGCGGCGCATTCCTTTTACAGCCTTAGCTCCTCGTCCGGCGAGAAATACCGCGTGTCGTTCAACGCCTGTTCTTTTTTATACGTCGGCGGGAAGGCCTGGTACCAGGTAATGGCGGACGGACGCCCCCTGGGAAGCGCCCGGAAATTACCCCGTGGATGTTTCAGGGTGGAGGAGGCGTTCCAACCCGAACATGAGAAAGGGCAGATCAGTTTTAACCTGTTTGTCTCCAACTCCGGCAAGCTGGTATTTTCCGAACCCTATTCCAAACTCATCCTTCAAGGAGGCCCCCGGGAAACATGGCGCTTCACCCGCATCCATCCACAGGACCGAGACGACCCTGAACTGCAACGTTATGCCAACGATTTACTAAACTCCACTATGGAGGGGATTCGGCTGGGTCCCATCCTCGCTCTGCAATGAAACTGCCGCCTCTTTCGACGCCTGTCCCCCGTTTGCGGCCCCCGGAAAAAACTGACATAATACCGGCATGAAAAAAATCGCTATCGTCGGCGGAGGCGTCGCCGGTCTTGCCGCCGCCCACCGCCTTCAAGAAGAAATCCAAAATAATAACGCGCCTTTCGATTGCGTCCTGCTGGAAGCGGGCGACCGCTTCGGCGGAAAAATTGCCACCGAACGCTTCGACGGGTTCATCGTCGAAAGAGGACCCGACTCTTTCATCTCCCAAAAACCCTGGGGCGTCGAGCTGTGCCACAAGCTGGGCCTGGGCGACCAGTTGATCGGCACCCAAAAGGAACACTCGCAAACTTTCGTCTACACCGGCGGGAAAATGGTTCCCATGCCGGAGGGGTTGAGTTTGATGGTCCCGACGCAATTCCTGCCTTTCGTGTTTTCCCCATTGTTCAGTTGGCCGGGAAAAATCCGCATGGGGCTGGACCTGTTCATCCCCCGCCGCGCGGGCAACGGCGACGAGAGCCTGGCGAGCTTTGTCCGCCGCAGACTGGGCCGGGAGGCGCTGGTCAAAATGGCGGAACCGATGCTGGCGGGGATCTATTCGGCGAATCCTGAAACGATGAGCCTGCACAGCACGTTTCCCATGTTCGCGCAAACGGAAGCGAAATACCGTTCGCTGATTCTCGGCATGTTGGCGCGCAAGCGTCAGGTCATGCTGGCGGGCAAGGCGCCGAAACCCGTCAAGCCGGGTCCGGACTCTTTGTTCGTGACGCTCCGCGATGGATTGGACTCTCTGGTAAACGCGGCGATTGAAAAATCTCCCGACGTGACGTTTCGCAAGGGACAAAAGCTTGCGGGGATTTTCCGCGATGGCGACCAATGGAAGCTTTCTATTGAAGGGGACGAGTCGCTAACGGCGGACGCGGTGATCGTCGCGCTTCCCGCAAATACTGCGTCTGGCTTGCTTCAACCCTGCGTCCCGGACGTTGCGAAACGCCTTGAGGAAATTCCTTACGTGTCCACAGCGGCGGTGACTTTGGCGTATGCGCAAAAAGAGTTTTCCCATCCCCTGCGCGGATTCGGCTTCGTGGTTCCCCGCGACGAGGGGTTGCGCATCACGGCGTGCACCTGGACGTCCAGCAAATACGCGGGACGCGCTCCGGACGACCACGTTCTCATGCGTTGCTACGTGGGCGGCGGCGCGGGGGAGGAAACGGCGCATTTGGACGAAAACGAACTGGAGAGGATCGTTCGCCAGGATCTTTTAAAATCCATGAACGTCCGGGAAACTCCGGCGTTCTGCAAGGTGTATTATAATCGCAAAGGCAACGTCCAGTACCAGGTCGGCCATTCGGCTTTGGTCGATTCTATCGACGCGGCTTTGCAATCGCATCCCGGTTTGTTTCTGGCGGGCAGCGCCTACCGGGGGATCGGCATTCCCGATTGCATATTGAACGGTACTCGAACCGCGGAGTCGGTGATACAATATTTGACGAAATAAATTCACACGAATTGTTTATCAAAATCGCCGCCGGCCTCGCAGGGACCGGCTTTTCGATAAAGGAGCGTTAAATGAAATGGGCGTCGAGTTTATCCACTCAAAATAATTTGGAGGCTTGCGTGGAGGAATGCGCGCGCAACGTTAAGGAAAGTTTAGGAGATCTGCCGGCCCATCTTTCGGTAATTTTTGTTTCGCCGCAATTCAAGGGAGAGTACGCGCGCGTTCCGGAACTCCTTCGCAAGCATCTGGATCCGGGAATGCTTCTCGGTTGTTCGGGCGGCGGGATCATCGGCGGCGGCGCCGAGGCGGAGCAAAAGGCGGCGGTCAGCCTGACTGCGGCGCACCTTCCGGACGTGGAAATCCAGCCGATCTATTCGGACACGATGGATCTTCCCGATCAGGACACCGGTCCGGGCGTGTGGCGCGAATGGTTGGGCGTGGCGGCGGAAAAAAATCCGCAGTTTATTTTTCTCGCCGACCCTTTTTCCTTTCACGGCGAGGAGTTTCTGGCGGGAATGGATTTCGCATACTCCAACAGCAGGAAGGTGGGCGGGCTGGCAAGCGGCGCCAACAGCCAAGGCGGCAACGCTCTGTACCTGAACGATAAAATTTATCACAACGGCCTCATCGGCGTCGCTTTGTCGGGAAATATTCAACTGGACACAATCGTGGCCCAGGGATGTCGACCCATTGGCCGGGCGATGGCCATCAGTAAATGCAACCAGAACCTGCTGGAGGAACTCGAAGGCCGACCGCCCATCGAGATATTGGAAGAGATGTCGGAGACTCTGGACGAATATGATCGGAAATTAATGCAGACGTCGCTTTTTCTGGGCGTCGAAATGGATCCTTTGAAGGAGGAACCGGTCCAGGGAGATTTTCTCGTTCGCAACCTCATGGGCGCGGACCGAAATACCGGAGCGCTCGCCATTGGCGCGGCGCTGCGCGAGGGGATGCTGGTGCAGTTTCATTTGCGGGATAAAAAAACTTCCGCCGAGGATCTGGACCTGCTGTTGACTCGCTACGCGGATAAATCCCCCGCCCAAAGCGTTCAGGGCGCCTTGCTGTTCTCCTGTCTGGGCCGAGGCGAGTATTTGTATGGAGAACCCAATCACGATTGCAACCTGTTCAAGGGCCGGTTGGGAGACGCGCCGCTGGGCGGGTTCTTTTGCAACGGCGAAATCGGCCCGGTGGGCGCTTCCACTTTCCTGCACGGCTACACCAGTTCGTTCGGCCTGTTCAAGGAAGCGGAACAACCGGGCTAAAAGGCGCCTGCGCCTAAATTTTTGGAGAAATCAACATGACTGTGGAAGCGACGGTATCGACCACTCCCAACGAACACGCATTAAAATTCACGCTGAACTGTCCGGCCATCGCGGAAGGTTATAAAACTTACAATAACCTGGAGGACGCCAAAGATTGCCCGGTGGCCAAGGCCTTGTTCGCCCTCCCCGGCGTGGCCAGCGTCTTTTTGATGGCGGACTTCGTAACGGTCACCAAGAAACCGGAAGCCTCCTGGGACGATATGCAACCGGCCTGCCTGGACGCCATCAAAGCTTCGTATTAAAAGACGCCCCTCTGAAAATTAAAGCGCAAAAAAAAGCGGCGGACCCAAAAAAGGCCCGCCGCTTTTGGAAGCATTAACGTTATGGGTTGACAGAAGATATAACGTCTTCAAATACGTCGATAAAAATGGTAGCGGTTATATCTTCAAAGGTGA
>JAJDBD010000162.1 GCA_029261575.1 Nitrospinaceae bacterium | reverse complement strand
CCTTGCGTCGCCCAGACATGCAGGTATTGGTTATGCGCCCGGTCGTGGTTTGCCAGTGGATAATATAGGGTGAGCGTCAGACTCTTATGCGGCAAAAACGCGATACGAAAAGTTTCGGGACCGGTTCCCAACAGGGGCGATTCCTGAATGATCTCCCAGGCGCCCTTGAAGAGGTGATAGCGATGCGTGTCCTCAAAATAAAAAATGGTGACCAATCGATCCTTCAGCCCGGGAAAGGCTTGAAACAACACGCTGCCCATAACCGTCATGACCAACAAGACGGCCAGCGTTCCTCTGAGCTTTCCGCTGAAATATTTTCCCAGAGCGCCGGAGAAGTTTCTTAAATAAATAATGGCAAAAAAGAAAAAGGAGACGCTCACGCCCACCAAGGCCCCGCGGGAAAAAGTTTTCGCCAACGCGTAAATCATCAGCGTCCACCCTCCGGCCAGAAACCAGGAAAGCGGCTTGCGCGCGTCCGATAAAACGAGAGCGACGCTCAGGGGAATAACGAGGCAAAAATAAAGTCCCAGATAAACCGGGTGGCCCAGGGTGGCAAACGCTCTGGAAAAAAACACCTGGTAGGCGCTTTCAAATCCCAAAGGGAAAATTCCCCAGGACTGCAAACAGGCGTGGAGGGCGACTAGAACGCCGGGAAGCGCCGTCGCCAGCAGGATTTTCGGAACGTCCTGAACGCGAAAAAATAAAACGGCGACGCCAAAGAGGAGAATAAACAGCGTCGCGGTTATGAGGCCCATCTGGCGCTCATAAGCCCCGATAAGGCTCAGTTGTGGGGCGATGGAGTAGGCGCAGGCGGCGGCGTAACTGGCGAAAAACAGAGCCATCCACAGGCAGACGGGGTGGGCGACTCGTTCCCAAACCCAATCCAGCGAGTCGCGGTTCCTGTAAATGGCTGCGCCTGCCATAACGCACAGGGCGCCACCGGCCAGCATCAAAAAAACAATCTTGCCGCCTTCAAATACCCGGTTGAGACTTCTGGAAAATAAAAAGGGCGTCGCGGCGAGGATCAAAAGGTAGCTGTTTCGTACGACGCCCATCCGGCGAGGCGCCGGGGCCAGCGGTTGGCGGTTGAGAAATTTTTTCACAATCCGGAATCCAACTTATCGACCTTTCGCTATTGTATTCGATATGCAATGGCCCTAAACACGTAGTGTTCCCCAAACAAGTTGCGCCTAGTGAGTCCAGTGTCACACTATCTGCCGCCGGGGGCTTCCCCGGTTAGGGACGGAAGTCTCCCAGGTCCGGCGCGATCAATTGCTCCTGCACGGATTCGCGAATTTCTTGCTGCATATCGCCTTTAAGTTGCGCCCGAATATCTTCGAGAATATCAAACATGGCGATTTCTGCCGGAGTTAACGGAACGGGTTCCGAGGGAATTCCCCCGGACGCGATGGTGGTTTTTTTCAAATCGGTGACCAAGACCGTTTCGTCCGGCTCGTCCGGATTGGCCGCCTCCACCTTGCCTTCCTTGACCATGAATACCGTTTGCTGTCCGTTAATTTCCGCCGAGTAAATGGTGCCCTTGACGCCGGAAGTTCCCGTGGTCGTGCTCACCGTATAGCTGGACCCGCCGGACAGTTTGTTGACCACGTTGAACACTTTGCCCGCGGCCAGATCAATGCCCACCTCGAAAGAGTTTTTGTCGTAAGAGACCTTGGAAAGAGCCAACTCGGTATTCGCCGTCACGCGCACCACGCCCCCTTTAATGAAACGCACGTCGACCATGGAACCGTCGCCGGTTTTCACGATTTGCTTGGAGAACAGAGCCATGCCGTCGCGGCCCTTTCTGCCCTTCGCCTTGCCTTCCTTCATCACTTCAACGGTTCCGGTGATGTTTTCCAGGGTGGCAACTTTTTGGGCGAACGCCCCGCTCGCGGGGATCAATAAAAACGCCGTAAAAACTCCAACCGCCAGCAGGGCGGCGAATATCTTATTCAGCAAACCGTCGTATTTCTTAGGAGCCGTCAATCGAATCGTCATGGTCCGGAGCCTGTGATGGAGGGTTTATAAATTGGGCTGTTTTTATGAACGAGCCTTTCCTATAATATCGGCGAAGCGGCCGCAAACTCTTAGCCCGGAAAATAACGCCGTCTAAAAGTTTAAGATACTTTGGTGGACGATGCAAAAACTAAAAAAAACCGCGTCTCGACCGCCTCTTCTAAATGCCGCCTTTATAAAGATTTTGTAAAAAATTAATTTTATTTAATTCGGAAAAAAGCTCCGCGACAAACCAACCTTGCAAATCTTTCCGGAGAGGAGCCAAAACCTTCCCGGCCCAGGCCTTGATCTTGTCATGAAAAATTTTTTGGAGATCACCCCTTTTAAAATCGGCCTGGCGCTCACCTTATTCGGCGTTTTCCTGGTGTTTTCGGATCCGGAGTTTCTCCAAATTATTGAATTAAAAATGCTCGACCAGCGTTTGTTCAACCGCGGCGAGTTAAAACCCGGACCCGAGGTGGTGATCGTTGCGATCGACGAAAAGAGCCAGGACGTCCTGGGCCGCTGGCCCTGGCCGCGTTCGTATTTGGGCAAGCTGGTGGACAGCCTGGCGGAGGCCGGAGCGGCCACCGTGGGTTTCGACATGGTGTTTTCTGAAACCGGCGACGCGGCGCGAAAACAGGCGGTGGAATATTTGAAACAGGCTTCCGTCGACGACCCGTCGCAAAAAAAGAAAATCCTGGACTCAATAGCCCAGGTCAAAACCAACGACGAAATTTTTGCCGCCTCCATTCAAAACGCGGAAAACGTCGTCCTCGGCCTCTTCTTCCACGATCGCCTGGAAGACGTCGTCCATTTGTCCGGAGACAAAATTCGGGAAGAACTCGACCAGATAGCTTCCTCCGCGTATTCCAGCGTGGAGATTGCTAAAAATTCCATTTTGCGGCCCATCGAGATCAAGCCCGCAGTGGAAAACAATCTTCCCCTGTTCGCTGACGCGGCCTACGGTTGGGGATTCTTTAACACCAGTCCAGACAAGGATGGAGTGAACCGCCACTATAGTTTGATCTTCAAGGGGGGGGGACGCTACTACCCGCCGCTGTTTTTGAAAATGATCGCCCATTACACGATGGAAGACGAAATAAAGTTTTTTGCAAACGAATCAAAAGTGTACGCCGAAACGGGAGGCATTCAGATCCCTGCCAATTTCTATGGCAGTTTCCTGATCAATTATTACGGCGGATCCAAAACCTTTCCGCATATTTCCGCTTCGGACGTCATTCAGGGGCGCGTCCCCAAGGAAATGCTGGAAGGCCGGATTGTGCTGGTGGGCGCCACGGGGACAGGAATATTCGACCTAAGGGCGACTCCCTTCGAGCAGGTCTATCCCGGAGTCGAAATCATTGCCACCATCATCGACAATATCCTGCAGAACAATTACCTGCGCGAACCCGAATGGTCCAAAAGCCTGACGTATGTTTTGATTCTGACCGTGGGGTTCGGCATGGCGCTTCTGATTTCCAAATCCAACGCGGTCACCGGTTTTTTATTCACCTTCCTGGCAGCGGCGACTTATTACTACGCCAACCAGCAATTGTTCAACCGGGGGCTTTGGGTCAACCTGGTGTATCCCACTCTGCAGATCGTGATGGTGTATATTTCCATCACCATTTTTAATTATCTTGCGGAGACCCGGCAGAAAAAATACATCAACAACGCCTTTGGCCAGTACCTCTCCCCCACCGTGGTCAAACGGTTGATCGACAATCCCGACCGCCTGAAACTGGGGGGCGAACTAAAACGTCTCACAGCGTTTTTCTCCGACATTGCCGCCTTTTCCACCTTCTCCGAACAATTGAGTCCCACTCAACTGGTGGATTTGCTGAACGAGTACCTGTCCGCGATGACGGAGATTGTGCTGAAATACGAGGGCACCATAGACAAGTACGAGGGCGACGCGATCATCGCCTTTTTCGGCGCGCCGCTGGACTATCCGGACCACGCGGCGCGGGCCTGTCTGGCGTCCCTGGAAATGCAAAACAAGCTGGCGCTGATGCGCGAGGAGTGGAAAGCTCAAGACCGTCCCGAGCTGACCGTGCGGATCGGACTCAATACCGGCGCCATGATCGTCGGCAACATGGGTTCCACGTTTCGCATGGACTACACGATCATGGGCGATTCGGTCAACCTCGCGTCGCGCCTGGAAGGGGTCAACAAGGTCTACGGCACCAGCGTTATGATCAGTCAATTCACCTACGAAGACGTCAAGGACGTTGTCGAGGCGAGAGAGTTGGATAAAATCCGGGTGATGGGAAAACGGGAACCGGTGGCTGTCTTCGAAGTGTTGGCTCCGAAAGGAGAAATGAGTTCCGGTATGGAGCAGGCGGTTTCGCAGTTTAAAAAAGGGCTGGCGCTGTACCGGGAGCAAAGCTGGGACGCGGCGATGGAGACGTTTCGGGAAATTTTAAAACAACGGCCCCACGACGCTCCCTCGCAAACGTTTCTAAAACGTTGCGAAGATTTCAAAGCCGCCGCCGCCGAGGGCAACGGCCTGCCCAAGGACTGGGACGGCGTGTACCAAATGACGTCGAAGTAAATATAGTTGACAGCGGTCGGTTGACAGTTGGCAACTTAAGAAAAAATATGCAAACGCAAACCATTGGCTCCGGCGCCTACGCCGGCCCGGCTATTACTGCAACCGGGAAGATATTTTGCGGACCAGTTCCTCGTAGTTTTTTTTCTGGATCACCCTGCCGAACTGCGAGCGCAGGTTGTTGCGCATGCTCACCCCGTCGAGAATCACGTCGTAAACCCGCCACAGATCCGTATTGCGCCGCAGTTTGAAATCGATGCTGATCTCGCCTTCGTTTTTGTGCAGAACCGTGATCGGCGCCACCGCACGATCCTTGTCGACTGTGGATTTGCCGTAGCGGATTTCCAGTCCGGAGAAAAACTTTGCAGAGTTTGGGAAGGCAATTTTTTGAAACAGATTGCTCAATAGATCGACAAAAGTTTTTTGCTCTTCCGCCGTTCTTTCTTTCCAATACCGGCCCAACGCTTTTTCGCCGACATGTTTCATGTCCAGATAGGCGACCGCCTGTTCGGAAAATTTCCGGTTCAGGATTTTCTGCTCTTCGGCTACGTCGTCGCCGTCCTTGATTTGCACAATGGCGCCGAGCAATTTTTCCACGGTATTTTGGGGAGCGTCTCCGGCCCAGGCCGCGGACCCAATTAACAACGAAGCTCCAAGCAGAGCGCCCAAAATCACTTTTTTTAGAGAGATCATATTTGTGGTAAATTAAATTTACGGTTAGATCGAGCCGGAAAGCCCATCCTTTTTCGGCTCGTAAAAATACGATTTGTTTTAATTATAACCCAATGCCGTTCGCGCAATCCATAATTTCAATGCCATGAAAAAAAGCCTTTTGGCTCAAATTATATTTTTCATTTTACTGCTGGCGACCGCCCACGCTCAAGCGATTGGCTTGGAAGAGGCCGACCTCGAGTTCGAGAAACAAGACGCCCTCGACGGACGTCTGCGTCTGGAGGAAAAACTTCGAGAAGCCGCTAATAAAGCCTCTCCAAAAAGCCAGGCTGAATGGGCCTGGCGCCTGGCCCGGTCCTCCCTCGCTCTCGGCGACCTTAAAAAAAAGGAAGCCGACAAAAAAAAATATTATCAAACCTGCATCGACGAGGCTGAACGCGCGCTGACCCTCGATCCCAGGGAAGGCGGAGGCTACTTGTTTCGCGGAATCTGCCGCGGCAAACTGGGGGAATTGAAAGGACTTTGGGCCAGCCTGTCGGTCGTCGAGGCCGTGAAGGAAGACATGGAATCCGCCGTCAAATACCGTCCGGCGGAATTCCACGGCGGCGCCCACCGCGCCCTGGGAAAGCTGTATCACCGCCTCCCGGGTTTCATGGGCGGCAGTTACGACAAGGCGATCAGGCATTTCCGGAGGGCGATTAAATACGCGCCCGCTTACGCAGACAACCACTTGTTCCTGGCCGAATCCTATTACGCCAGCGACGAATACCGGCAGGCGTACCAATCATTGCAAACCGTTTTGGAACTGGCTCCCGCCGACTCGGCCCACCCGGGTAAAAAGAGCGCGCGTCGAAAAGCCGGCGATTTATTGAAAAAAGTCGCCGAACAAATAGACGATTAATCATGCTCAGGGAATTGAAAATAAAAAAAACGGGCAGACAACAGACCATGCCCCTGGAATTAAAAATTAAATATCTGACAGACGACCGACCATGCTCAAGGAATTAAAAATTAAAAATCTGGCCACCATCGATCAGTTGACGGTGGAGTTCCACGCCGGGCTGAACATTTTGACCGGCGAGACGGGCGCGGGCAAATCGATCATCATCGACGCGCTGAATCTGGTCCTGGGCGGTCGGGCGGATTCCGATTCCATCCGCACCGGCGAACCCGACGCCACCGTCGAGGCGCTGTTCCGGATCGACTGCCCCGACACGCTGGCGTTGATCCGCGAAACGGGATGCGATCAGGAGAACGGGGAATTGATCGTCAAGCGCACGGTATCCCGGTCGGGGAAAAACCGGACCTTTCTGAACAGCGGCAACATCAGCGTCTCCGCATTGAGCAAGATCGGCGATCGGTTGGTGGACTTCCACGCGCAACACGATCACCAGACTCTCCTGCATCCCGAATGCCACGTCGGTCTCCTCGACCTGTACGCCAAAACCGCGCGGGATAAAGCGGAATACCGGAGCGGCTACTACGCGGTTCAGGAAAAAATCCGCGCGCTCCGGCAAATGAACGCCGACGAACGGGAACGCCTGCAACGCCTGGAACTGCTGGAGTTTCAACTGAAGGAAATCGACGCGGCGGAAATTTCTCCCGAAGAAGAAGCCGGTTTGCAAAAGGAAAAAAACATTCTGGCCAACGCCGAAAAACTCAGCGGGGCGCTGGACCGCGCGCGGGAACTCTTGGCCGACGCGGAAGGCGCGGCTCTCGAAGCGTTGGGCCGGGTCAACAAGGAACTGCAAAACCTGCCGGAGATCGACCCTGCGTTGAAGGGTCCGGCGGAGCGCGGCGCGAACGCCTATTACGAGGTGGAAGCGTTGGCGGAGGAGCTTCGGAGTTATCAGGCCGCGCTGGAATTTAACCCCGCCCGGCTGGAGGAAATCGAGGACCGACTGGCGGAGTTGAACGGATTGAAGCGCAAATACGGTCTCGACCTCTCCGCCGTTCTGGAGTACCGCGAAAAAATTTTTGAGGAGCGCGAGTCGTTGGTCGGCAACGAGGAAAGAAAGCAAGCGCTCGAAAAAGCGATCGGCCAGGACCGGGAGCAGTTGGCAATACGCGCCGTCAAGCTGGCGGAGAAGCGAGAAAAGGGAGCGCGCGAATTTTCCAAAAAAGTGGAGAAGGAACTGCGCGACCTCGCCATGAAGCAGGCGCGCTTCGACGTTAAATTCGATTATCCAGAGGACCCGGAAGGATGGGCGGTTTACCAGGGAAAGAAAGTAACGCCGGGA